>NZ_JAELTI010000033.1 GCF_016428755.1 Allobosea sp. ASV33
GCTCTATCCGGCGGCGCTGGCGGAAGTCGCTTCCGGCCGCGCGAGGCTCGAAGGCGGGGCCGTCATCCGCGGCTGAGCCGCGCTGTCGCCTTCGCGCTTGCAGCGCTCCCACTCCTCCTTCGCCCTCTCCTCTTCCTTCTGCCAGCGGCGGAAGAGGTCGGCGCGGCGGGCGGGATAGCGTTCCTCCAGCGCGACGAGGCCGGTCAGGCGGTCGGTGCGGAAATGGCGGAAGGCCTGCCTGAGCTCGCACCAGGCGATGACGATGCGCACGCGCTCGTAGAAGGTCATGCCGATCGGCCAGATCATGCGCTGCGTCGCCTGGCCGCTCTCGTCGCTGTAGTGGATCGAGAGCTTGCGGCCGTTGCGAATGGCGGCGCGCACCGCCGCGACATCGACCTGATCGGGCGGCACGTCCCCCGGATGGGAGGCTGCGAACAAGGCGCCATCGAGCAGGATCGGCCGCAGATGCGGCGGCAGCACCGCCGCGACCTTGCTGACGACATCCTCGGCGGCGCGCGCCAGCACCGGGTCGGCGCGCTCGCTCAGCCAGCGCATGCCGACCAGCACGGCCTCGATCTCGTCGGGCGAAAGCATCAGAGGTGGCAGGTCGAAGCCTGCATCCAGGACGTAGCCGATGCCGGCCTCGCCGCGCACGGGTACGCCCTGGCGCACCAGCGCGCCGATGTCGCGGTAGACCGTGCGCACGGACACGTCGAGCTCGGAGGCCAGCGTCTCTGCCGTCACGGGGCGCCTGCGGCGACGCAGGCTCTGGATCATGTCGAGCAATCGTTCAGCGCGCTGCACGGCGGCGTCTCCCACCCGTCTCCCGGTCCAACACCTGTTACGTTCGACCGGGACCGATCGAACGAACTGTGATGTGAACCTGCGGCAGAATGGCTCAGCCGCGCTGACAACTTCTGTCAGGAGTCTGTCAGCAGCAAGGCGAAAGGCGGAGGCCTGATCGATATTCGCGCGGATCAGCCCGGACGGATTAAAGCGAAGACCCGGGATCCATGCCGGAACGATTCAGGCATGGATCCCGGGTCTTGCGAAGCCTGTTATCGGGCCGACCGAAGGTCGGACTCGGTGGGTCGCCCCGAATGACCCATCTATCTTACGAGAGTGAGAAAGCCGGCAGGGCGCTCAGAACGGGCGCTTCAGCTTGCACTGGTCGATGAACTGCAGGCCCTTCTGGCGGGCCGTGTCGTTGAAATAGCCGGTATCGCGGAAGGCCTGGATCTCGTCCTTGGTCATCGCATTGACCGTGCCCTTGGCGTAGCAGCTGCACGGGGTGTGGACCGCCTCGCGCGTCGTGCCCATCAATTGCGACTGCGTGATCAGGCAGGCGTCGAAGGCGCGCAACTGGATCATGTAGGGAGTCAGGTTCTTCGCCGTCGGGTCTGGCGGCGGCAAGGTCGTCGAGCTGCTTGCGGCATAGGCCGAAACGCTCGCCAGAATCGACAGTCCACCGGCCAGAACGACCGCACCCATCCGCCGCATCTTCATGACTTCGCCTGTCCTTCGAGAACGAGCGCATCGAAGACCACGATGCCCAGCCCGTGCTCCGGCATGGCCATAGAGCGGGCCGGAGGTCAAGAGGCGCATCGTTGCCGAGCTGCCGATTTCAGGATGGTGCGGCTCTCACGCCAGGGTTGCGACCCTGCCTGCACCCATTTGGGGGTTGCTGGGCCGCCAGTCGATCGCGTCAAGCTTCGCGGGTGAGCCAATGCGGTCCTTGCGGCCGGGCTCGGCCCCGGCGAACCGCCGCGGCGCCCGATGGCCACGGCATGACATGATGGACGAACCCGAGTGCGACGCGGAAAAGACGGGAAGCAAGGCCGTGAGCTTCCTGCTCCTGGGCGGCATCACCGTGACGATGACGGCGTGGATCGTCTTCCTGGGCTGGGCGGCCTGGTCGTTCCTGGGCGACGGCTAGATCGCGACGGTGCATCCTCTCGGGTGCATCTCAAACGCGACCAGCCCTTGTGCCAATATGGCTCTTCCCGAAACCGCGCTTCCGATTTCGGGCCATGGGTCTAGTCGAAATCGATCTCGGGCGCGCGCTCGGCCAATTCGAGGAAGATGGCTGCGCAGAGCAGCCAGAGGATCGCCAGTTCCATGATCGCCGCTCCTTCTGGAGTATCTTTCGACCGGCATCCCGGCCTGCGATCATTCTCCCCACCATCGATTAATGGGCGGTATTCAAAATCACCCGCCGTCGCACTTCATCCCGATCTCGTGGAGCGCCTGCACGGCGCTGCGTTGCAGACGCCCATCTGGCTTTCGCGGCCCGACTGCTTCATGAGGCAACCTGGGCAAAGCGAAGGTGACATGATGAGCGAACACAGCCAGCTCTGGCGGGCGCCCCTGCAAGGCGGCGGCCGCTGGCAGTACGAGGGCCGCGTTCGAATCGGCCACGGGACATGGGTCGGAAAAGGCTCCGACGGCCTGCAAAGAAGCGGGCTCACCGTCAGCGGCGCGATTGCCTCGGGGCGCGGCAACTCCAAGGTCGTGGTCCAGATCGGCGCGGAAGACTTCGCCGATCTCGCGCAAGCGATGTGCGTCGTGAATCGGGAGGCCGCCATATTGGCGTTCTCGAAAGCGATCCTCGAATTCATCGGTCCCCAGAGCGCTCCGCCGGAGACCGAACCTCCCGAGGCGCGCTGAAGCCGGCGCCGATCGCAGATGAAAAGCTCGGCAAGTCAACCACTTGAAAATGCTGAAGATAACGAAATGGGAACCTTAACCGCGCATTAAACCTCGTCAGCCAGATTGCGGGCATCGCCTATCTGAGACGCCATAGCGTCGGAGTTCTGGATCATGCGTTGCGTTGCGTATCTGGCCGGTCTTGCGACCTGCCTCGCCCTTTTGCTTCCCGGCCAGGCCAAGGCCCAGTCGAAGGACTACTCGACCCTGACTTCGCCCCAGTCGGCGCAGAACTGGTACCTCACGCTGGGTGCCGGCGTGCGCTATCAGCCGGACTATACCGGTTCGGACGATTATGTTTTCCGGGCGCGCCCGATCATCTCGCTGGGCCGGGGCCTGAAGAGCACCTGGTGGAGCGCCGAGGACGACGCGATGCTCAGCATCGGCGTGTTCTCCGGCCAGGGCTGGCGCATCGGCTTCTCGGGCGACCTGCTCTGGAAGCGCAGCGCCAAGGTCAATCCGGCGCTCGTCGCCGTGCCCGCGACCAAGTTCGGCGCCGAGGCCGGCGGTTTCGCGGAATTCTACCCGACCTCCTGGCTGCGCGGCCGCGTCGACGTGCGCCGCGGCATCGTCGCGCATGACGGCATCGTCGCCGATTTCAAGCTCGATGCCTTCTCGACGCTCGGTCCCTGGACGCTCGGCATCGGCCCGCGCATGCGGATCGCATCCGCCGACTACGTCCGGACCTATTTCGGCACCGCCGGCGCCATGCCCGGCACGGGCGGCCTGCTGCAGCGCTTCAATGCCGGCGTCCATCACTACGGCGCCCTGGCGCAGGTCACCTATAGCTGGTCGGACCAGCTCAAGACCACGGCCTATGTCGAGTACAAGCGCCTGGTCGGCGACGCCACGCGCTCCCCGATCGTAAGGCCGTTCGGCTCGCGCGATTCGCTCACCTTCGGCCTGTCGGCGAGCTACTCGTTCGACACAGGATCGAGCTACTCCTTCGGGCTCTGAGGCTTCGCGGGCCATGGCCGGGTCTGCCCTGCCATGGCCTCACCACAGGCAAAAAAGAAAAGGCGGGCCGGATACCGGCCCGCCTTTCTGCTTTTCAGCAGGCGACTGAAAATCAGCCGACGATCTCGTTGCCCGCGAAGAACTGGGCGATCTCGATCGCGGCGGTCTCCGGCGCATCCGAGCCGTGCACGGTGTTCTCACCAACCGAGAGGGCGAAGAGCTTGCGGACGGTACCCTCGGCGGCGTTGGCCGGGTTGGTGGCGCCCATCACTTCGCGATACTTGGCGATGGCGTCATCGCCTTCGAGAACCTGCACGACCACCGGGCCGGAGGTCATGAACTCGACGAGCTCGCCGAAGAACGGACGGGCCGAGTGGACGGCGTAGAAGGTCTCGGCCTGGGCCTTGGTCATCTGGATGCGCTTCTGCGCGACGATGCGCAGGCCAGCCTTCTCGATGACCGCGTTGACCGCGCCGGTGAGATTGCGCTTCGTCGCGTCGGGCTTGAGAATGGAGAAGGTACGCTGGACAGCCATCGATCGATCCTTGGAACGGGTACGAAAAAAGGAAATGCGGCGCGCTTATAGCTGCCGCCTTCGCACCCCACAAGGCTCGTGCGCAGGGCCGTCATGCCCGGAATCGATGAGCCGGCAGATCAATTCGATGCTAGATTGAGGCGTTGACGACGAGGAGCCTGCCTATGCTGCTCATTGGTCTCGCCTTCGCCAGCTGCCTGGCGCTGCTTTGTCAAATCCTGTCCGTGACGCCCGATACCATCACCAGGGATCGCAGGGGCAACCAGCCCCCGCCCTCGGGCGGCGTCGCGGCGTTCTGAACGGCGCCGTAAGGCGCCATCCTTGCGGATGCCGAACGTGGCCTCAGTGCCGCGTCAGGAAAGCGCGGGCCTCGCGCAGCGCCGAGGCGATCTGGTCCCGGTCCATCTCCAGCGCCAGTTCCTGGCGATGCGCCGCCGCACGGGCACAGCCCCGGGCAAAGGCGACGTTGAACCACATCTGCGCCTTGACCAGGTCGACGGCTCCCGCCCGCCCCGAAGCATGCATCAGGCCCAGTTCGTAATAAGCTTCCGCCGACACCTCCGCTGGGATCACCAGCGAAGCAGGAACAGCGCTCATCTCCATGCGTGCCATGACAAACCACCCTCTTGTCGTTGTGCCGGCCACCCGTCCAAAGGCCCCGGCTGATGAATGCGAGAGTGGGTCCGATCTTTAAAATGCGTCCTAAATTTCGCGATGAATCGAGTCTCAACGAGACGTAATCAGCCGGTTAAATCAACGAAGGATTCATCTCGGAATCCCGAAAATCGACGTGATTTCAATAGCCTGATCTAACGTCATGCCGGCGCTCGTTGAGAATGGATTCACCTTGCGCAGCGGAAGCAGCGAAAACCTCTTCCGCTGCGGCAGCTTGGAGGCGGGCCAAATCCCGGATATGGTTCATATCTGAACCATGCAGACATAGCTGGTCGAACAGGGAGGATCGGATGCATCACGGAACCGGATCTAAGCTTGCAGCCTTCGCTGCGCTCGGACTGCTGGCGAGCCTCTCGTCTGCCTCGGCGCAGGAGGTCGTCGGCACCTGGGAGCGCGACACCGGCGCCTCGCGCGTGCGCTTCACCAAATGCGGCGAGGCGCTCTGCGGGGCGCTCTCCTGGCTCAAGGACGAGAAGGGTCCGGCCAAGGTCGGCCAGCGCATCTTCTACGACATGAAGCCGAACGGCGCGAACAAGTGGAGCGGCAGCGCCTTCAATCCCGAGGACGGCAAGACCTATTCCGGCACGATGACGCTGTCGGGCAGCACGCTGACGACCGCCGGCTGCGTCATGGGTGGTCTGATCTGCCGCTCGGTGAAGTGGAACCGGATGAATTGACGTTTTGCCGCCGATGGCGGGAAAACGTCATCCTCGGGCGAAGCGAAGCGCAGACCCGAGGATCTCCTGACCCAGAGATGCCCGGGTCAAGCCCGGGCATGACGGCCTATGTTCAACGCGCCTTCTGACCGAAGAGGATCGCCTTTTCCTCGGGCGTGCTGATGCCGGCGGGATTGCGCAATTCCTCGCCGACCTTGACTCCGCGCTGCACGGCGGGCCGCGCCATCATCGTCTCCAGCCAGCGCGCGACGTTCGGGAACTGCTTGATATCCTGGCCCTGCCGCTCCCAGCCGCGCGCCCAGCCGATGCAGGCCATGTCGGCGATCGAGTAATCGCCGCAGATATAGTCACGGCCTTCGAGGCGCCGGTTCAGCACGCCATAGAGACGGTTGGCCTCGTTGGTGTAGCGGTCGATGGCGTAGGGCACCTTCTCGGGCGCGTAGAGGCGGAAATGATGGGTCTGGCCGAGCATCGGGCCGAAGCCGCCCATCTGCCAGAACAGCCATTCGTCGACCTCGACGCGGCCGCGCTCGTCCTTCGGGTAGAACTGGCCGGTCTTGCGGCCGAGATATTGCAGGATCGCGCCGGATTCGAAGACCGAGATCGGCTTGCCGCCCGGCCCGTCAGGATCGACGATCGCCGGCATGCGGTTGTTCGGGGAGATCGCCAGGAAATCCGGCTTGAACTGGTCGCCCTTGCCGATATTCACCGGGACAATGGTGTAGGGCAGCCCGGTCTCTTCGAGCATGATCGTGATCTTGAAGCCGTTCGGCGTCGGCCAGTAATAGAGGTCGATCGGCTTGGCGGGGGCTTCGGACATCGGTCGCTTCCTTTCAGGCGGGAGGCCTCGCTTCAGAACCTAGGAAGCTTGCGAAGGGTCCGGAAGGGGCTGCGGTGCGCTTTCGGTGCGACCGCACCATGTCTTGAAGGAGCCCCTTCCCGCGCCTGCCTCCGCTGCCTCAAGAGCGTGTCGTCCCGGACGGAGCGAAGCGGAGATCCGGGATGACGAGGAGGTTCTTCGTCTCGTCAACCGCTCAGGGCGAGAGTGCCATCTTGAAGCCCTCATGGCTCTGCACGAAGCCGAGGCCGGCGTAGAAACGATGCGCGTCGGGCCTCGCCTTGTGCGACGTCAGCTCGACGAGGCCGACGCCCTTCTCCGCTGCGAAAGCGATCGCATGGCGCATCATGATCGCGCCGATGCCGCGGCCCCGGCATTCGGGCGCGACATGGACGCTCTCGATCTTGGCGCGGATGCGCCCGCGCTCGGCCAGGCCCGGCAGGATCGTGATCTGGTAGGTGCCCACCACCCTGCCCTCCAACTCGGCGACGAAGAGCGTGTTGTAGGGATTGGCAGCGATCACGTCGAAGGCCTTGAGATAGACCGGGTCTCGCGCCTCTTCCGCAATCTGCTCATCCGTGCGCTTCTGCACGGACGCGCCATGCATGATGAGTTCGGCAACGCGGGGCACGTCGGCCTTTGTCGCCTCGCGCATGCGGATTTCGGAAGCGTCGGTTTTCGTCATAGCCGTGTCTCGTCCGTGGGCGGCGTGCTCAGGCGACGAACAGCCGCTTCGCCATAAGCAGCGTATTGGGCGTGTCGTCGCGCCCGTCAAAGCGCGCCTGCCTTTGCAGGAAGAAGCCCATACGCTCGTAGAAGATGATGGCCGGCTCGTTCTGGCCCTCGACCTCGAGCCGCGCCACCGGCGCCTCCGGGAAACAGGCGAGCGCGACCTGCAGCAGGGTGCGCCCGATGCCGATGCCCTGCCGGTTCGGCAGGACATAAAGCCGCGTCAGCAGCGCCGCACCGTCGCGCTCCTGCCGGGCAGAGGCTGTCGCCACGATCTCCTCGCCGACCAACGCGACCAGGAACACGCCCTCGTCGCGGCCGAGCTGGGCCTTCAGGTTCTCCAGGGAGTGCCAGGCATTGGTGATCTCGGCGACACGCTGCCAGCCGTAGATGCCGTCATAGGTGGCGTGCCAGGTCTCGACCAAAAGCGCCCTGACCGCAGGGAGATCGGCGGCTTCGGCGTCGCGGATGACGAGATCGGCGGGGGTCATCCCAATCGTCCAGCTTGCGCAGGAAACACCGCCGTCATCCCGGGCTTGACCCGGGATCCATGCCGGAACGCTTCCGATGAAGGTTCAGGCATGGATCCCGGATCTCCGCTTCGCTGCGTCCGGGATGACGGCATTTTCGATCACTCGATGCCGAGCTTTGCTTTAAGGATCTCGTTCAGGGCCTGCGGGTTGGCCTTGCCGCCCGAGGCCTTCATCGCCTGGCCGACGAACCAGCCCAGCATGGTCGGCTTGGCCTTGACCTGTTCGACCTTGTCGGGATTGGCCGCGATCAGTTCGTCCACGGCCTTTTCGATGGCGCCGGTGTCGGTGACCTGCTTCATGCCGCGGGCCTCGACGATCTCGCGGGGATCACCGCCCTCGGTCCAGAGTATCTCGAACAGGTCCTTGGCGATGCGGCCGGAGATGACGCCCTCGCCGATCAGGTCGACGAGGCCGCCAAGCTGCGCGGCCGAGACCGGCGAGGTCGTGACGTCCTTGCCTTCCTTGTTGAGGCGGCCGAAGAGCTCGTTGATCACCCAGTTCGCCGCGGCCTTGCCGTCCCGCCCCTTGGCGACGTCCTCGAAATAATCGGCCTGCTCGCGCTCGGCGACGAGCACCGAGGCGTCATAGGGCGAGAGTCCGTAGGTCGCGATGAAGCGCGCCTTCTTGGCGTCGGGCAGTTCCGGCAGCGCGCCCTTCAGGCTCTCGACGAAGGCATCATCGAATTCGAGCGGCAGCAGGTCCGGGTCCGGGAAGTAGCGATAGTCATGCGCCTCTTCCTTGGAGCGCATCGAGCGGGTCTCGCCCTTGCCGGGGTCATAGAGCCGGGTTTCCTGGTCGATCGTGCCGCCATCCTCGATGATGCCGATCTGGCGGCGCGCTTCAGTGTCGACCGCCTGGCCGATAAAGCGGATCGAATTGACGTTCTTGATCTCGCAGCGCGTGCCCAGCGGGTCGCCCGGCTTGCGGACGGAGACGTTCACGTCGGCGCGGAGATTGCCCTTCTCCATGTCGCCGTCGCAGGTGCCGAGATAGCGCAGGATGGTGCGCAGCTTCGAGACATAGGCCTTCGCCTCGTCCGCCGAGCGCAGGTCGGGCTTGGAGACGATCTCCATCAGCGCGACGCCCGAGCGGTTGAGGTCGACGAAGCTCATCGTCGGATGCTGGTCATGGATCGACTTGCCGGCATCCTGCTCCAGATGCAGGCGCTCGATGCCGACGGTGATCTGCTCCGTCGGGGAGAGATCGACGACGATCTCGCCCTCGCCCACGATGGGGCTCTTGTACTGGCTGATCTGATAGCCCTGCGGCAGGTCCGGGTAGAAATAGTTCTTCCGGTCGAAGACAGAGCGATTGTTGATCTGGGCGTTGAGGCCGAGGCCGGTGCGCACCGCCTGCCTGACGCATTCGGCATTGATCACCGGCAGCATGCCGGGCATGGCGGCGTCGACGAGGCTGACATGCTCGTTCGGCTCGGCACCGAAGCCGGTCGAGGCGCCCGA
The DNA here is from genome assembly GCF_016428755.1 of Allobosea sp. ASV33. GTDB lineage: Bacteria > Pseudomonadota > Alphaproteobacteria > Rhizobiales > Beijerinckiaceae > Allobosea. The sequence goes on from NZ_JAELTI010000033.1 coordinate 9,111, forward strand.
GAACAGCTTGGCATTGGAGGTGACCTGGGCATGGATCTCCATGCCGATCACGATCTCCCAATCGCCGGTCGCGCCCTTGATCAGCTTCTTCGGGTCGGCGGGGCGGGCATGCGCGTTCATCTGGTCTCTTCCGGCTGCTATATTCGCTTACGCGTTACGATGTCGGCGGGCGGGCGGCAAGCTTCCGTTGCACCGGAACGGCACTCGCGAGAGGCGAAAACCGCCCGCCGCGTTGCGCTCCTGCAACCGGATGGCGGGAATGTGGCGTATCTGGCGCAAGATCGTGCAGATTGACGGGTGATGGTTCTTGACATTCGTCACTCGCCAACCCTTCTTGCGCAAAATGCCGGAAACCCCCATTGGTTGTGCCGGCTCGTTACCCGGAGTTCCGTCATGTCACGCAGCCGTTTCATCGGTCTGGTGCTCACCGCCGCCTTCACGTCGACCGCGCTCACCGCTTTCGACGCTGCCGCGCAGGGAGCTCCGCCGGCTCCTCCGGTGCAGGTCGCCAATCCGCTCGCCAAGCGCATCACCAACTGGGACGAGTTCACCGGCCGGTTCGAGGCCAGTGATCAGGTCGAGGTGCGCGCCCGCGTCTCCGGCTTCATCGACAGCGTGCATTTCCGCGACGGCGCGCTGATCCAGAAGGGCGACCTGCTCTTTACCATCGATCAGCGGCCTTACAAACTGGCCGTCGACGTCGCTCGCGCCGATGTCGCCCGCGCCAAGGCGCAGGTCGAACTCGCCCAGAACGAGGTCGAGCGCGCCGAGGGCCTGACGCAGAACCGCACGATCACGGCGCGCGACGTCGACCAGCGCCGCGCCAACCTGAACAGCGCGATCGGCACCCAACAGGGCGCCGAGGCCACCCTCAAGAACGCCCAGCTCAATCTCGAATGGACCGAGGTGCGTGCACCGATCGCGGGGCGCATCTCGAACCGCCGCGTCGATCCCGGCAACCTGATCGCCGGCGGCCAGTCGGGCGCGACGCTGCTGACGACCATCGTCGCGGTCGACCCGATCTATTTCACCTTCGACGTCTCGGAAGCCGACTTCCTGCGCTATGCGCGGATGAGCAACCCGCGCGACGGGGCCAGCCGGGATGCGGGAACCGTTGTCGAGGTGCGCCTGTCCGACGAGCCGAAATGGGGCCGCCGCGGCAAGGTCAACTTCCTCGACAACGCGCTCAACGCCCGCTCGGCGACGATCCGCGGCCGCGCCGTGTTCGACAACAAGGACCAGTTCCTGACGCCCGGCACCTTCGGCCGCCTGCGCTTCTTCGCCGGCGAATCCGACGCGCTGCTGGTGCCGGACACGGTCATCGCCTCGGACCAGGCCCACAAGATCGTGCTCACGGTCGGCCCCGAGAACAAGGTCGTGCCCAAGTCGGTCGTGCTCGGCCCGCTCAGCGAGGGCCTGCGGGTGATCCGCTCCGGCTTGACGCCCGAGGACAAGGTGATCGTCGGCGGCAACGCCAACCCGATGGTCCGTCCGGGCGTCGCGGTGACGCCGCAGCCCGGCGAGATCAAGGTCGCGACGACCAACTGAGCGCCTGCCGCGCCGGCTTTCCCTGAAAGCCGGCGCCCGCCTCTCGGGCCAATCCTGGCCCGGCACTGAATCATGGACGCCACCGGGCGCCCACCCGCCTTATTACGGCCAGGACATTCCCATGTTCCGCTTCGCCCATTTCTTCATCGACCGGCCGATCTTCGCCACCGTTCTCTCGGTGCTGCTGACGATCGCCGGCGCCATCGCGCAGCGCTCGCTGCCGATCGCCGAATATCCCGAGATTGCGCCGCCCACGGTCTCGATCACCGCAACCTATCCCGGCGCCTCGGCCGAGACGGTCGCCGCCACGGTGGCGACCCCGATCGAGCAGGAGGTGAACGGCGTCGACGACATGCTCTACATCACCTCGCAGTCGACCGGCGACGGGCGGGTGACGATCAACGTCGTCTTCAAGGGCGGCACCGACATCGACCAGGCGCAGGTGCTGGTGCAGAACCGCGTCTCGCAGGCCGAGGCACGCCTGCCGCAGGATGTGCGCGCGCTCGGCATCCAGGTCCGCAAGGCTTCGCCCGACTTCCTGATGGTCATCAACATGATCTCGCCGGACGGGTCGCGCGACGCGCAGTACATCTCCAACTACGCCTCGCTCTACGTGAAGGACGTGCTGACCCGCGTCGACGGCGTCGGCGACGTGCAGGTCTTCGGCGCGCGCGACTTCTCGATGCGCATCTGGCTCGACCCCGCCAAGGTCGCCGCGCGCAACCTGACCGGCGCCGACGTTGTCGCGGCGCTCAGGGCGGCGAACGTGCAGGTCGCGGCCGGCGCGCTCAACCAGCCGCCGGCGAAGTCGGACGAGGCCTTCCAGCTCTCGGTCAACACGCTCGGCCGCCTGACCGACGTCTCCGAATTCGAAAGCATCGTCGTCCGCTCGGACGCCGATGGCGGCACGATCCGCGTCCGCGACATCGCCCGCGTCGAGCTCGGCTCGCAGGACTACACCACCAACGCCTATCTCGATAACAAGAACACCGTCGCCATCGGCGTCTTCCAGCGGCCGGGCTCGAACGCGCTCGCGACCTCCGACAAGCTGATCTCGACCATGGCCGAGATGGCCAAGCAGTTCCCGGTCGGCCTCGAGCACCGCATCATCTACAACCCGACCGAGTTCATCGGCGAATCCGTCGACGCGGTGGTGCACACACTGCTCGAAGCGATCGTGCTCGTCGTGATCGTGGTCATCCTGTTCCTGCAGACCTGGCGCGCCGCGATCATCCCGATCGTCGCGATCCCGGTCTCGCTGGTCGGCACCTTCCTGGTGATGAGCGCGGTCGGCATCTCCTTCAACACGATCTCGCTGCTGGCGCTGGTTCTTGCCATCGGCATCGTCGTCGACGACGCGATCGTCGTGGTGGAGAATGTCGAGCGCTATCTCGCCGAGGGGCTCACGCCCAAGGAAGCCGCGCACAAGACCATGGACGAGGTCGGCGGCGCGCTGCTCGCGATCGCGCTCGTGCTCTGCGCGGTGTTCATCCCGACCGCCTTCATCAGCGGCCTGCAGGGCACGTTCTACCAGCAGTTCGCGGTGACGATCGCGGCCTCGACGGCGATCTCCTGCTTCGTGTCGCTGACGCTGTCGCCGGCGATGTCGGCGGTGCTGCTCAAGGCGCACAAGAAGCATGACCCGAACGAGCAGCACGGGTTCTTCTACAAGCTGGGCGCACCGGTCCGCTGGTTCTTCCACTATTTCAACGCCGGCTTCGACTGGCTGTCGCGCAGCTATGGGCGCGTCACCTCGCGCCTCATCCGCATCGCGGTGATCCTGCTGATCGTCTATTCCGGCCTAATCGCCGCCACGGTCTGGGACATCCGCAGAACGCCAACCGGCCTCGTGCCGCAGCTCGACCGCGGCTATTTCATTGCCGTGCTGCAGTTGCCGCCCGGCTCCTCGCTGGAGCGTACGGACGCCGTGCTGCGCAAGGCGAACGAGATCCTGCTGTCCCGCCCCGGCGTGGCGCATACCGTCGCCTTCGCCGGCCTCGACGGCGCGACCTTCACGATCGCGCCGAATACCGGCGTCGCCTTCGTGACACTCTCCCCCTTCGCCGACCGCGTGAAGGCCGGGCTGACGACGCAGGGCATCTTCGCCGATCTCCGACAGCAGATGTTCGGCATCTCGGAAGCCTTCACCCTGCTGATCGAGCCGCCGGCCATCCCGGGCATCGGCACCGGCGGCGGCCTCAAGGGCTATGTGCAGGATCGTAGCGGGCGCGGGCTCGCGGCGCTCGAAGGCGCGGCCTGGATCGTCGCCGGCTCGGCCGGGCAGGTCCCGGGCATCCAGCAGCCCTTCACGCTGTTCTCGACCAAGACGCCGCAGATCTATGCCGATATCGACCGCACCAAGGCGGAGATGCTCGGCGTGCCGGTGACGCGCATCTTCGAGACGCTGTCGATCTATATGGGATCGGCCTATATCAACGACTTCAACCTGCTGGGCCGGACCTATCGCGTGACGGCGCAGGCGGACAACCCGTTCCGCCTGACCACGCGCGACGTCGCCAATCTCAAGACCCGCAACGCGGATGGCGAGATGGTGCCGATCGGTTCGGTCGCGTCCTTCCAGGACACGACCGGCGCCTATCGCGTGCCGCGCTACAACCTCTATCCGGCAGCGGAGGTGCAGCTCTCGATGGCGCATGGCTATTCGACCGGCCAGGGCATCGAGGCGGTCGAGAAGATCGCGGCGGAGCGCCTCCCGGCCGGCTTCGGCTTCGAATGGACCGAGATCGCGCTGCAGGAGAAGCTCGCGGGCAACACGGCGATCATCGCCTTCGGGCTCGCGGTGGTGTTCGTCTTCCTGCTGCTGGCGGCGCTCTACGAGAGCTGGCTGCTGCCGCTCTCGGTCATCCTGATCGTGCCGATGTGTATCCTGGCGGCGATGTTCGGGGTGAATTACGCCAATCTCGACCGCAATATCCTGGTCGATATCGGCCTGGTGGTGCTGGTGGGCCTCGCCGCGAAGAACGCGATCCTGATCGTCGAGTTCGCCAAGCAGGCCGAGGACGAGGGCATGCACCGCCGCGACGCGGCGATCGCCGCCGCCCGCACCCGCCTGCGGCCGATCCTGATGACCTCGATGGCCTTCATCCTCGGCGTGCTGCCGCTGACGATCTCGGTCGGCGCCGGCGCGGAGATGCGCCAGGCGATGGGCATCGCGGTGTTCTCCGGCATGCTCGGCGTCACCTTCTTCGGCCTGATCTTCACGCCGGTGTTCTACGTGATGGTGCGCTGGCTGGCGGATCTCGGCGGAAAGCGGCGCAAGGCTGCGGCGGCCCAGCCGCCGGTGACACCGACGGCGGCTCACTGACGCCGCGGCGCAACCACGACAACCGATCTGAAAAGGGGCCGCTCAGCGGCCCCTTTTTTCGTCTTACGATATTTGGAGCAGCGCCTTCCGAACTCGGGCGGGAAGCGGTCAGACCAGCCGCTTCGCCACCGCCCGGCAGATCAGCGCGAGGCCGAGAGCAATGGCGGCTCCGATAGCTCGCGCGGCTGGATCGGGGATCGCCTCTCCCCGCAGGAGCTGGACGACCGTCAGCAAAATCATCAGCGCGACGACGACAGCGAGTATGGCGGCAAGCGCCGTCAGACAGGCATAGGTCATGACGCGGCTGAAGATCATCGCCGTTTCCTCGGAGAAAGCCACCTACCCTAACGACCAAGGAACGGGCATGTCATCCCGGGTGCGCCAAGCAAGACCCGTGATCACGTCCGGAACGGCCCGGCATGCCCTCCGAACCGGCACGGCTTCGCTGCCGATCCGGGATGGCCAGCGCGTTTCAAAGCTGTGTTGGCAAAGCCGAATCCGGCTCAGCCCCACCAGCGCTCCGAGACGGCGAAGCGGCCCGCCGCCTGCTCGATCACCTCGCCGAGCGAGAACAGCGTCTCCTCGTCGAAGGGGCGGCCGATGAGCTGCAAGCCCAGCGGCAGGCCCTGCGCGTCGAGGCCGGCGGGCACGGCGATGCCGGGCAGCCCGGCCATGTTCACCGTCACCGTGAAGACGTCGTTCAGGTACATCTCGACCGGATCAGCCGAGCCCTTCTCGCCGATGCCGAAGGCGGCCGAAGGCGTGGCAGGGGTCAGCACGGCGTCGATGCCCTGGCCATAGACCGTCTCGAAATCGCGCTTGATCAGCGTGCGGATCTTCTGGGCGCGGACGTAATAGGCGTCGTAATAGCCGGCCGAGAGCACATAGGTGCCGATCATGATGCGGCGCTTGACCTCGGCGCCGAAGCCGGCGGCGCGGGTCTTCTCGTACATCTCGACGATGTCCTTGCCCTGCTCGCGCAGGCCGTAGCGGACGCCGTCATAGCGGGCGAGGTTCGAGGAGGCCTCGGCCGGGGCGACGATGTAATAGGCCGGCAGGGCGTATTTGGTGTGCGGCAGCGAGATCTCGATGATCTCGGCGCCTGCGGCCCTGAGCCATTCGATGCCCTGCTGCCAGAGCGCGTCGATCTCGGCATTGAGGCCGTCGAGCCGGTATTCGCGGGGAATGCCGATCTTCATGCCCTTCACCGAGCGGCCGACGGCCGCCTCGTAATCCGGCACGGCCATGTCCACCGAGGTGGTGTCCTTCGGATCATGACCGGACATCGAGCGCAGCATCACGGCGGCGTCGCGCACGGTCTTGGCGATTGGCCCGGCCTGGTCGAGCGAGGAGGCGAAGGCGATCGTGCCCCAGCGCGAGCAGCGGCCATAGGTCGGCTTGATGCCGACCGTGCCGGTGAAGGCCGCCGGCTGGCGGATCGAGCCGCCGGTATCGGTCGCGGTCGCGGCAAGGCAGAGATCGGCAGCGACGGCCGAGGCCGAACCGCCGGACGAGCCGCCGGGAACGAGATGGTTGCCCTCGACGGAACCACCCTGCCCGGCGCCCACATTGGAGCCCTTGCGGCGCCAGGGGTTCACGACATTGCCGAAAGCCGAGGTCTCGTTCGACGAGCCCATGGCGAATTCGTCGTTGTTGAGCTTGCCGAGCATCACGGCGCCGTCACGCCAGAGCTGGCTCGTCACGGTCGATTCATAGGCCGGCACGAAATTGCCGAGGATCTTCGAGCAGGCGGTGGTGCGCACGCCGTTGGTCGCGAACAGGTCCTTGATGCCGAGCGGCAGGCCTTCGAGCGGGCCGGCCTCGCCCTTGGCGAGCTTCTCGTCGGAGGCTGCCGCCTGCTTCAGGGCGTGCTCCGGCGTTTCCAGCACATAGGCATTGAGGGCGCGGGCCTTCTCGACGGCGGCGATATGCGCCTTCGTGAGTTCGGTCGCGGAGAAGGTCTTGGCTTTCAGGCCGTCGCGGGCCTCGGTCAGCGTCAGGCGGGTGAGATCGGTCACGGTATCAATTCCGTTCTGCATGCGGATGGCGATCCCGGATGGCGCTTCGCGTCTCCGGGATGATCGAAACAGCGCGCTCCGCGCTTACTCGATCACCTTCGGCACCATGAAATAATCGTCCTCGGAGGCAGGGGCGTTGGCGACGATCGCATCGGCGATCTCGCCGTCCGTGACCACGTCCTCCCGCTGCTTCATCGCCATCGGCGTCACCGAGGTCATCGGCTCGACGCCGTCGACATTCACCTCGTTGAGCTGCTCGACGAAGCCGAGGATGGCGTTGAGCTCGCCTTGCAGCTTGGGCAGATCGGCCTCCGGCACGGCGATGCGCGCGAGATGCGCGACGCGTTTGACGGTGGCGAGATCGACCGACATGGCGGGCTCCTGGATAGGGCGCGGATCGCGCGCCGGAAAACGGTTCGCCGCGCTATAGCGCGGCGAACGGGCAAACGTAAATCAGCATTGAGCGATCAGGCCGGTTTCTCCGGCTCAGATCGCGAAAGCCTCGCCCTTCTTTGGCAGGATAACCTCGATGCCGCTGCCCTGCATGCCGGCGACGAAGGCATCGGCATTCTGGTCGATGATCGGGAAGGTGCCGTAATGGGCGGGGATCGCGAGTTTCGGCTTGACGAAGCGGGTCATGGCGAGCGCGGCGACCTTGCCGCCCATGGTGAAGCGATCGCCGATCGGGCAGATGCAGGCCTCCACGCCGTGGATCTCGGCGAGCAGCGCCATGTCGGAGAAGATGTCGGTATCGCCCATGTGCCAGAGCGTCTTCTCGCCCTTGGCCTTGATGATCGCGCCATTGGCATTGCCGACGGGGACATTGACGCCGCCCTCGCCCATCCCGGCCGAATGGTCGGCACGGACGAGCGTGACGCTGAACGGGCCGAGATCGACCGTGCCGCCGGTGTTCATCGGGCTGAAGTTCTTCAGGCCCTGCGAGGCCAGATGCATGGCGAGATCGTAATTGGTGATGACCGTCGCGCCGGTCTTTCCGGCGATATCGAGCGTGTCGCCGACATGGTCGCCATGGCCGTGGGTGACGACGATATGACTGATGCCCTTGGAAATCGCCGCGACATCGCCCTCGAAGGCCGGGTTCCCGGTGAAGAACGGATCGATCAGGATGGCGGCGCCGTCGATATCGACGCGGAAAGCGGAATGGCCGTACCAGGTGAGTTTCATGCGAAGGCTCCGGGCTTTCGAAATGCCGGCCCCTATCTAGGCCGATCCGGGCCGCCGACCAAGTCGACAATGCAGTTTGAGAGAGGCAGGCTGGAGCAATGTCGAAGGAACGGAATCGCCTCATGACCGACGCAGCAACGATCGCCCGCCGGATCGCCCAGGGGTATGGCGACGAGCCGGCCGATCTTGTCATCAAGGGCGCCAGGCTCCTCGATCTCGTCACCGGCGCGCTGGTCGAGAGCGATATCGCGATCTGCGGCGATACCATCGTCGGGACGTATGGGACCTACGAAGGCAATCGCGTCATCGATGCCAAGGGCTTGATCGCCGTGCCCGGTTTCATCGACACGCATCTGCACATCGAATCCTCGCTGGTGACGCCGCTCGAATTCGAACGCTGCGTGCTGCCGCATGGCGTCACCACCGCGATCTGCGATCCGCACGAGATCTCGAATGTGCTGGGCGTCGAGGGCATCCGCTATTTCCTCGCCTGCGCCGAGGCGATGCGGATGGACCTGCGGGTCAACCTGTCGAGCTGCGTGCCGGCGACGCATCTGGAGACGGCCGGCGCGCAGCTCGAGGCCGGCGACCTGACGCCGATGATGGATCATCCCAAGGTGATCGGTCTGGCCGAGTTCATGAATTTCCCCGGCGTGATCCATCGCGATCCCGGCTGCCTCGCCAAGCTGGAGGCCTTCTCGCATCGCCATATCGACGGCCACGCTCCGCTGGTGCGCGGACTGGATCTCAACGCCTATCTCGCCGCGAGCATCCGCACCGACCACGAGACGACCACCGCCGACGAAGCCCGCGAAAAGCTCGCCAAGGGCATGGCGATCCTGATCCGCGAGGGCTCGGTATCGAAGGACCTGCATCAGCTGATTCCGCTGATCTCGCGCGACGCCTCGCCCTTCCTCGCCTTCTGCACCGACGACCGCAACCCGCTCGATATCGGCGAGGAAGGCCATCTCGACTACATGATCCGCACGGCGATCGCCGAGGGCGCCGATGTGCTGGCGACCTATCGCATCGCCTCGCTCTCGGCGGCGCGGAATTTCGGGCTGTTCGATCGCGGCTTCATCGGGCCGGGCAAGCGCGCCGATATCGTGCTGGTCGAGGACCTCGCCGCCTGTTCGGTGAAACAGGTCCTGACGGGAGGCCGGCTGGTCGAGGCGGCGCTGTTCGCGGACCGGGCGGTGATCGCGCCGGTCGGGCTCGGCAGCGTGAAGAGCCGCAGGCTCTCTCCTGCCGATTTCGCGGTGAAGGCCCGCGACGGCGAGACGCCGGTGATCGGCGTGGTGCCAGGGCGGATCATCACCGAGCGGCTGGCGATGGCCCTGCCCTCGCGCGACGGCGAGGCCCTGCCCGATCTGGCGCAGGATGCGATCAAGGTCACGGTGATCGAGCGGCACGGCAAGAACGGCGGTATCGCCGGCGGCTTCGTTCATGGCTTCGGCATGAAGCGCGGCGCCATCGCCTCGTCGGTCGGGCATGACAGCCATAATCTCTGCGTCGTCGGCGTCGACGATGCGTCGATGGCGGCGGCGGCCAACAAGCTGATCGAGATCGGCGGCGGCTTCGCCGTGGCCGATGGCGGCACGGTCACGGCGGAGCTGGCGTTGCCGGTCGCGGGGCTGATGAGCGAGCAGCCCTTCGAGGCCGTGCGGCACGATCTGGAAGGCTTACGCGCCGCGGCGAAGGCGCTCGGCGTCGTACTGGCCGAGCCCTTCCTGCAGGTCGCCTTCCTGACCCTGCCGGTGATCCCGCATCTCAAGATCACCGACAAGGGACTGGTCGATGTCGATCGGTTTGATTTCGTGTGAGCCCGTAATGGCGCACTGAGCAACTCCCCGATCAACCGGCGCCTGTGGTGGGTCACGGGCTGACTTTCCCCATGAGCGTGGGGCGTTCGCTTCTTGGGTGGTGGCTCAGCGTCCGCCAATAAGCTCAACTCGACGCGCGCACACTGTCCACCATCAACTTGGTGCCCAGGGCTCCAACCACCGCGCCGGCCGTTCGGTCGATCCAGATTTTAGAGCGGAGATAGGCCGCCCGTGGCGTGCGGGATGAGAAACCGACTGCGACGACGGTGTACCAACCAAACTCGATCAGGAAGAGCATCGGCGGCAGAGTAAAATACATCCACGACGGTGTTGGGGATGGCAGCAACGCGGCAAACATGGATGCGTAGAAGATTGCCGTCTTGGGATTGGAAAGCTGGACTAAGAGTGCTCGCAGCAACGAGGTCCACAGCGTACTTTGTCGCTCGCTTGTGGTCTCGGAGACCTCCAGCGGTTCAGGAGCAGCGCGCCAGATGTTAATGCCGAGCCACAGAAGATAGGCGCCGCCAGCCAGCCTAAGCGCGATGTTGAGCCATTCGACCTGCAGCAAGATTGCCGTCAAACCCGCGACCGCGATGGCCGCGAAGACGAAACCGCCAATGCCCATGCCGATAGCGGCCATGACGCCATCTGTGCGCGATCGCGAGATAGCGATACGCGAGACCACGACGAAACTCGGGCCGGGGCTGATAGCCCCAAGCAGGAAGACGCCGAGGATCGAAATCAGAACAGCGAGCTCATGCATGACTGACTCTCGTCACTTTCATTCAACGGCCTTGCCCCGATGGGCCGGCCAGTTTGAAGGAAGCACTATCGACGCAGCCAACGCAGTCTACAATAGGTCGGAAGCGCGGCCTCTCCCGATCGAACAACCTGCACCCTAAATCCGCTCCTCCAGCACCGCCATGACCTTCTCGGCGACGAGCCCGGACACCCGCCCGTTCGATTCCACCGTATTGCCGGCGATATGCGGGGTCAGGATCAGGTTCGGCGTACCCGCAAAAACCTTGGCGGCGTCCTTGCCGAGCGGCTCCTGCTCGTAGACGTCGATCGCCGCGCCGCCGAGCTTGCCGGCCTTGAGCGCCTTGACCAGAGCCGCTTCGTCCATGATGCCGCCGCGCGCCGTGTTGATCAGGATGGCGTCCGGTTTCATCCGGGCGAAAGCCTTCTTGTCGATCATGCCGCGGGTTTCCGCGGTCAACGGGACGTGCAGGCTGATCACGTCGGCCTCGGCCAGCAACTCGTCGAGCTCCAGCCGCCGCACGCCGCTCCAGGCGGGATCGTCGACGGGCAGGCGCGGATGGTAGGCTGCGACCTCCATGCCGATGGCGCGGGCATGATGGGCGACGTCGCGGGCGATCGAGCCGAAGCCGACGAGACCCATCAGCTTGCCGGCGATCTCGCGGCCGATCAGCTTGGTCTTGGGGAATTCGCCGGCGACCATCGCGGCATTGGCGAAATAGGCGCCGCGCAGCAGGGTCATCGTCGTGCCGATGACGTATTCGACGACGGAGAGGCTGTTGGCGCCGGTCGCGGGGAAGACGCGGATGCCGCGGGCGGCGCAAGCTTCCATGTCGAGATTGTCGAGGCCGACGCCGAGGCGGCCGATGACCTTGAGCCGCTTGGCCGCCGCCAATACCTTGCCGCGCACCTGCGTCTGGTTGCGCACGATCACGGCCGGGACATCGGCGAAGAGCCGCGCCATCTCGTCCGGGTTGGCATAGAGCTCGGGATCGTAGTGGACCGAAAAGCGCGCCTTGAGATTGGCGACGGCGGCGTCGTCCATGAATTCGGTGATGACGATATCGGTCATGGCGCGGTGCTGACGAGGAAACGAAGGCGTTGATCGGGGCCGTAGAGCGGCGCGACGAAGGTCTCGATGAGCCGCCCGCCATTCTTCTCGATGATGCGGCGCGAGGCGTGATTGGTCGCATCGCAGGTGATGGTGATCTCGGGCAAGCCAGCCTCGCGCGCCACGCCCAGCATCGCCGCGAGCGCCGCGGTGGCATAGCCATGGCCTTCGAAGGCCGGCAGGATGGTGTAGCCGACATGCCCCAGCACATGCTCCGGCAGGGCCAGGATCGGGCGGCCGTCCTTCTCCTGCCAGCGCAGGTTGATCGAGCCGATGAAGGGCCGCTCCGGCCGATCCTCGGCGAAGATCCAGCGCGTCGGGCCGGGAATGCGATCGACCTCGCGGCCATCGGGCAGCTTGATGCGGCCGGGGCCGCCACGGGTCTCGGCGAGGAAGGCGTCGGGATCGGCGGCGATCGCGGCGAGCTGCTCGGGCGCGACGTTGCGCGTCGTATTCGGCGACCAGCCCCCGCGCAAAGCCGCCTGATAGGCGTCGAGCAGGGACTTGTCGGGAACTTGCAGCGAGATCCGCGCCGGCACGGGAGGCATCCTTTTTCGGAAGAGTCCGATAGCCGGCGCGTATAGCGCGACGGTCGACGATGCGCGATGACTTCCGCGCTACAGAGAGCGGAAACCCGCCATTCCTCGCATGCATCGAAACAGGTATCGCTCGCGAGACAGCCCGGCGCGTGATACCGCCATGCCATGACCAGCGCCGTCGTCCCGCTCGAAGCCTTTATCGACCTGCCTGCGCATGCGCGCCTGCTCGGGCTCGATCTCGGCACCAAGACGATCGGACTGGCCCTCTCCGATGTCGAACGGCAGATCGCGTCGCCGCTGGAGACGATCCAGCGCGTGAAGTTCGGGCTCGATGCGGCAGCTCTGCTGAAGATCGCCGGAAAGCATCAGGTGGCCGGGCTGGTGATCGGCCTGCCGCTCAACATGGACGGCACAGAAGGCCCGCGCGTGCAGTCTACGCGCGCCTTCGTGCGCAATCTCGTGCCCCTCACCGATCTGCCGATCGTATTCTGGGACGAGCGCATGTCGACGCTGGCGGTGACGCGCACCCTGCTCGACGCCGATGCCTCGCGCGCCAAGCGCGCCGCCGTCGTCGACAAGATGGCGGCTGCCTATATCCTGCAGGGCGCGCTCGACCGGCTGGGCCGGCTCGGCCCGCACGAAGCCGGCGACGATGACGGCCAATACGACTGAAGGCCGCCCCACGCGATGGCGAAGCGGCCTTCATGAACGCCTTCGGAATTGGGCTTGAGCCGGTTCCAGCCTAGTTGAAGATCTGGCCGCGCTTGATCGCCCTTTTCTGGGCCTGGCGCTCGTTTTTCACCGCGCGCTTCTGCTCTTCCAAGGTCATGCCGGCCATCGGATTCTGCGCGCGGCCGTAACCGCGGCGGTCGTCACGGCCATAGCCCTCGCCCGCGCCGAAGCGGGGCGCCCGGTCCTCATAGCGCCGGGAATCGCGGCGCTCATAGTCCCGGCGTTCGTAGCCGTCACGCGAACGGCGCTCGTAGCCCTCACTGGGGCGGCGTTCATAACCCTGGTTGCCGTAATACTGCGCGGCCGCGGGCTGAGCGGAAGCCCAGGCCAGCGCGATCAGGCCCAGGCCCATGATCCCGGTGCGTCGAAGCGATGTCATCGTGTCCCCCTGTCGATCGATCCACGACGCCATGCATGACGCCGAAATGCGAAGAATGTCCTCACAAAAAAGGCCCGCGCAGATTGCGCGGGCCTTGCAGGCTTAGTTGCGGTCGACCTCAGCGATAGTCGCGGAAGTCATAGGCGCCGTAGGGGTTATAGTAGCGCCTCGGGGCGACGTAGACCGGCGCCGGCGGCGCATAATAGTCGTCGTCGTAATAGTAGGTCGGCGCCGCATAGGCGCGGTTCTGCGCCGCGATCGCGGCCGCACCGAGAATGCCGAGGCCGACGGCGCCGGCCACCGCCGCACCGCGCGACGGGCCGCGCCAATGGCGGTAGCGGTACTGCGAATACTCGACCTGCGCCTTGTCGAGACGCGCCGCGTCGAAGCCGCGCACCTCCTTCGCCATCGCGGGAACGGCGAAACTGCCGGCAGCGATACTGGCTGTGGTCAGCGCAATGGCGACCTTTTTCTGCAGAGACATCATGGCGGCATCTCCTTTCACGAGATCACTCCAACCTTGCAGGAAGGATGGCGCAATCCGATTGAATGGGACCTGAACCAATCGCGGCAGCATTGCGGCAGGGACAGAGCGGTCCTTCTCCCGCGCCCTTGCCGGCCTGATCGGGGCATGACAGGGACAGGTCAGTTCGCCATTAGAACCGCCACTCGCCGCCATTGTTCCCGCCATGGCCCGTTGCGGCAGTTTCCTAATCCCCACCCCTGCCCTCCTTTCCGGCCCGCCATGCTCGACAGCCTGATCGCCGTCTTTCTCGTCATCGCGACGGGCTGGTTCCTGAAAGTGCGCAACGTCGTCTCTCCGGCGCATTGGGTCGGCGTCGAGCGCCTGACCTATCAGGTCCTGTTCCCGGCGGTGGTGATCCATACGCTGGCGATGGCCGATCTGCGCAGCATGCCAGTGTTCGGCATGGGCTCGAGCCTGATCCTCGCGATCCTGACCGTCGCCGCGCTGCTCCTGCTCGCCCGCCCGCTGCTGGCGCGCGCCGGCATCGGCGGGCCGGCCTTCACCTCGATCTTCCAGGGATCGGTGCGCTGGAATACCTTTGTCGGGCTAGCGCTCGCCGCCGGCTTGCAAGGGCGCACCGGAACGACGCTGATGGCGATCGCCGTCGCCGCGATGATCCCGCTGCTCAATGTGATGTGCGTGTTCGTGCTCGCGCGTTTCGCCAGCGGCAAGCCGATGAGCCTGGGCGCAACGATCCGATCGATCCTCTACAATCCCTTCATCTGGTCCTCGGCAGTCGGGCTCGCGCTCAACCAGCTCCAGTGGATGCTGCCCAGCGCCTTCACCGGCTATCTCGACGTGCTCGGGCGCGCCTCGCTCGGTATCGGGCTGCTCGTGGTCGGCTCGGCGCTCGATCTGAGCAAGCTGGCGCGGCCGCGGCTGGCTCATGCCGTGGCGGTCTGCCTGAAGCTCGGGCTGATGCCCCTGCTGGCCTGGCTCTATGCCGGCTGGTTCGGCGTCACCGGCCCGGCGCTGGCGATGACGGTGGTCGCCGGCGCGGTGCCGACGGCGACGGCGGCCTATTTCCTGGCGCGCGATCTCGGCGGCGATGCACCGCTGATGGCCGAGATCACGACCCTCCAGACGCTGCTCGCGCTGGCGACGCTTCCGGCAGCGGTCTTTCTTCTCGTCTAATATACTAACGCTTGAAATTTATTCATAAATGCAATCTATGATTGCATATCCGTCCGGGATTCGAAGCCGCGCCGGACGAGTTGATCCCCCATTATGCGAGGGAATCCATTCGCCATGAAGCCTAAAGAATCCAAGTTGGTCTCGCTCGAAGCCATCGCGCAAGGGCGCGATGAAGACGATATCCCCCACAGGCCGATGACGCCGCTGGAGGCCGCCTCCTTCATCGAGGGCATGGCAGCCGAACTGCGCGTCATGGCTCGCAGCACCAAGCTCAGCGCCCTCTCCTATTTTCTCGAAATGGCCAGGATCGAGGCCTCGGCCGAGATCGAGCGGCTGGCCGCGCCGAGCAGCGAGCGCCATTGATACCGGGCCGAGGGTTCAGGGCAGGACGCGCGACAAGGTCCCGCCGGGATGGCGCCGTATCGCCCCCGTGAGTTCCAGCTCGACCAGAACATGACCGATCTCGCGCGCCTCGAGCCCGCTGGTTCGCACGAGATCATCGAGTGCGACCGGCGTGAGGCCAAGAAGATCGAGCACGAGGCGCCCCGGATCGACGGCTCCGGCCGGCCGCGACGACGATGCCGGCTCCAGCGCGAAGCCGTTCTCATGCTTGGCATAGCCGGGCGCCGGCAGGATCTCGGGCCAATCCAGCTCGTCCCACATCGCCTCGGTCGCCGGCTCGCCGATCGTCTCGCGCATGATGTGGGTGGGGAGAGGCAGATCGAGCTCGCCTTGCCGCAAGGGCTGCAGCGCCTCGATGACATGGGCCGATTCGGCGCAGAGCGTGGCGCCCTCCCGAATGAGATGATTGCCGCCCTCGGCCCGCGGATCGAGCGGCGAGCCCGGCACGGCGAAGACCAGGCGGCCCTGCTCGTTGGCGAAGCGCGCGGTGATGAGCGAACCCGAGCGGCGCGCCGCCTCGACCACGACGGTGCCGAGCGACAGGCCTGAGACCAGGCGGTTGCGTCTTGGGAAGTCGCGGGCGCGGGCGACCCAGCCGAGCGGCATCTCGCTGACGAGCGCGCCGCGCTCCAAAAGGCGGCGGGCGAGCGGGATGTTCTGGGGCGGATAGATCTCGTCGAGCCCGCCGGCGAGCACGGCGACGGTGCCGGTCTCCAGGCTCGCTTCGTGAGCGGCCGTGTCGATGCCGCGCGCCAAGCCCGAGACCACCGTGAAATCGGCCTCGCCGAGATCGCGCGCGAGCCGCGCGGTGAACTTCATGCCGGCAGCCGAGGCATTGCGCGACCCGACGAGCGCGACGCCCGGCCGCTGCAAGGTCTCGACGCGCCCGAGCACGGCCAGCAAGGGCGGCGCCGAATCGATCGCCTGCAGCGGAACGGGATAGCCGGCCTCGCCCAGCGCGATGAAACGGCCGCCGAGGCGCGACAACCCCTCGAACTCGCGCTCCGCCTCACCCGCCGGGCAGATGCGGATGCGCCGTCCGGCCTGTCTGGCGAGGTCCGGCAGCGCGTCCAGCGCCCCTGCCGCACCGCCGAAACGGTTCATCAGCGAACGGAAGCTGCGCGGGCCGATGCTTTCGCTGCGGATCAGCCGCAACCAATCGAGACGCTGGCGATCGGAGAGGACGATCCCAGCCATGTCCCTGTCAGCCCTTCTGGCCGATCTTGCCTTCGCGCCCGGCCAGCAGCCGGGCAATGTTCTCCCGGTGCATGATCCAGAGCAGGACGGACAGGGCTGCCATCACGAGCGCGGCCTGCGGCATCCCGGCCCAGAACCAGAGCAGCAGCGGCGCGACCACGCTGGCGATCAGGGCCGAGAGCGAGGAATAGCGGAACAGATAGGCCAGCCCCAGCCAGATCACGGCGAAGGCGAGCGCGACCGAGGCCTTCACGCCGATCAGCACGCCGATATAGGTCGCGACCCCCTTGCCGCCCTTGAAGCCCAGCCAGACCGGGAAGAGATGGCCCAGAAAAGCGCCGATGCCTGCCGCCAGCGCGGCTTGCGGCCCGCCGAGACAATACGCGCCGACGAGGACCGCGACGGTGCCTTTCAGCATGTCGCCGACCAGCGTCGCCGCTGCAAGCTTCTTGTTGCCGGTGCGCAGGACGTTGGTCGCGCCGATATTGCCTGAGCCGATGCTGCGCAGGTCCGGCCCGCCGGCGAGCTTGGTCAGGATGATGCCGAAGGGGATCGAGCCGAAGAGATAGCCGACGACAAGGGCAATCAGCGTGGCGGGGCCGGAGAGGCCCCAGTTCAGAACATCCGTCATGCCGCCCCTTTTCCCCCGCGGTTCGCGGACAGCCTAGCCCGGCTCGGCTTCGTAGACTACCCGGCCGCCGACGAAGGTTGTGGCGACGATGCCTTCCAGCCGCGCCTCGTCGAAGGGCGAGTTCTTGGCGCGCGACTTGAGCTTGCGCTTGTCGACGACGAAGGGCGCCTCGGGATCGAACAGCACGAGATCGGCCGGCGCGCCGACGGCAAGCCTGCCGGCGGACAAGCCGATCAGCGCGGCCGGCCGCGCCGAGAGCGCGGCGAGCAGTCGCGGCAGATCGATCTGCCCGGCCTGGACCATGCGCTGGGCCGCCGAGAGCATCGTCTCGATGCCGAGCGCGCCATCGGCGCATTCGGAGAAGGGCTGGCGCTTGGTCTCGACGTCCTGCGGATCGTGATCGGAAACGACGACGTCGATCACGCCCTCGGCCAGGGCCGCGACCATGGCGAGGCGGTCGTCTTCATGACGCAGCGGCGGCGTGACCTTGCAGAAGGTGCGGTACTCGCCGACATCGTTCTCGTTGAGGGTCAGGTTGTTGATCGAGACGCCGCAGGTGACGCGCACGCCGTCCTGCTTGGCGCGGCGCACGATCTCGACCGATTCGGCGCAGGAGATCATCGCGGCATGATACCGGGCGCCGGTTGCGCGGGCGAGGCGGATGTCGCGCTCCAGCATCACCGTCTCGGCTTCGATCGGAATGCCCGGCAGGCCCTTGCGGCTGGCGAATTCGCCATCATTCATCACACCGGAGCCGCGCAGGTCTGGGTCCTCGACATGGTTCATGATCAGGGCGTCGAAATTGCGCGCATAGATCATGGCGCGGCGCATGACCTGCGGATTGCGCAGGCCCTTGGCGCCATCGCAGAAGGAGACCGCGCCTGCTTCCAGCAGCAGGCCGAACTCCGTGATCTCCTTGCCCTCCAGCCCCTTGGTCAGGGCGGCGCAGGAGAGGACGTTGACGACGGCCTTGTCGCGGGCGCGGCGCTTGACGAAATCGATGATCGCGGGGTCGTCGATCACCGGGTTGGTATCCGGGCGGCAGACGACCGTGGTGACGCCGCCGGCAGCGGCAGCCTGAGAGCCGGTGCCGAGCGTCTCGCGGAATTCGGCGCCGGGCTCGCCGAGGAAGGCGCGGAGATCGACGAGGCCCGGAGTCAGAACCTGCCCCTTCGCATCGATACGGCGCACGCCCTCGCCGGTGGCGGGAACGCCCTGCCATTCGACCGAGGCGATCGCGCCGTTGCGGATGAGAACGGAGCCTGTGCCCTCGCGCCCGGTGGCCGAGTCGATCAGGCGCGCGTTGACGATTGCCAAGTCTCTCGACGTCATGTCCTGCGTGTCAGCCATGTTCGGTCTCTTTACGCTCAGACATTCGGCAGGTGCTGGGCGAGCGCGTCGAGCACCGCCATGCGGACGGCGACGCCCATCTCGACCTGCTCGCGGATCAGCGACTGGGCACCGTCGGCGACGGCCGAGGAAATCTCGACGCCGCGATTCATCGGGCCCGGATGCATCACCAGCGCATCGGCTTGAGCGCGCGCCAACTTCTCCTGATCGAGCCCGTAATAGCGGAAATACTCCTTCGCCGAGGGCACGAAGGCGCCGTTCATGCGCTCGAGCTGGAGGCGCAGCATCATGACGATGTCGGCGCCCTCGAGACCCTTGTTCATGTCGGTGAAGATCTCGACGCCCATGCGCTCGATGCCGGGCGGCAGCAGCGTCGTCGGGGCGATCAGGCGGACCTGGGCGCCCAACGCGTTGAGCAGGATGATGTTGGAGCGGGCGACGCGCGAATGCAGGATGTCGCCGCAGATCGCCACCGTCAGGCCCTGGATGCGGCCCTTGTTGCGGCGGATCGTCAGCGCGTCGAGCAGGGCTTGCGTCGGATGCTCATGGGCGCCGTCGCCGGCATTGATCACCGAGCAGCCGACCTTGCGGGCGAGCAGGTTGACCGCGCCGGCCGCATGGTGGCGCACGACGATGATGTCCGGGCGCATCGCGCTCAGCGTCGCCGCGGTATCGATCAGCGTCTCGCCCTTCTTCACCGAAGAGGAGGCGACGGACATGTTCATCACGTCGGCGCCCAGGCGCTTGCCGGCAAGCTCGAAGGAGGCCTGCGTGCGGGTCGAGGGCTCAAAGAACAGGTTGATCTGGGTGCGGCCGCGCAGCGTCGCCGTCTTCTTCTCGACCTGCCGGGAGAGGGAGACGTAGTTCTCCGCCCTGTCCAATAGCGCTTCGATGTCCAGATGGGACAACCCCTCGATCCCGAGGAGATGGCGGTGCGGATAGAGCGGTGCTGGCGATGTCATTTGAAGCAGGCTGTTTAGGCGCGAGTCGTTGGCGGCGCAAGCGACTCCCGACTGGGAGGGCGCATGTCCTGTGGGTGTTGCCTTGCGGGTCTTGGAGCTTTCAGGAAAACGACGCTACCTATCGGATTTTCCGCCGTGCGTGAGGATGCCGCCTTGTCCAGCCCGACCGATGCCTTCGTCCCCGCCGCCAACGGCGCCCTCTGGCAGACGATCGCGCCCGCCGAGGCCGGCTTCGACCCGGAGAGGCTGAAGGAAGCGGTCGATTTCGCCCGCGAACAGGAAAGCCCCTGGCCACGCAGCCTCTATTATCCGGACGGCAGCTATGTCGGAAATCGCGAGTGGAACGAGAGCGGGCCCTGGACCGAGATCGTCGGCCCGGTGCGCGAGCGCGGCGGTCCGGCCGGGCTGATCCTGAAGGGCGGCCGCATCGTCGCCGAATGGGGCGACACCGCCCGCACCGACATGACCTTCTCGATCGCCAAGAGCTATCTCGCGGTGCTCGCCGGCATCGCCTTCGACGACGGGCTGATCAAGGATGTGGACGAGGCGGTCGGCGCGACGGTCGCCGGCCCGGTCTTCGCCGGCGCGCATAACGGCCGGATCACCTGGCGCCACCTGCTGCAGCAGTCGAGCGAATGGCAGGGCGAGATCTTCGGCAAGTCCGACCAGGTCGACCATAACCGCCAGATCGGCCCCGGCGCCGATAATAGCCGCAAGGGTCAGCGCCGCGAGCTCAGGACGCCCGGCTCCTTCTACGAATATAACGACGTGCGCGTGAACGTACTGTCCTACGCGCTGCTGGAGCGCTTCCGCCGGCCGCTGCCGGAGGTTCTGCGCGAGCGGGTGATGGACCCGATCGGCGCCTCGCCGGATTGGCGCTGGGAGGGCTACAGCACCTCCTTCACCGAGATCGACGGGCGCTCGATCCAATCGGTGCCGGGCGGCGGCCATTGGGGCGGCGGGCTGTTCATCGGCGCGCGGGACCATGCCCGCTTCGGCCTGCTGATCGGCCGGCAGGGCGACTGGGGCGGCCGGCAGATCCTGTCGCGCGACTGGGTCAGGCGCATGCGGACGCCCTCGCCGACGCTGACGAATTACGGCTATCTCTGGTGGCTGGCGGCGCGCCCCGGCGTGCCGGCCTCGTCCTTCTCGGCGCTCGGCGCCGGCAGCAATGTGATCTGGGTCGATCCGGAGCAGGATGTCGTCGCGGTGCTGCGCTGGATCAACGGCGCCCAGACCGACGCCTTCATCGACCGGCTCGTGGCGGCGCGAGGCTGAGGCCCCCGCCTTGCAAAGCCTGCGACCGCCCCCATGTCTCACCGCTGCATCAGCGAGCCGGCGATCGTCGTCACCACCCATTCGGGGTTTGACACAGGCAGCGCGCTGAACCACTTTCGCGCGCAAATCCGAACCGCAGCGGTCTTGCGGGTCGCGGGACCGTCCGTCAGGGCTGGTTCCGCGCTCTGATCAAGGCTGTCATCGAGACACGAAAATCATGAAGCTCCTCGTCGTCGAGTCGCCGGCCAAGGCCAAGACGATCAACAAATATCTGGGCTCCGACTACGAGGTCATCGCCTCGTTCGGGCATATCCGCGACCTGCCGGCCAAGGACGGCTCGGTGGAGCCCGACAACGACTTCCTGATGAAGTGGGAGATCGAGGGCCGCGGCGCCAAGCAGGTCGCCGAGATCGCACGCGCCGTGAAGGGCGCCGAGAAGCTGATCCTCGCGACCGACCCGGATCGCGAGGGCGAAGCGATCTCCTGGCATGTGCTGGAGGCGCTGAATCAAAAGAAGGTGCTGAAGGGCATCCCGGTCGAGCGCGTCACCTTCAACGCCGTCACCAAGGACGCGGTGCAGAAGGCGCTGGCCAATCCGCGTGCGATCGACCAGGCGCTGGTCGATGCCTATCTGGCGCGCCGGGCACTCGATTATCTCGTCGGTTTTACGCTCTCGCCGGTGCTGTGGCGCAAGCTCCCCGGCGCCCGCTCGGCCGGCCGCGTGCAGTCCGTTGCTTTGCGCCTCGTCTGCGACCGCGAGCGCGAGATCGAGGCCTTCCGGGCCCGTGAGTACTGGTCGCTGGTCGCGACGCTCGCGACCGCATCCGGCCAGACCTTCGAGGCCCGCCTCGTCGGCGCCGACGGCAAGAAGATCACCCGGCTCGATATCGGCAACGAGGAAGAGGCGAAGGCCTTCAAGGCGGCGCTGGAAACCGCCCTCTTCACCGTCAGCGAGGTCGAGGCCAAGCCGGTCAAGCGCCACCCGCAGCCGCCCTTCCAGACCTCGACGCTGCAGCAAGAGGCCTCGCGCAAGCTCGGCCTCGCCCCGGCGCGGACGATGCAGCTTGCCCAGCGTCTCTATGAAGGCGTCGATATCGGCGGCGAGACCGTCGGCCTGATCACCTATATGCGTACCGACGGCGTCGACATGGACGGCTCGGCCATCGCGGCGGCACGCCGCGTCATCGGCAAGGAATTCGGCGATAAATACGTGCCGAACGCGCCGCGCAAATACACGGTCAAGGCCAAGAACGCGCAGGAGGCCCACGAGGCCATCCGCCCGACCGATCTCGGCCGCCTGCCGGCCATGGTCGCGCGCCAGCTCGAGCCTGAGCAGGCCAAGCTCTACGAACTGATCTGGAAGCGCACCATCGCCAGCCAGATGGAATCGGCCGAGATGGAACGCACCACGGTCGATATCGCCGCCAAGGTCGGCGCCCGGAACCTGGAGCTGCGCGCTTCCGGCCAGGTCGTGCTCTTCGACGGCTTCCTGACGCTCTACCAGGAAAGCCGCGACGATGAGGAGGACGAGGACTCCAAGAAACTGCCGGCGATGAAGGCCGGCGACGCGCTGGAGAAGCGCGCCATCGCCGCCGACCAGCATTTCACCGAGCCGCCGCCGCGCTTCTCGGAAGCGAGCCTCGTCAAGCGCATGGAAGAGCTCGGCATCGGCCGGCCCTCGACCTATGCCGCGACACTCTCGACCCTGCGCGACCGCGAATATGTCCGCATCGAGAAGAAGCGCCTCGTGCCCGAGGATAAGGGCATGCTGGTCACGGCGTTCCTGGAGAGCTTCTTCAAGCGCTATGTCGAGTTCGACTTCACGGCCAATCTCGAAGAGAATCTCGACCGCGTCTCGAATGCCGAGATCGACTGGAAGGCGCTGCTGCGCGCCTTCTGGGACGAGTTCCAGGCCTCGATCGGCGAGACCAAGGACCTGCGCGTCGGCGACGTGCTGGAAGCGCTCAACGGCATTCTCGGCGACTATATCTTCCCGAAGAAGGCCGACGGCTCCGATCCGCGGGTGTGCCCGACCTGCGGCAACGGCCAGCTTTCGCTGAAGCTCGGCAAGTTCGGCGCCTTCGTCGGCTGCTCGAACTATCCGGAATGCCGCTATACCCGCCCCCTCTCCGTCCCCGCTGCCGATGGCGAGGCTAGCGCCGAGGGCGGCCAGGGCGCGCCGGGCGTTCGTATCCTCGGCACCGATCCGGTGACCAATCTTGAGGTAACGCTTCGCGACGGCCGCTTCGGCCCCTATATCCAGCTCGGCGAGGGCGAGAAGCCCAAGCGCTCCAGCCTGCCCAAGGGCATGAGCCCGGCCGGCGTGACGCTGGAGAAGGCGCTGGCCCTGCTCTCCCTGCCGCGCGAGGTCGCCCGGCATCCCGAGAGCGGCGAGCCGATCCTCGTCGGCATCGGGCGCTTCGGGCCTTACGTTCAGCACGGCAAGGTCTATGCCAATATCGACAAGGATGACGATGTGCTCGAACTCGGCGCCAACCGCGCCATCGACCTGATCGTCGCCAAGGAGAGCGGCGGCGGGCGTGGCGGCCGGGCTGCGGCGACGCCGGGCCGGGCGCTCGGCGACCATCCCGCTGGCGGCGCTCTGGAGGTCAAGGCCGGCAAATACGGTCCCTATGTCGCCTGGGGCAAGATCTTCGCGACCCTGCCCAAGACCATGACGGCCGAGAGCATCACGCTGGAACAGGCGATCGAGCTGGCGAATGCCAAGGCCGAGGCGAAGGGCGGCAAGGGCAAGCCGAAGGCCGCGGCTGGTGCAGCCAAGGCCAAGGCGCCGGCGAAGAAGACTGCTGCGAAGAAGGCCCCGGCCAAGAAGGCTGATGAGGCGGCACCAGCCGCGAAGAAGGCGCCGAAGGCCGCGCGCGGCTGACGGCGCCGCGGCTTCACGGAGCGGCCTGAATGCGGCTTGCGAGCTGGCTTCTGATCGGAGGCGGAGCAGTGCTCTGCCTCGTCGCATTCGCGGGCTGGGTCGGGCTCAACCTGTTTGCCTGCGGCCTGGCTTCCGGCGGTTGCAGCCTCTCCCGGTTCCGCTTTCGGTGGGAGGATACCGAAGCCCTGATGGTCTTCGTCCCGCCCTTCGTGCTGGGCTGCGTTCTGGCTGCGACGGGGATCGCGCTGCGGATGTACCATCGTTTCAAGCAGCGCTAGAGCGCGCTGGTTTCATGCAGAACCCGCCGTCATTCCGGGCTTGACCCGGAATCCATCGAAGGGCGCCGAGCTCTATGATGGATTCCGGATCGGCGCCGCTATCGCGGCTGGTCCGGAATGACGGCCCGTTTCCGTGGAAACCAGCGCGAGCCAGTGCGCCGCCCCGCGCTCAGAGGCTCGCGACCACCCTGATCTGCTTCACCTCGCCGCGCAGGAAGGCCTGCAGGAAGCGGTCGTAATCCTTGAACGAGATGCAGCCGTTCGAGTCGCCGCGCGGCCCGAGCAGATAGGTGTGGGCGAGCAGGCCGGCGCGGCCATGGATCGCGCCGCTGCCGCCGACCGGGTTCAGCCGGATGGCACGCACACCGTGGAACAGGGCTTCGCGCTCGGTCAGCGTGTAGGTGTGCGGCGGGGTGACGCCCTTCATCCGGACATGAGCGTAGCGGACATCGTCCATCATCTCGCCAAGGCCGGAATGGGCCTCCAGGCGCTCGCCATTCGGCATGTAGACCATCTTGGCGGCGATATCGTAGATCGCGGTGCCGGCCTCGGCGGTGCGCGTCGGCGTGCCGACTGAGGGGCTGAGGCGCGTGATGCGGCCGCGGTCGACGATATCATCCTGCGGCGCGGCATAGGCGAGCGCGGTTCCGGCCGGCTCGGCCTGCTTCTGCACGCCGAACAGCTTCTCGAAGAAGTTGCGGTTGTCCTCAGGCGTCGGCACGGCCGCGGCGGTGCGGTTGCGGCGCGACGTGCCGGGCTGGGCGACGCGCGGCTGAAGCTGCTGCGGCTGGATTTGCTGAGGCTCGGCCTTCGGCAGCAGATCGAGCGGGCGCGGCACCGGCATGGGTGCGGCCTTCTCCGCCAGCGTGACCGGGGGCTGTGGCGGCAAGGGCAAGGCGGGTTCGGCGGCAGCGACAGCGGCGAGCGTGGATGACGGCGGCTGCGCGGCTGGCTGGAAGGCGGAACGCACCGGAGCGCCCGGCACGAAGGAGGCCCCCTTGGCGCCCGACAGAGCCGGATCGAGCAGGCCGCTATAGGCCGGGGCCGGCTGCTGCCCGAGGCGGGCGTTCGGTGCCTTCCGGGCCGTTGCAGAGAGCGTATCGGCGGCATCTGGAGCAGGCGTGCCCTGCCCC
Source organism: Allobosea sp. ASV33 (assembly GCF_016428755.1). Taxonomy (GTDB): domain Bacteria; phylum Pseudomonadota; class Alphaproteobacteria; order Rhizobiales; family Beijerinckiaceae; genus Allobosea. The sequence goes on from NZ_JAELTI010000033.1 coordinate 34,308, forward strand.
AGCATCCAGAAGCCGGACATCGCGCCGCCACTCAGGGCGAGCGCGACGAGGAGGCCTTTCAGCAGGGGCCGGCGGCGGCGGCGAGGCCGCACATAAGGCGCGCCACCTTCCCGGACATAGGTCGCATAGGTCATCCGCCGCACTCTCGATACGCTTACGCCACGCCCGGCGGCCGCAGGCACAGCGTCGCGGCCCGCGCCTCGACCAAGGGAGGCGCGATACACGTCGCGATGTCACAGAGCATGCCGGGAGAACCCAAACTTCGTTCCGTATCGATAAGGCGCTGCCTTGGTTAATCGCCGGTGAACCGCATCGATAAATTTTCGCCTTTCGCGCATGGCGGAACAGGCTTCGGCGCGGGGATGCATGACCATCGAAAGACGGCGCGATCGAGTCCGGACGATGAAGGAAGAAAGACGAGGATTTTTCGCGGACTGCCCCGATTGGCCCATCTTTTCCGGCAAAGCTGCGATCTCAGCCCATTTTTCCCAAACCGACCTTCGAATCGGATATGTCGCAAGCATCGCAACCGCATGAGTTGCAGCCGCCGGAATCGCAGGGTTCCAGCGCGCCTGCGCCGGAGGCCGGGACCGCAGTGAGCCAGCCAGCCGAGCCGAAGACGAGCTCCGTCGCCGCCTTGGGCGCAATCGTCAGCGGTGCGCTGATCCTGCAGATCGCCGCGACCATCGTGAACACGGCCGTGCCGCTGAAGATGGCGCTGGAGCAGAAGGCGCCGCTGCTGATCGGCCTCGTCGGCTCGGCCTATTCCGTCGGTTTCCTCGCCGGCTGCTTCGTCATCCCCGCCTTCATCCGCCGCGTCGGGCATATCCGCGCCTTTGCCGTCTTCGCGGCGCTTCAAGCGGTGCTGACACTGAGCTTCGCGGCGACGCCGCTCGACCTCTGGGGCATTTCGCGGCTGGGCATGGGCTTCGCCGGCGCCGGCCACGCGATCTGCATCGAGAGCTGGATCAGCGGGCAGGCCTCGGCCGGGCAGCGCGGCCGCGTCTTCGGCCTCTACCAGATCCTCAACCGCCTCGCCCTGATCGGCTCGCAGATCGGCGTCGGCTATGTCTCGATGCAGTCGAACGACATCTTCCTGCTGGCCAGCGCCGCCTTCTCGATCGCGCTGATCCCGGTCGGCATGACGAAGGCCAGGGGCCCGGAATCGGGCGCCGTGATCTCGGTCAGGCTCAACACGATCTGGCAATATGCGCCGGCGGCCGTCATCGGCTGCCTCTATGTCGGGCTGATGGGCGGGGCGCTCACCAATGTCGCGCCGGCCTATGGCATCCTGATCGGGCTCACCCAGAAATGGGCGATCCTGCTCACCGCCGGCATCCAGATCGGCGCACTCGTCCTGCAATGGCCGCTCGGGCTGCTGGCCGACCGGGTCGAGAGCCGCAAGATCATGCTGAGCGCCACCACCTCGGTCGTGCTGTGCACGCTCGCGCTGGGCGCCGTGTTCTGGTTTTCCCTGCCGCATAGCCGGCTCTGGCAGTTCGGACTGTTCGCGCTGATCGGCGCGGGCTCGATGCCGATCTACACGGTCGCGGTCGCCCATGCCTATTTCCGGCTGGGCCGCGAGCGCGCGCTGGGCCTGTCCGCGCAACTGCTCTTTCTTTGGGCGACCGGCTCCGCGATCGGCCCGCTGGTTTCGACCGCCTTCATGCAGGTCATGGGGCCGCAGGGCCTGCTGGTCTATCTCGGCACGCTGTCGCTCGCGACGGGCATCTACCTCGCCTTCCGCCTGCGGGTTAAGCCGCCGGAGGCGAACCCCTTCGCCGAGCGCAAGCCGACCGCCCCGACCATTCCCGACGTTTCGCCCGCGGGACGCAGGAGCGATGCCGAAGGGAAGTAGCTCGGCGAGTTTCACCCCGTCATTCCGCGCTTGCCCCTGCGGGAGCGCGAAATGACGGAAGCGGTTCAGGCGAGCACGACCGATCTCAATGCGCCACGGCGTGGCGGCTGGGCTTGGCCTTGAGTTTCAGCTCTTCCAGATCCTGGCGCTCGCGCGGGGTGTTGCGCATGAGCTGGTCCTTGCCCGGCGCATATTGCACCGGCTGGGCGGTATCGACGCCGTACCAGGCGGCAGCACGCAGCACGAAGCACGGATCGGCCAGATGCGGCCGCCCGAGCGCGACCAGATCGGCGCGGCCGGCAGCGACGATCGTGTTGACCTGATCGGCCGTGGTGATGTTGCCGACGCACATGGTCGCGACCTGCGCCTCGTTGCGGATGCGGTCCGAGAACGGCGTCTGGAACATGCGGCCGTACATGGGGCGCGATTCCCGGGCGGTCTGGCCGGTCGAGACGTCGACGAGGTCGCAGCCCTCGGTGGCGAAAGCTGCGGCGATGGCGACGGAATCGGCGGCGGAGAGGCCGCCTTCGGCCCAGTCGGTGGCGGAGATGCGCACCGACATCGGCTTCTCCCGCGGCCAGGCCTCACGCAGCGCCCGGAACACTTCGAGCGGATAGCGCAGGCGGTTCTCGACCGAGCCGCCATAATCATCCACGCGCTTGTTGGTCAGCGGCGAGAGGAAGCTCGCGAGCAGATAGCCATGGGCGCAGTGCAACTCCAGCATGTCGAAACCGGCGCGCATCCCCCGTTCGGCCGCGGCGACGAACTCGGCCTTGACCCGGTCCATGTCGGCGCGGGTCATCTCGCGCGGCACTTGGCTTTCCGGATAATAGGGCAGCGGCGAGGCCGAGATGATCGGCCAGGCGCCTTCCGGCAGCGGGCGGTCCATGCCCTCCCACATCAGCTTGGTCGCGCCCTTGCGGCCGGCATGGCCGAGCTGGAGGCAGATCTTCGCGGCGGAGTTCGCATGGACGAAATCGACGATCCGCTTCCAGGCGGCTTCCTGCTCGTCGTTCCACAGGCCGGTGCAGCCGGGGGTGATCCGGGCATCGGGCGCGATGCAGGTCATCTCGGTGAAGATGAGGCCCGGACCACCGATGGCGCGCGAGCCGTAATGCATCAGGTGCCAGTCGCCCGGCAGGCCATTCTCGGCGGAATACTGGCACATCGGCGAGAGCGTCATGCGGTTCTCGACCCGCATCTCGCGCAGCTTGAAGGGCTGGAAGGCCGGCGGCACCGGCGAGCCGTCCTTGCGGCGCTTGGCGAGATCTCCGAGGCCATCGGCGACGAGCTTGTCGACGGCCGTGACCATCTCCGGCGCGCGCAGGGCCAGATTATCGTAGGTGATCGCCTTGGAGCGGGTCATCAGGCCGAAGGCGAAGCGCAGCGGCTCGAAATCCCAGAAGCGCTTCAATTCCTCGAACCAGACCAGCGAGACATCGGCCGCGTGCTGGGTCTTCTCGACCTCCTCGCGGCGCTGCGTCTCGAACAGCTTCAGGCCAGCCGCGACATCGAGCTTCGCCTGCCCCATCGCCCTGTGCAGGGCGATGGCATCCTCCATCGCGAGCTTGGTGCCGGAGCCGATCGAGAAATGCGCCGTCGCCTTGGCGTCGCCGATCAGCACGACATTCTCGACCACCCAGTTGCGGCAGCGGATCATCGGGAAATTGCGCCAGAGCGAGCGGTTGGTGATGAGCTTGTGGCCTTCGAGCTCCTCGGCGAAGACGCCTTCGAGGAAGGCGGCGGACTGCGCCTCGTCCAGGGCACTCAAGCCCGCCTTCGCGAAGGTCTCGGGATCGGTCTCGAGCACCCAGGTCGAGCGCCCGGCCTCGTACTGGTAGCAATGGGCGATGAAGAGCCCGTGCTCGGTCTCCTTGAAGAAGAAGGTGAAGGCGTCGAAGGGACGGGTCGAGCCCATCCAGGTGAACTTGTTAGGCCTGAGGTCGGTCTGCGGCTGGAAGCGGTCACGCCAGTTCTCGCGCAGGCGGCTGTTGACGCCGTCGGCGGCGACGACGAGGTCGTAGTCGCGCTTCAACGTCTCGACATCGGCGATATCGTCGCCGAAATGCAGGTTGACGCCGAGCTCGCGCGCCCTCGCCTGCACCAGCATCAGCAGCGAGCGGCGCGAGCAGCCGCAGAAGCCATTGCCGGGCACGCGATAGCTGTCGCCCTTGAAGCGGATCTCGATATCATCCCAATAGGCGAAGTTGTCGCGGATCGCGGCGTAGCTCTTGGCGTCCGCCGCCTTGAACGTGTCGAGCGTCTGGTCGGAGAAGACGACGCCGAAGCCGAAGGTGTCGTCGGCCTGGTTGCGCTCGAAGATATCGACCGTGATCTCCGGCCAGTCCCGCTTCATCAGCAATGCGAAATAGAGCCCCGCCGGCCCTCCGCCCACGACCGCGATACGCATCGACGCCTCCATCAGGGAGCCGGCCGACCCGGCTTGAGAAATTATTTTAAGCCTAAAATGTTTTTGAGCTCAAGAGGCTTTTGCGGTGATCGGGCGAGACGCGCGGCGACCCGGCACGGCGAAACACCGCACTGACAGGGCTTTGCGCCGCAAAATGGCCCTCCCTCCGTGCCACCATCAGGCCGCTTGCAAATTCCTTCAGACTTAAAATATATTCGCAGCTGGAGGTCGAACGACCATGACACTGCAGGGACGGCGTGCATTGGTAACGGGTGGCGGACGCGGCATCGGCCGGGCCATCGCCGCCACGCTGACGGCGGCCGGCGCGCGGGTCAGCATCCTCGGGCGCGACGAAGCGACCCTGCGAGAGGCCGTCGCCAACGGCGTCGCCACCGATTTCGCGGCTTGCGACGTGCGTGACGAAGCCTCGGTCTCCGCCGTGCTCGACCGGCTCTCCCGCCAGAATGCCTTCGACATCGCCGTTGCCAATGCCGGCGCGGTCGAGACCGACCCGTTCATGCGCAGCGACAGCGAGCGCTTCCGCCGCATGCTCGACATCAACCTGATCGGCACGGTGAACCTGTTCCACGCAACGCTGCCGGCCATGCTGGAAAAGCGCCATGGCCGGCTGATCGCGATCGCCTCCACCGCGGGGCATCGCGGCTACCCTTATGTCAGCGCCTATGTGGCGGCGAAGCATGCCGTGGTCGGGCTGGTGAAGTCGCTGGCGCTGGAAACGGCGCGTTCCGGCGTCACCGTCAATGCGGTCTGCCCGGGCTATGCCGATACCGACATGGCGACCGCCAGCATCGACACTGTCGCGGCCAAGACCGGCAAGAGCCGCGAGGATGCGCTGGCGGCGATGATCAAGGACAATCCGCAGGGCCGTTTGATCGCGCCGGAAGAGGTCGCGGCAGCCGTGCTCTATCTTTGCGGGCCGGGCAGCGATGCCGTCACCGGGCAGTCGCTGCTCGTCAATGGCGGGGAGTTCTGAGATGGAGACGCCCTCCTCTTCCCTAATCCTCGACCGCGAGACCAAGGCGAGCGAGCGCCCCGGCGACCACAAGGACGAGCTGCGCCTTTGGCTCAGGCTGCTGACCTGCTCGACCCTGATCGAGACCGAGATCCGCAACCGCCTGCGCGAGGAATTCAAGACCACGCTGCCGCGTTTCGACCTGATGGCGCAGCTCGACAAAACTGCGGTCGGCATGACGGTCGGCGAGGTCTCGCAACGCCTGATGGTCTCGAACGGCAATGTCACCGCCGTCGTCGCAGGCCTCGTGACGGACGGGCTCGTCGACAAGCGCTCCGCCCCGCAGGACCGGCGGGTACAGATCCTGACCCTGACGGCACAGGGCCGCAAGGTCTTCCGCGCCATGGCCGAGCGCCATGAGGACTGGATCGCCGAATTGTTCGCTGGGCTCGAGCAGACCGATCGCGGGCAGTTGTTCCGGCTGCTCGGACAAACCAAGACCTCGCTGCATCGCGCCATCGCGGGGCGGGCCGAAGACGCCGCCAAGGGAGATGCCTGATGGCAGAGATCGCCAATGCCACGACCCTGCCGCTGGCGGGTTTCACGCCGGAGCATTTCAGTCTCTCGGTCTCCGGCAAGGTCGCCACGGTGACGCTGAACCGGCCTGAGAAAAAGAATCCGCTGACCTTCGCAAGCTACCGCGAACTCACGGATTTCTTCCTCGCCGCGCAGAAGGAAGAGGCGGTCAAGGCGATCGTCGTCACCGGCGCCGGCGGCAATTTCTCCTCGGGCGGCGACGTCTTCGAGATCATCGGGCCGCTGGTCGCGATGGAGACCAAGGACCTGCTGAAATTCACCCGGATGACCGGCGAGCTGGTCAAGGCGATGCGGGCCTGCCCGCAGCCGATCGTCGCCGCGATCGACGGCGTCTGCGCCGGCGCCGGCGCGATCGTCGCGATGTCCTCCGACCTGCGGCTCGGCACGGCCGGAGCCAAGATCGCCTTCCTGTTCAACCGCGTCGGCTTGGCCGGCTGCGACATGGGCGCCTGCGCGATGCTGCCGCGCATCATCGGCCAGGGCCGCGCCGCCGAGCTGCTCTATACCGGCCGCGTGCTCAAAGGTGAGGAGGCCGAGCGCTGGGGTTTCCTCAACCGGCTCTGCGCCTCCGAGGCCGTGCTGCCGGAAGCGCAAGCCCTTGCAGCCGAATTGGCTGACGGGCCGACCTTCGCCAACGCCATGACCAAGCGCATGCTCGAAATGGAATGGGCGATGTCGGTCGAGAGCGCGATCGAGGCCGAGGCCGTGGCGCAGGCGCTGTGCATGCAGACCGAGGACTTCTCCCGCGCCTATCACGCCTTCGCCAACAAGCAGAAGCCGGTCTTCGAGGGCAACTGAGATGGGCAGCGCTTCTCCGCTCGGCCTCGACATTCTCGGCGACACGCTGGACTGGCCGTTCTTTGGGGAACGCCACCGTGCTTTCGCCGCCGAGCTCTCCGGCTGGGCCGATTCCTATCTCGCCGACCTGCCTCACGACGATGTCGACGAGGCCTGCCGGGCGCGCGTTGCGGCCTTGGGCGCTGCAGGTTTCCTGAAGGCTGCCGTGCCGGCGGCCTATGGCGGGCTCACCGACAAGCTCGACGTACGCACGCTCTGCCTCGCCCGCGAAATCCTGGCGGCGCATGACGGGCTAGCCGATTTCGCCTTCGCCATGCAGGGGCTGGGCACCGGCTCGATCAGCATCGCCGGCTCGGAGGCGATGAAGCAGCGCATCCTGCCGGATGTCGCGGCCGGCAAGCGTATCGCCGCCTTCGCGCTGTCCGAGAAGGAAGCGGGCTCCGACGTCGCCGCCATGGCGGCGACCGCGACGCCGGACGGCAATGCCCATGTCCGCATCGACGGCGAGAAGAGCTGGATCTCGAACGGCGGCATCGCCGACCATTATGTCGTCTTCGCCCGCACCGGCGAGGCGCCGGGCGCCCGCGGGCTCTCCGCCTTCCTGGTCGAAGCCGATACGCCCGGCCTGACCATCGCCGAGCGCATCGAGGTGATCGCGCCGCATCCGCTGGCGACGCTGCGCTTCGAGGGCTGCCGCGTGCCGCTGGAAAACCGCATCGGCGGCCCGGGTGACGGCTTCAAGGTCGCGATGGCGACGCTCGACATCTTCCGCTCGACGGTCGGCGCCGCCGCGCTCGGCTTCGCGCGCCGCGCGCTGCACGAGACGCTGGCCCATGCCAATGGCCGCAAGCTCTTCGGCGGCACGCTCGGCGATCTCCAGCTTTCGCAGGCGGCGATCGCCGACAGCGCTGCCGAGGTCGATGCCGCCGCCCTCCTCGTCTATCGCGCCGCCTGGACCAAGGACCGCGGCGCGGCCCGCGTCACCCGCGAAGCGGCGCTGGCGAAACTCGTCGCGACTGAGAACGCCCAGCGCGTGATCGACCGGGCCGTCCAAATCCATGGCGGGCTCGGCGTCACCAAGGGCGTCAAGGTGGAGGAATTGTATCGGGAAATCCGGGCGCTGCGCATCTACGAGGGCGCCTCGGAAGTCCAAAAGGTCGTGATCGCGCGCGACCTGCTCAAGACACATGCCGGAAGAGCAGATCGTTAGGGGCGGATTCAACCGATCAGGCCGAGGGGACCTGATCGGATCCGGCTCCTGCAGGGGAACAGCATGACAGCAACCGGATTCGCGACATCGGGGCATCAAGACAGCTTCGCGCGGGACAACCTGCCGCCGCGCCAAAGCTGGCCCGACCTGAGAGTGGAAGAGGCAGGGCTGACCTATCCCGAGCGGCTGAACTGCGTCGCCGAATTGCTCGACCGGCATATCGCCGAGGGACGCGGCGGGCGCACCGCCGTGATCGCCAGCGACCTGCACTGGAGCTATGCCGATCTCGCCGAGATGGTGAACCGCATCGCCAATGTGCTGACCCGCGACCTCGGCATGGTCAGCGGCAATCGCGTGCTGCTGCGCGCCGGCAATACGCAGATGATGGTCGCCGCCTATCTCGCCGTGATCAAGGCCGGCGGCGTCGCCGTCGCGACCATGCCGATGCTGCGGGCCGGCGAACTCGCCTATCCGCTGCGCAAGGCGAAAATTACGCTTGCGCTCTGCGATCACCGCCTCACCGCCGAGTTGGAGACCGCCAAGGGACAGGTGCCGGAACTCGCCCGCATCGTCGCCTTCGGCAGTGCCGGGAGCGAGCTGGAAGCCCTGATGGCGCAGTCCGGCTATGAGCATTTCGAGGCTGTCGACACCGCCCGCGACGATGTCTGCCTGATCGCCTTCACCTCCGGCACCACTGGCGAGCCCAAGGGCACCATGCATTTCCACCAGGACATGCTGGCGATCTGCGATTGCTACGGCGCCCGCGTGCTGAAGGCCTCGCCCGAGGACCGCTTCACCGGCTCGCCGCCGCTGGCCTTCACCTTCGGGCTCGGCGGGCTCGTGCTCTTCCCGATGCGGATCGGCGCGGCGATGGTGCTGCCCGAGAAAGCCGGCCCGGCCGATCTCCTCGATGCGATCGAGCGCTACAAGGTCAGCGTCGTCTTCACGGCGCCGACCGCCTATCGCGCCATCCTCGACAAGCTCGACGGGCGCGACATCTCTTCGCTGCGAACCTGCGTCTCGGCCGGGGAGGCCCTACCCAAAGCGACCTTCGACGCATGGCAGGCCCGGACCGGCATGCGGCTGCTCGACGGCATCGGCGCGACCGAGATGCTGCACATCTTCATCGGCGCGCCGCGCGAGGCGATCCGGCCGGGCTCGACCGGGATTCCGGTGCCGGGCTACGAGGCGAAGATCGTCGACGAGAACGGCGAGGAGGTGCCGGACGGCACGCCGGGGCGGCTCGCGGTGCGCGGACCGACCGGCTGCCGCTATCTCGCCGACCCCAGGCAGGCGCGCTACGTCCTGAACGGCTGGAACATCACCGGCGATACCTATCTGCGCGATCCGCAAGGCTATTTCTGGTACCAGGCCCGCTCCGACGACATGATCATCTCCGCCGGCTACAACATCGCCGGCCCGGAGGTGGAAGCCTGCCTGCTGACCCATGAGGCCGTCGCGGAATGCGGCGTGGTCGGCGCGCCCTGCCCCGAGCGCGGGCAGATCGTGAAGGCCTATATCGTGCTGCGCGAGGGGGTCACCGGCGACGCGGCGCTGGCCAAGGCGCTGCAGGAGCATGTGAAGGCCGGCATCGCGCCCTACAAATACCCGCGCGCCATCGCGTTCGTCCCGGTTCTGCCGAAGACCGCGACCGGCAAGCTGCAGCGCTTCGCCTTGCGCCAGATGGCGCAGGGTGAGACCTGATTTCCCTTCAACAGAGCCTGAACGGCCGAAACCGAGGCGATACGCCATGTCCGACCTTCCGCAATCACGCGCCATCCTGCCCGAGGGCTGGCCGCAGCCGCGCGGCTATGCCAACGGCATGGTGGCGGAAGGCCGCGTGCTGGTCACAGGCGGGCTCGTCGGTTGGGATGCGCAAGGCGTCTTCGCCAAGGGCTTCGTCGGGCAGTTGCGCCAGACCTTCCTCAACATCAGGGCGGTAGTCGAGGCGGGCGGCGGGCGCGTCGAGGATATCGTGCGCCTGACCTGGTACGTGACGGATATCGCCGCCTATCGCGCCAGCCTCAAGGAGCTGGGGCCGGTCTATCGCGAGGTTTTCGGCCGGCATTTCCCCGCCATGGCGGTGGTCGCGGTGGCGGCTCTGGTCGAGCTCGAGGCCCTGGTCGAGATCGAAGCGACGGCGGTCGTCGCAAGCTGAACAAACCTTGCGTCAAAATGCCGCGGATCGACTCGTGGGAAAAAAACTCACACAATCCGATTCATTAGGCATTCACCAAGATTCCGGGCCGAGACTCTCGGAGCGCCGCAGGATCGCGGCGTCTCCGGAGTATCTCCATGTCCAGTATCAGCAGTATCGGGGGCGGCGCCCGGCCGCACCACAAACCTCCCAGCTTCGATCAGATCGACAGCAATAGCGACGGCGGCATCAGCCTCGACGAATTCGAGAGCGCGGCCCCCAAAGGCGCCGACAGCAGCAAGAGCGAGGAGCTCTTCAAGAAGATCGATTCCGACGGCGACGGCTCGATCAGCAAGGCCGAGTCGGATGCGTTCAAGGATAAGGCTCAGAAGGCGGACAGCCTGCTGCAGTCCTTCCTGTTCTCGCTCCAGGCGGGGGGAACGCAGAAGGCCGACACGGCCTCGGACAGCGACGCCGACAAGGACGGCAAGTCGGCCTTCTCGGCGATCGACACCGACGCCAATGGCGGGATCAGCAAGGACGAGTTCAGCGCGGCCTTCAAGGACAGCCGCCTGGACAGCGACCAGTTGAACAAGCTCTTCAGCACCCTGGACCAGAATGGCGACGGCTCGGTCTCGCAGGACGAGGTGAAGTCCTTCCAGTCCTCGATGCAGCAGGCCGGCGGACATCACCATCGTCACCGGCCGCCGCCGGAAGCGCTGCAGAACGCGTCGCAGGCCTATGGCAGCGCGTCGCAGCTCTCGGCTTCGAACAGCGCAGCCACGACCTATACCCAGGCGGCTTGAGCCCTGCCATCCGGTCGCCGCGCAGACCCGTGGCAGCCGCAAGATTCCCGACGCCGACGGCAGAAGCCGCTGGCGCCGCTCCTCAGATCCCCGCCCCGTCCTGCAGGGCTCCGGCCGGCGCCTTCCGCCAGAGCCGCATATGCAGCGCCCGCAAACCCGGCCGCAGCAGGATATCGCCCAAGGCCAGCGCCAAGGACGCCGCCGCATTGGCCGTCAGCGCGAAAGCCGCCGCAAACAGCCCCCCCGTGCTCAGGACGCGCCAGCTCACGCCGGCGAGCCACGCCCTGCGATCCGGCGTACCCGGGCGGCCGGCGATGCGGATGACGGCGCGCTTCGTTCGCGCCAGCGCCCCGCCTTCGCCGACGGCCTGCTGGACCGCCCCCTCGCCCGGTTCGACGAAGCCTAAGGCCACCGTCTCGTTGCTGATGCGGTCGATCAGGATGAAGCCGCCGAGCTCATGGCTCCTTGCATAAGGCAACGAGACCAGGGGACGATCGAGGCGCAACGTTACCAGCCCGATGCCGTTCATGCCCAGGCTCTGCGTCGGCAGCGGCTGGAAGCCCTCGATATCGATGCTGTGATGCAGCGTCTCGACCGTGGCATTGGCGCTCTGCGTCGCAAGCTTCACCAGGAACTGGCCGCCTTCGAGCATGGCGCGCTCGCCGGTCCAGAGCAGCCGGGCCTTGAGGCCACGGCTGACCGGGAGCGCGGTGCCGGCCGCGGCGATGACATCGCCGCGCGAGATGTCGATATCGTCTTCCAGCGTCACCGTGGCCGCCTGGCCGGCGGCAATCTGGCTCGCCTCGCCGGCCGCGCCGATCAGCCGCGCGATGCGGCTGGTGCGGCCGGAAGGCAGCGCGACGACGGGATCGCCGACACGGGCACGCCCGGCGACGGCCGCGCCGGCATAGCCGCGGAAATCGAGATCGGGCCGATTGACCCATTGCACCGGCAGGACGAAAGCCTCTTCGCCGGGTGCGGTCCGCGTGATCGCGACGTCTTCGAGATAGGGCAACAGTGCCGGCCCGTCATACCAGGGCATCCGCGCGGACGGGCGCATGACGTTCTCGCCGTCGCGGGCCGAGACCGGGATGAAGCGGATCGAGGCGAAGCCGAGATTCTGCACCGCCGCGCGGTAGTCCGCCGCGATCCGCGCGAAGACGGTCTCGTCATAGCCGACGAGATCCATCTTGTTGATGGCGACCACGACATGGCGGACGCCGACCAGCGAGACGATGAAGGAATGGCGGCGGGTCTGCGGCAACAGGCCCTTGCGCGCATCGACCAGGATGATCGCGAGATCGGCGGTGGAAGCGCCGGTCGCCATGTTGCGGGTGTATTGCTCGTGGCCGGGCGTATCGGCGACGATGAAGCTGCGGGTTTCCGTGGCGAAATAGCGATAGGCGACGTCGATGGTGATGCCCTGCTCGCGCTCGGCCGAAAGGCCGTCGACCAGCAGCGCGAAATCGGGCGCTTCGCCCTGTGTGCCGAATTTCCTGGAATCGCTGTCGAGGGCGCTGAGCTGGTCGTCGAAGACCGCGCCGGCCTCGTAGAGCATGCGGCCGATCAGGGTCGACTTGCCGTCATCGACCGAGCCGCAGGTGATGAAGCGCAGCAGCGAATGCTGGCCTGTTGCGGATGAAGCCGGGGCATCATTGGCCGGAAACGGCGTCTGCACCGGTTTCGGTGCCTTCTTCTTGGCGATGGCGAAGCCCATCAGAAATAGCCTTCCTGCTTCTTCTGCTCCATCGAGCCCGAGCCGTCATGGTCGATGACGCGGCCCTGCCGCTCGGAGGATCGGGAGGAGCGCATCTCGGCGATGATGTCGGTCAGATTCGCCGCCTCGCTTTCGACGGCGCCGGTCAGCGGGTAGCAGCCCAACGTGCGGAAGCGGACCATGCGGGTCTCGACGGTCTCGCCGGGGCGCAGTTCCATGCGCTCGTCGTCGCGCATGATCCAGGCGCCGTCGCGCCGGACGACCGGGCGCGGCGCCGCGAAATAGAGCGGAACGACCGGGATGTTCTCCAGCGCGATGTAGTCCCAGACATCGCGCTCGGTCCAATTCGAGAGCGGGAACACGCGAAAGCTCTCGCCGCGATGCTTGCGGGTGTTGAAGAGCTGCCAGGGCTCGGGGCGCTGGTTCTTGGGGTCCCAACGATGCTCGGGCGAGCGCAACGAAAAGACCCTTTCCTTGGCGCGGCTCTTCTCCTCGTCGCGACGCGCACCGCCGAAGGCCGCATCGAACCTGTGGAGGTCGAGCGCCTGCTTCAGCCCTTGCGTCTTCATCACGTCGGTATGGACGCGCGAGCCGGAGGCGAAGGGGTTGATCCCGGCCTCGACGCCCTCGCGGTTGATATGGACGATCAGGTCGAGCCCGAGGCGCTTCGCCGTCTCGTCGCGGAAGGCGATCATCTCGCGAAACTTCCAGGTCGTGTCGACATGGAGCAGCGGGAAAGGCGGCTTTGCCGGATAGAACGCCTTCATCACGAGATGCAGCAGGACGGCGGAATCCTTGCCGATCGAATAGAGCAGCACCGGCTTGTCGCAGGTCGCCACGACCTCGCGGATGATGAAGATCGCTTCGGCCTCGAGCTTCTGGAGATGGCTGAGCTGGATCACTGACGCACCTCCACCGCCGAGAGCCCGGCGCGCGCCGGCTTTCCGTCCGCCCCGACATGCAGGCCGCATTCTTTGGCCGCGTCGTCCTCCCACCACCAGCGCCCGGCGCGCTCGGGCTCGCCGGGAAGGATCGCGCGGGTGCAAGGCTGGCAGCCGATCGAGACGAAGCCACGCTCGTGCAACGGATTGATCGGCACGGCGTTCTCCTGCGCGAAGGCGAGCGCCTGTTCACGCGTCCAGTCGATCAACGGGCTCGCCTTGACGAGGCTGCGCGCCGGATCGGCTTCCGCGAGCTTGACGCTGCCGCGCGCGGCTGACTGGTCGGCGCGAAGCCCCGTCAGCCAGATATCGGCGCCAGCCAGTGCCCGGCCAAGCGGCTCGACCTTGCGGATGTCGCAGCAGGATTTGCGGGCGTCGCGCGAGGCATAGAAGCCGTTGATGCCGTTCTGGCGGACATGAAGCTCAAGCGTGTCATGGCGCGGGTAATAGGGGCGGATCACGATGCCGTAGCGCTCCTCGGTCTCCTGCCAGAGGGCGTAGACCTCGGGAAAGAGCCGCCCGGTATCGAGCGTGGCGAAGGTGACCGGCAGCTTCGCGGTCGCGATGAAATGGGTCAGCACCTGGTCTTCGAGGCCGAAGGAGGTGGTGAAGACGACCGGTCCTTCGGAATGGGCGACGATGCCGGCGAGGCGTTGGGCAACCTCCGCCACACCGAACGCCGCATCGAGCGCAGCCGCACGATGCGCCAGCAGCGCCTCTGCCGGCCTTGTCGTGATGGGTTCGTCCGCGCCGAAGCCGTTCGCCATGGTCCTGGCCGCCTGTTCGGTAAATCGAACGAACCACTTATACCC
>NZ_JAELTI010000250.1 GCF_016428755.1 Allobosea sp. ASV33
CCCCCCCCCCCCCCCCCCCCCCCCCCCCCCCCCCCCCCCCCCCCCCCCCCCCCCCCCCCCCCCCCCCCCCCCCCCCCCCCCCCCCCCCCCCCCCCCCCCCCCCCCCCCCCCCCCCCCCTTTTTCATGCTCCGGCGACCACCGAGATCTACACCGAAGGTTAATCGTCGGCAGCGTCAGATGTGTATAAGAGACAGGGTCTCACCTTGCACCCTCACCGGCCAGACCAGGACATGGCGGGGAAAACGATCCTCGAGGCGGTGCAGAATGTCACGGATCACCGCGCCGGTCGGCGAAGTCACGACGCCAATGACCGAGGGCAGA
>NZ_JAELTI010000034.1 GCF_016428755.1 Allobosea sp. ASV33
AGGTTCCGTTCGGCACGGATATCCTGCTGACCGCGACCGATATCCCCGATCTCACCGTCCATATGGAGATCTGCGAGGATGTCTGGACGCCGATCCCCCCCTCGTCCTATGCCGCGCTCGCCGGCGCGACGCTGCTGCTCAACCTCTCGGCCTCCAACGTCACCATCGGCAAGTCGGACTGGCGCCATGCGCTCTGCAAGGCGCATTCCGGCCGTTGCATCGCGGCCTATGCCTATTCCGCTGCGGGCACGGGTGAATCGACCACCGACCTCGCCTGGGACGGCCAGGCGATGATCTACGAGAACGGCGCACTGCTCGCCGAGGCCGAGCGCTTCGCCGCCGAGCCGCAGCTCATCCTCGCCGATATCGACCTCGAACGGCTGGCGATGGACCGCATTCGCCAGAACACCTTCGGCGACAGTGCCGACCTCAACCGCGACCGGCTCGGCTTCCGCCGCATCGAATTCACGCTGGAGCCGGATCGCGACAGCGATCTCGGCCTCGCCCGCGAGGTCGAGCGCTTTCCGTTCGTGCCCAATGACGATGCGAGGCTGAACGAGCTCTGCTTCGAGGCCTACAACATCCAGTCGCACGGCCTGCGCAAGCGGCTGGAGAGCACGCGGCTCGACAAGGTCGTGATCGGCGTCTCCGGCGGCCTCGATTCGACGCAGGCGCTGATCGTCGCCGCACATACCTTCGATGCGCTCGGCCTGCCCCGCGAGAACATTCTCGCCTATACGCTGCCGGCCTTCGCGACGAGCAAGGACACCAAGGACAATGCCTGGCGATTGATGCGGGCGCTCGGCGTCAGTGCCGAGGAAATCGACATGACGCCGGCCTGCCGGCAGATGCTGGTCGATATCGGTCATCCCTTCGCGCAGGGCGAGCCCGTCTACGACATCACCTTCGAGAACGTGCAGGCTGGCGCACGCACCTCGGTGCTGTTCCGTCTCGCCAACCGGCACAACGCGCTGGTGATGGGCACCGGCGATCTCTCCGAGCTGGCGCTAGGATGGTGCACCTATGGCGTCGGCGATCACATGTCGCATTACAACGTCAACGGCTCCGTGCCGAAGACGCTGATCCAGCACCTGATCCGTTGGGTCGCCCAGTCCGGTCGCTTCGGATCGGAGGCCTCGGACGTGATGCTCGACATCCTCGCGACCGAGATCTCGCCGGAGCTGGTGCCGGGCGACGGCGACAAGCCGGCGCAGAAGACCGAGGATTTCGTCGGCCCCTATGCGCTGCAGGACTTCAACCTGTTCTACACGACGCGCTACGGTTTTCGGCCAAGCAAGATCGCCTTCCTCTCCGAGCATGCCTGGCGCGATGCCGCAGCCGGCGACTGGCCGCCGAACATGGAGGCGGGGAAGCGCGTCGCCTATGACCTGCCGGTGATCAAGCGCTGGCTCGGCGTCTTCATCCGCCGCTTCTTCGAGACCAGCCAGTTCAAGCGCTCGGCTGTGCCGAACGGCCCGAAGGTCTCCTCCGGCGGCTCGCTCTCGCCGCGCGGCGACTGGCGCGCCCCGAGCGACGCTTCCGCCGCGCCCTGGCTGAAGGATTGGGAGCGGATTCCGGATTGAGGGCCGAGGGCGGCCGGGTTCCCCGGCGCCACGCGGGCCGTGGCTCAGGCGATGCCGAGCAGGCGGATGAGGCCGAGGCTGACGGCCGCCAGCAGGATCAGGGACAGGGTGACAGCGGCCGTGACGCGCCCGCCGGCGCGGGCGACGACGCGGATATCGACCCCGAGACCCAGCGCTGCCATCGAGATGATGGTCAGGATCGTCGCCGTCTTGGCGATGGGGGCGAGCGCCACCTCCGGGATGAAGCCGTGGCTGCGCAGCGCCGCCATGCCCAGGAAGGCGATGATGAACCAGGGCACGAGCTTGTTGACGGCCAGGCGCCGCGCCGCCGGCTTGACGCCGCCCTCGTTCGTATCGTCCCGCAACGCCTGCCCGAAGATGGAGAGCGCAAGCACGATGGGGCCCAGCATGAGGACGCGGACGAGCTTGACGAGCGTCCCGATCTGGACGCTGGCCGCCGCGACGGGGGCGGTCGCTGCAAGGACCTGCGGCACGGCATAGACCGTAAGCCCCGCGAGAACACCGTATTGCGTCTCGCTCATGCTCAGGAGCGGAACGAGAAGCGGTAGCCCGAGCACGACCAGCACGCCGAGCACCGCGGTGAAGGCGATGGAGGAAGCGACATCCTTGCCGTCGGCGCCGATCACCGGCGCGACGGCGGCGATGGCCGAGTTGCCGCAGATCGAATTGCCGCAAGCGACCAGAACCGCCATGCGCTTGGGTAGTCCGAGCGCCCGGCCGATCAGGAAGCTAAAGGCGAGCGCCATAGCGACGACCGCCGCGATTCCCGCGAGCAAGGCCGGCCCGGCTGCGACGATCATCGCCATGTTCAGGGACGCGCCGAGCAGCACGATGGCGATCTCCAGGACCATCTTCGCCGAGAAGGCGATGCCCGGGCGCCAGCTCTCGGAAGGCGTCCAGACCGAGCGGAGGGCCGTGCCGAGCAGGATCGCCAGCACCAGGGCCTCGAGCCAGGCGCGGCCGGTGGCGAGGGCTTCGAGATGCTCGAGCGCAAAGGCCAAGGCGCTGATGCCCGCGCAGAGCGCGAGGCCCGGCAGAATGCGCCCCGCGCTCCGCAGAAGGGAGCTGGAAGGTGCGGGCAACGGGGTGCGGGCGTGCGTGGTCATAGGAGAACCTTCTTCTCCATTGACCTAGTCGGAGAAGGATTATGCTGTCTATCGCATTGTTCTGATGGCTCTGTTCGGTCCGGTCGAACGATTTATCGTGCTTCCAGGGAATTTCGACGGCAAGTCTCGCAGCAGCCACTGCGTGGTTGCTGCGAAGCAGGCAGTTGCGATGTCTGCTTCCGACCTGCTTCCGACACCGGCTGTTGGCCGCATCAGCCGGCAAATGCGCTCTGGAGCAGGCTGACGGCCAAGACAGCCATCATCAGCGCGATGAGCAGATCGAGCATCCGCCAGGTGATCGGCTGGGCGAAGAGCGGGGCGAGCAGGCGGGCTCCGAAGCCGAGCGAGCTAAACCAGGCGAAGCTGGCCGATGCCGCGCCTGTCACGAACCAGGGCCGCTCGCCCACCGGCATGCTGCTCCCGATCGTGCCCATGAGCATGACCGTGTCGATATAGACATGAGGGTTGAGGAAGGTGAACGCGGCCGTGCTGGCAAGGGCGGCTGTCAGAGAGATGCCGGCGTGGCGATCGACGATCAGGCTCGACGGGGTCATCGATCGGTGCAAGGCGCCGTATCCATACCAGATCAGGAAGGCGGCTCCGCCGAGGCTCAACCCGGTCGCGAGACCGGGCACGGCCGAAAGCAGGGCGCCCAGCCCGTTGACGCCGGCGACGATCAGCATCGCGTCGGCTGCGGCGCAGAACAGGACGATCGGCCAGACATGCTCGCGCTTGAGCCCTTGCCTGAGCACGAACATGTTTTGCGCGCCGATGGCCATGATCAGGCCGGCCGATAGCATGAAGCCCTTGAAGAAGGCGGGGAGGAAAGCGGTG
This sequence comes from Allobosea sp. ASV33, assembly GCF_016428755.1. Lineage (GTDB taxonomy): Bacteria > Pseudomonadota > Alphaproteobacteria > Rhizobiales > Beijerinckiaceae > Allobosea. The sequence goes on from NZ_JAELTI010000034.1 coordinate 3,545, forward strand.
TCCATGGCCGCTTGATGCGGCAGCGAGGAGGAGTAGTCTAACTAAAATGTCTAAATCAGAATTAGGTTAGCTAATGCTCGATTATCTGGCGCTCGCCGCCGTCGCTGCGGTCCTGCGCGAGGGCAGTTTCGACAAGGCGGCGGCCGTTCTCGGGATCACGCCCTCGGCGGTCTCCCAGCGCGTGAAGGGGCTGGAGGAGCGGCTGGGGGTCGCGTTGGTGACGCGCGGCGCGCCGTGCCTTGCCACCCCCATCGGCGCCAGGCTTTGCGCCCATGTCGAGCGTGTTAGGCTGCTGGAGGCCGATATCTCGGGCGAGTTGCAGGGCTTGGCGGCGCAGGGGGATGACAGGCCGACGCTGCGGGTCGCGGTCAATTCCGACAGCCTCGCCACCTGGTTCCCGCTCGCCGCCGCGCAATTCACCGCGGCAAGCGGCGCATTGCTCGAACTTGTGCTGGACGATGAAGCACACACGGCCGAAAGGTTGCGCACCGGGGAGGTGATGGCGGCCGTCAGCGCCGACCCCGCGCCGGTCGCCGGTTGCAAGATCCACCCGTTGGGCGCCTTGGACTACGCTGCCGTGGCGAGCCCGGCGTTCCATGCCGCGCATTTCGCGAATGGCCTCGCTAACCGGAATCTCAGGTCGGCGCCCATGTTGCGGTTCGATCGGCGCGACGAATTGCAGTTCCGCTGGATGCGGGAGGCCCATGGCGAGGCCGCCCTGCCGCCGACGCATTGGGCTCCCTCGACCCATGGAATGCTCGAACTGACGCTCGCAGGCCTCGGCTGGTCGATGGCGCCGGTCAGCATGGCCGCGCCATGGCTCGCGCAGGGGCTCCTGGTCGAGCTGGAGCCCCTGCATCGGATCGCGGTACCCTTGAACTGGCAGCGCACGCGGCTGAACACGCAGTTGCTTGACGTGATGACCGGGGCTGTCAGGCAGGTGGCGGCGCAGCGGCTTCGGCCTCTCGCAGCCCCAGCGGCGCCCGAGTCAAATTCGGCGTGAGGGTTACGGCTCGCGGGGAGGAGCCCTTCGCCCTTGATCCGTAATAGGCCCTCGCCGACAGCCAACAAAAAGCCCGCGGCTTGCGCCGCGGGCCGATCGTTTCAGGCTTCCGGAAGGATCAGGCTGCGATCGCAGCCGGGTCCTTCTTCTCCCATTCCTCGCCCCAGATCATCACGGCATGGCCCGGCGAGACCTCGCGGTACTGGCGCACCGGCGGTACGTAGTCGGGCGCCCGCACGGGGCTCTTGATCTCGTCGTTCGAGACCGGGCGCTTCTGCAGGCGCCGGGCCGGATCGGCGATCGGCACCGCCGCCAGCAGGCGCTTGGTGTAGGGGTGCTGCGGATTCTGGAAGATCGACTCGCGCGGGCCGATCTCGACGATCTCGCCGAGATACATCACCGCGACGCGATGGCTGACGCGCTCCACCACCGCCATGTCGTGCGAGATGAACAGATAGCCCAGGCCCATGCGCGCCTGCAGGTCGAGCATCAGGTTGACCACCTGCGCCTTCACCGAGACGTCGAGCGCCGAGACCGCCTCGTCCGCCACGATCAGGCGCGGCTCGACTGCAAGCGCCCGCGCGATGCAGATGCGCTGGCGCTGGCCGCCCGAGAACTCGTGCGGGAAGCGGTTGGCCATCTCCGGCAGCAGGCCGACGCGCTTGAGCAGGTCGGCGACCTTGTCGCGCGCTTCCGAGCGGGTGGCGAGGTTGTTGATCAGCAGCGGCTCTGCCACCGCCGTGCCGACGTTCATGCGCGGGTTCAGCGAGGCGAACGGGTCCTGGAAGATCATCTGCATGCGCTTGCGCTGTTCGCGCAGGTCATGCTGGCTGAGCTTCAGCACGTCGACGCCGTCGAGCAGCACGGAGCCCGCGAGCGGCTCGATCAGGCGCATCACCGAGCGGCCGGTCGTGGACTTGCCGCAGCCGGATTCGCCGACCAGCGCCAGCGTCTCGCCGGCCTTCAGGCTGAAGGAGACGTTCTCGACCGCATGCACCCGGCCCTTGACCGAGGAGAGCAGCCCGCCGCGGATCTCGAAGCGGGTGGTGAGGCCGGAAACCTCGAGCACCGGGCGCTCGGCCGCCTGGACGGTGTCCGGCGTCTCGGTCGGCACGTCGGATTCGCCGGTATTGCGATCGACCACCGGGAAGCGCATCGGGCGCCGTCTGCCGATCATCGAGCCGAGCTTCGGCACGGCCGAGATCAGCGACTTGGTGTAGGGCTTCTGTGGGTTGGCGAAGATGTCCTCGGTCGCGCCGGTCTCGATCTCGTCGCCGTTATACATCACCACCGTGCGGTCGGCGATTTCGGCGACGACGCCCATGTCGTGGGTGATGAAGAGGACGGACATGCCCTCCTCGTCCTGCAGCGTCTTGATCAGCTCCAGCGTCTGCGCCTGGATGGTCACGTCGAGCGCGGTGGTCGGCTCGTCGGCGATCAGGAGCTTGGGCTTGCAGGCCAACGCCATCGCGATCATCACACGCTGGCGCATGCCGCCCGAGAAGCGGTGCGGGTATTCGTGGAAGCGCGACTTCGCCGCGGGAATGCGGACCTTCTCCAGCAGGCGGATCGTCTCGGCCTCGGCCTCCGAGCGCGACAGGCCGCGATGCAGGATCAGCGCTTCCGCGATCTGGAAGCCGATGGTCAGCACCGGGTTCAGCGAGGTCATCGGCTCCTGGAAGATCATCGCGATTTCGTTGCCGCGGATATGGCGCATCTCCGCGTCGGGCAGGGTCAGGAGCTCCTTGCCGTTGAGCTTGATCGAGCCCTCGATCTTGCTCGACTGCGGCGGGGTCAGGCGCATGATCGACAGCGCGGTCACGCTCTTGCCGGAGCCGGATTCGCCGACGACGGCCAGCGTCTCCTTCGGCTTGATGTCGAAGGAGATGTTGCGGACGACCGACTTCCACTTGCCCTCGACCCGGAACGAGGTCGTGAGGTTCGAAACGGTCAGGATCGGTGAGGTCATGTCTAGCCCTTCCCTGGGATCAGATGACGCGACGCGGGTCGAGCGCATCGCGCAGGCCGTCGCCGATGAAGTTGATCGAGAGCACGGTAAGGAAGATCGCGGCGCCTGGGAACATCGCCCAGTGCGGAGCGGTGTCGAGCTGGTCCTTGGCGTCGAACAGCAGGCGTCCCCAGGTCGGGATGTCCGGCGGGAAGCCGAGGCCGAGGAAAGAGAGCGTCGATTCGGCGATGATCGCCGAGGACACCTCGATCGTCGAGGCGACGATGACCGGCCCCAGCGCGTTGGGCAGGATGTGCCGCATCATCTGGCGCATCTTGGTCGCGCCCTGGGCCCGGGCCGCTTCGACGAATTCCTTCTCGCGCAGCGACAGGAACTGCGCGCGCACCAGGCGGGCGACCGGCATCCAGCGCAGCCCGCCGATGACGACCACGATCAGCACGAAGACGCCGCCCTCGACGCCGAACAGCGCCTTCAACTGCTCGCGGAACAGGTAGATGATCAGGAGCAGAAGCGGCAGCTGCGGCAGCGACAGGAACAGGTCCGTCACCCACATCAGGACCGGATCGGCATATTTGCGCGACATGCCGGCAAACGCACCGATGAGGACGCCGACGATCGTCGCCACCACCATGGCCGCGAGGCCGACCGCGAGCGAGATGCGCCCGCCATACATCATGCGTGCCAGGATATCCTGGCCGAGATCGTCGGTCCCGAACGGGTGCTTCCAGGACGGGCCCTGGAGCTGCGCCGAGAAGTCGATGTCGTTGATCGCCACCGGCCAGAGCCAGGGGCCGACGATGACGCCGATGACCAGCAGGCCGAGCACGACGGTGCTCGCCATGGCCAGGCGGTGGCGGCGGAAACGGCGCCAGGTGTCGCGCCCCGGCGAGACGGGGGCCTGGCTCACGGCAGCGCCCGCAGCCGGATCAGCTGAAGGAGATGCGAGGGTCGAGCCAGCCATAAAGAATATCCGCGATGAGATTGAACAGGACGACCAGGCAGGAGAAGACGAAAGTCACGGCCATGATCACAGGGGTATCGTTGGCGAGGATCGCGTCGATCAGAAGCGACCCGATGCCCGGAACGCGAAAGATCTGCTCGGTGACGAGCGCGCCGCCGAACACGGCAGGCATCTGCAGCGCGACCAGCGTCACGACCGGGATCAGCGCATTGCGCGTGATGTGCCGGAGCGTGACCCTGCGCTCGCTCAGGCCCTTGGCGCGTGCCGTCGTGACGTAGTCGAGCCGGATGACGTCGAGCACGGACGAGCGGACATAGCGCGTGTAGGAGGCCGCCTGGAACAGGCCGAGCACGGTGATCGGCATAATCGCCTGGCGGAACATCTCCCAGTACCAGCGCCAGCCGGTCGCAGCGATGTCGGAGCGATAGACGAAGGGGAACCAGTCGAGCGTGACCGAAAACACCAGGATGAAGAGCAGGCCGGTGAAGAAGGTCGGCAGCGAGAAGCCGACGAAGGCCAGCGTGTTGGCGATCTGGTCGAACACCGAATAGGGGCGCGTCGCCGCGTAGATGCCGACCGGCAGCGCGACGCACAGGGCCAGGATCTGCGACGAACCGACGACGAACAGGGTCGTGGGCAGGCGCTGCAGGATCAGCTTGTCGACATTGATGCGGCTGGCGAAGGAGAAGCCCCAGTCGCCCTGCGCCATGTTCGAGAGCCAGCGCAGATAGCGCACCATGATCGGATCGTTCAGGCCGAAGCTGGCGCGGATGGCTTCGCGCACCTCGGGCGGCACGTTCGGATTGGTCGCCATTTCCGAGAACGGATCGCCCGGTGCCAGCGCCAGGATCGTGAACAGGATCACGCTGATGCCGAGCAAACTTGGAATGGCGATGAGCAGCCGCCTGATGAGATATGTCGCCATGAAATAGTCTCTGTACGCACGGCTGGGCCGCGGACTGGTGTTGATGACGGCCGGCCCGCCCTATGGCTGTTGAAGCCGCAGAGCGGGCCGGCACGTTAGCCCTCACGCCGCGCCAGCCGGAGCTGCCGCGGCGAAGGAATCGGGGGCCTTAGCTACGATACCAGGCCGCGATGTTCCAGGTGTCGACGTCCCAGCCCGAATGATCGTGCGAGATATTGTTCAGCGCGGCGGCGACGCGCGTGCGCGACAGCAACGGCAGGATGACGTTGGCCTCGCAGAAGATCTCGTTGACCTTGATCAGGTACGCGGCGCGCTTGACCGGGTCGAGCTCCTTCTGGGCGGCCTTGTAGGCTTCGTCCGCAGCCGGGTCGGAATAGCGCGAGACGTTGCGGCCCAGCCACTTGTTCTCCTTGGTGGCGATTTCCCAGGAGACGAACTGGTTGAGGAAGCGCTCCGGATCGGGCTGTGGCTGCGTGGTCGTGTACATCTCGATGTCGACATACAGCTTGGTGTAGGTGTCGGGGTTGGCCACGTCCGACGAGAAGAACACCGAGGCGGTGACCGACTTCAGTTCGAGATCGATGCCGGCGCGCTGGCAGGCCTGCTTGATGATGGCCTGGGTCTTCTGGCGCGGGGCGTTGATCGAGGTCTGGTAGACGTATTTGAGCTTCTTGCCATCCTTCTCGCGAATGCCGTCAGAGCCCTTCTTCCAGCCGGCGTCGTCGAGGATCTTGTTGGCCTTGTCGATGTTGAACTCGTATTTGAGCTTGGTCGACTTGAACTGCTTGGGCTCGTTGACGAAGCTCGCCGTCGCGATGCCGCCACGCCCGTAGATGAACTTCTGGACGGAGTCGCGGTCGATCAGCAGGTTGATCGCCTCGCGCACCTTCGGGTCCGACAGCGTCGGGTGCTTGGTCTTGATGCTGGAGCGCTCGCCGTCGACCTCGGTCCACGGATCGGTCGTGTTCAGGATGATGAACTCGATATCGCCCGAGGGAACCGCGCTGATCTTGCCGCGGCCGCCGGTCTCCATGCGCTTGAGGACCTCGTCCTCGACCTGCAGGTTCCAGGCGTAGTCGTATTCGCCGGTCTGGAGCACGGCGCGCGCCGCCGAGACAGCGTCGCCGCCGCCCTTGCACTCGATCGTGTCGAAATGCGGCTGGTTCTTGATGTGGTAGTCGGCGAAGCGCTCGCCGGTCAGGACGTCGCCCGGCTTGAAGTCGACGAACTTGTACGGGCCGGTGCCGATGGGCTTCAGGTTGTCCGGAGCCTCGCGCGACTTGGCGCCGACATAGTCGCCGAAGCGATGCTTCGGCAGGATCTGGCCGGAAACGCCGACGAAGGGATCGGCCCAGAACGGCGTCGGCTGTTGGAAGATCACCTTGACCGTGAGGTCGTCGACCTTCTCGACCTTGATATTGCTGTAGGAGCCCGTGGTGTAGGCGGCGGTCGCCGGGTCCTTGGCATATTCCCAGGTGAAGACGACGTCGTCCGCGGTCAACGGCTTGCCGTCATGCCATTTCACGCCGGGCTTCAGCTTCCAGGTGACGCTCAGGCCGTCGGCCGAGAGGCCGCCATTGGCCTTGGTCGGGACCTCGGCGGCGAGGCAGGGGATCAGGTTGCCTTCCTTGTCCCAGCCGGCGAGCGGCTCGTAGAAGATGCGCGAGGCGATCTGATCCTTGGTGCCGGACGCGAAATGCGGGTTCAGCAGCGTCGGCGCCTGCCAGAGCAGGATCTTGAGCGGACCGCCGCCGCCGGCCTTGGTCGGCTTGTATTGCAGCGTGGCATCGGCCATCGCCACGTCGTTCCAGATCAGGATCTGGGTTGCGAGCGGCGCGGCAATGCCCACCGCCGCCATTCTCTGCATGAAGGAGCGTCGCGAAAGCGTGCCTTCCTTCACATCCGCGACCATGCCGCGGATTTCCTGCTCGTTCATCGGTAGCCTCCACCTCAAAGACAAATTCATCCCCGGCACCTTCGCGCCGTGTTCTCGTTGATGGCCCAGCAAGGCATGTGCCAACGAAAGCGTCAACTGTGCAGCGCAGAGCAGATGCGCGTTTGCCGCGAGGAGCGGCGTCAAGGGCGGCCGTCATTGCATGAATGTGCCGCTACTCTTTCGAGTGGCGCAATATTATGCTGATTACCCTATAAAGACGACAGCTTTCTTTCCGTTGAGAATGCTGACCATCTCCAAAAAATGGAGGATAGCCGCGGCGGGCCAATCGGCGGATGTCGTGGTGTCGTAAACGCGCCGTAGAGGCGATTGCCGGAATGCACGCGAGGCGAGCGCCGCTTTCTCCGGCCAGCGACCGGCGCGTCTTGACTTGGGTGTGCCGAAAATGGAATGTTTATTCCAACTAGCGGGATGTCTAAAAAATTCCTGCCGTTTTGCCGTGGGAGGCAGGCCTTGTCGCAAGCCGGTTCGTTCGGCCGTGATCTCCACGGCAAGGTTGCCATCGTCACCGGCGGCAGCCAGGGGTTGGGCGAGGCGGTCGCACGCGAATTCGCCGAGCGCGGCGCGCGCGGGCTCCTGCTGACCGGGCGCAACATGAAGCGCGGCGAGGCCGTCGCGGAAAGCCTGCGGACTTCGGGCTGCGATGCGCGCTTCCATCAGGTCGATCTGGCCGATCTCGACGCGGTCCGGCTGGTCGTGCCGGCGGCCGAGCAGGCCTTCGGTCATCTCGACATTCTCGTGAATGCGGCCGGCGACACCGACCGCGGCACCATCTTCGACACCTCGCCTGCACTCTACGAGCGCATCATGGCGGTGAACCTGCGCGCACCCTTCTTCCTGATCCAGGACGCCGCCAGCCTGATGCGCCGGCAGGACATTCCCGGCGCCATCGTCAATATCCAGTCGATGTCGGCCCATGGCGGCCAGCCCTTTCTCTCCGCCTACAGCGTCTCGAAGGCGGCGCTCGCCGCGCTGACCAAAAATGCGGCTTATGGCCTGCTGAAGCACCGCATCCGCGTCAACGGCCTCAATATCGGCTGGATGGCGACGCCGGGGGAGGACGCGATCATGAAGCTGCGCCATGACGCCAAGGACAATTGGCTCGACGAGGCCAATGCCTCGCAGCCCTTCGGCCGCCTGATCGATCCGCGCGAAATCGCCAAGGCGGTCGCCTATCTCGCTTCGGCGGAATCCGGCCTGATGACCGGATCCAATATCGATTTCGACCAGGGCATTCTGGGCGCGCATGACTAACCGGCGGCATCCGCGCTGGCGCATGAGAGCCGCAGCAGCATCCTTCTGAGAGACGCGACGACGGGAATGACGAAGACCATGAAGATCGGATTGCTGGGCGCCGGCCGTATCGGGCGTATCCATGGGCTGAACGTCGCCGCGCGCGGCGATGCCGAGCTCGTCGCCGTCACCGACGCGATGCCGGAAGCCGCCGCCTCGCTCGCCGCCGCCACGGGCGCCAAGGCGACCACGACCGAGGCGATCCTCGCCGACGCCGCGATCGACGCCGTGCTGATCTGCACGCCGACCGACACTCATGCCGACTTGATCGAGCGGGCGGTCTCGGCCGGCAAGGCCGTGTTCTGCGAGAAGCCCGTCGATCTCGACGCAGCCCGCATCCGCCGCTGCCTCGCGACGGTCGAGAAGTCCGGCAAGCCCTTGATGATCGGCTTCAACCGCCGCTTCGACCCGAATTTCGCGGCGCTGGAGAAGCGGCTGCGCGCGGGCGAAGCCGGCGCGATCGAGATCGTCACGGTGATCTCGCGCGATCCTTCGCCGCCGCCGGTCGAGTATGTGAAGCGCTCTGGCGGGCTCTTCCGCGACATGATGATCCATGATTTCGACATGGCGCGTTTCCTGCTGGCCGAGGAGCCCGTCGAGGTCTTCGCGCTCGGTTCCGCCCTCGTCGACAAGGCGATCGGCGAGGCCGGCGATGTCGACACCGCCGCGGTGATCATGAAGACGGCCTCTGGCCGCATCGCCCAGATCTCGAACTCGCGCCGCGCCACCTATGGCTACGACCAGCGCATCGAGGTTCACGGCTCCAAGGGCATGCTGCGGGCGGGCAATATCCACGAGACGACGGTCGAGATCGCGACCGGGCAGGGCTTCCGGGCCGATCCCGTGCAAAACTTCTTCCTGGAGCGTTATGCCGCGGCCTATCGCGCCGAACTGGACGCCTTCATCGCCGCCTGCAACGGCAAGGCTACGGCCTCGCCGACCGGCCTCGACGGCCTGAAGGCGCAGATCTTGGCCGATGCCGCGACGCAATCCGCGCAGACCGGCAAGCCCGTCCGCGTCGATCTGGGAGCGAACTGATGACCCCGGCGGAGCGCGATCTGCGCTATTACGCGGCTCTCGGGCTCGCGGCTGAGGCGAGCCATCTGGCCCTGGGCTATTTCACCAGGCGCGAGTCGCTCGGCATCACGATGAAGGGTGCACAGGATTGGCTGACCGTCGCCGACGGCAAGGTCGAGGATTTCCTGCGCCAGCGGCTCTCGGAGCTCTTCCCGAACGACACGGTCATCGGCGAGGAGGGCGGCGGCGAGGCTTCCGATGCGGTCTGGATTCTCGATCCGATCGACGGCACCGCGAATTTCGCTCATGGCGACCGCAACTGGTGCATCTCGATCGGCTTCCTGGTGAACCGCAGGCCGGAGATCGGCGTCGTCGCGGCCCCGGCTCTGGGCGAGGTCTATGCGGCGCGGCGCGGCGCCGGCGCGACCTTGAACGGCGATCCGATCAAGGTTTCCGGAGCGGCCGATATCGCCCGGTCCTCGGTCGAGCTCGGCTGGTCGACCCGCGTGCCGGCTGCGAACTATCTCAAGGTGATCGAGCGCGGCTACACGGCGGGCGCCGCGATGAAGCGCGGCGGCTCCGGCACGCTCGGCCTCTGCCATGTCGCCAATGGTTCGAGCGACGCCTATGCCGAACTGCACATCAATGCCTGGGACGTCGCCGCCGGCATCGCCATCGCGACCGAGGCAGGCGCCCATATCAACGACTTCTTTGCCGGCGAGGGGATCGCCAGGGGCAATCCGGTCCTGTGCTGCACCCCGAAATTGGCTCCGGTGCTCAAGGAAATCACCGGAATCGGTTAGCCGGCACGATACACCATTGATCTTTGGCGATCCTTCGCCTCAGTTTCACGACAATCACGAGAACCGGGCGCAGAAACCGGGCCATCCAATTCAGGGAGGTTCAGATGCAGTCGACATCCTGGCTCAAGGCGGGGCTCTTCGCCGCGCTTGCCACCGCGGCCTTCGCCGCCACGCCGGCCCGCGCTCAAGGATCGCTCGTCATGTATTGCGGCGTCCAGGAGGAATGGTGCCGCGCCATGTCGAACGCCTTCGAGAAGGAAACCGGCATCAAGGTCGCGATGACCCGCAAGTCGGCGGGCGAGATCTACGCCCAGCTCAAGGCCGAATCCTCCAATCCGCGCGGCGATATCTGGTGGGGCGGCACGGGCGACCCGCATCTCCAGGCGGCGGAGGAGGGACTGACCCTCGAATATGAATCGCCGAAGAACAAGGAATTGCATCCCTGGGCGCTCGACCAGTGGAAGGCCGCCAAGCAGCGCTCGATCGGCATCTATGCCGGCGCGCTGGGGTTCGGCTTCAACACCGACCAGATCAAGGCGAAGGGCATTCCCGAGCCCAAATGCTGGGCAGACCTCCTCAACGCCAAGCTGAAGGACGACGTCCAGGTCGCCGACCCGAATTCCTCGGGCACGGCCTATAACCTGCTCGCCACGGTCGTGCAGCTGATGGGCGAGGACAAGGGCTTCGAGTATCTCAAGGCCCTCCACAAGAACGTCAGCCAGTACACCAAGTCGGGCGCCGCCCCGGCCAAGGCCGCGAGCCTCGGCGAGACCGCCGTCGGCATCGTCTTCATCCATGACGCGGTGGTCTTCGCGGTGCAGGGCGACCCGATCAAGCCGGTCGCGCCTTGCGAGGGCACCGGCTACGAGATCGGCTCGATGTCGATCGTCAAGGGCGCGCGCAACCTCGACAACGCCAAGAAGTTCTACGACTGGGCCCTGACCCCGGCCGCACAGGCACTCGCCGCCCCGGCCAAGTCCTATCAGGTCCCCTCGAACAAGGCCTCGCCGGTGCCGGCGCAGTCGCCGAAAATGGATCAGATGAAGCTGATCAACTACGACTTCGTGAAATACGGCTCCTCGGCCGAGCGCAACCGCCTGCTCGCCAAGTGGGACAAGGAAGTCAAGGCGCTGCCGAAGTAATCGACGCCTCTCCCTGTCGTGACGGCGAGAGGTTTCGTCCACGAAGCTCCGCCGTCATCCCGGGCTTGACCCGGGATCCATCGTAGAACTCCGGCGCCCCTCGATGGATCCCGGATCTCCGCTTCGCTCTGTCCGGGATGACGGGGTGAGGCTTCCGCAACATCGTTTTCAGAACCGCGAAGGCCGGCTTGAACCGGTCCGGATCACTGTCGAGAGGGAACGGGGCAACCATGGCGCCAGCGACGAGACTCGTGCTGCTGATCGGCTGGCTCGGCTATGCGCTGATGCCCTGGTACCTCGTCGAGGGCATGAGCCTGACGAGCTGGGCCTGGCTCGCCGAGTATCCGTTCGGCAAGGCGGGCAGCGCGCTGGCGCTGGCGCTCTCGGGGCGGGCGCCATGGCTCCTGCCGATCGGCGTCGCGCTGGCGGCCGCGACCCTGTTCTGGGGCAGTGCCAACCGTCAGCGCACGGCGACCGTGCTGCTCTGGGCCGGCCTCATCGGCATGGTCCTGTTCTTCGCGCAGGCCTTTTCGATCGTGCTGAAGGACCATGGCATTGCTTGGCTTGCCACGCTGCTCGGCGGCGCGGGGGCTTCGCAGGGCGGCATCGGCGGCGGCGCCTTCCTGACGCTGCTCGCGCTGCTTTTCCTGCTTTGCCACGGCCTGGCCTATCGCGGCGTCTGCCGCGGCGATCTCTTCACGGTCTCGACGATCGGCCTCGTCGTCATGCTGATCGGCATCTTCATCTTCTTCCCGGTCGCGATCATCCTGAAGAGCGCGCTGGTCGACCAGAACGGCGCCTTCGCGCCCGCGGCCTTCATCGAGCGCTTCCTCGATTCCTCGATCTGGGGGCTGGGCTGCCTCAGCGCCAACGTCAATTGCGGCGTCGCCTGGAACACGCTGATCCTGGCCGTGCTCTGCGGCGTCATCACGACCTTGCTCGGCCTCGCCTGCGCCTTGCTGATCCTGCGCACCGGCATGCCCGGCAAGCGCATCATGCGGGCGCTGACGGTGCTGCCGATCATCACGCCGCCCTTCGTCATCGGCCTCGCGCTGATCCTGCTCTTCGGCCGCGCCGGCGCCATCTCGACCGTCCTCTACGAGTGGTTCGACATTCCCCGCTCGCGCTGGCTCTACGGCCTGCCCGGCGTGCTGCTGGCGCAGGTCCTGGCCTTCGCGCCGATCGCCTTCCTCGTCCTGATCGGCGTGGTGCAGGGCATTTCTCCGAGCCTCGAGGAAGCCTCGCAGACGCTCGGCGCCAAGCGCTGGCAGACCTTCCGCACCGTGACCTGGCCATTGCTCAAGCCCGGCATCGCCAATGCCTTCCTGCTCGGCTTCGTCGAGAGCATGGCCGATTTCGGCAATCCGCTGGTGCTGGGCGGCAATTTCGAGGTGCTCTCGACCAAGATCTTCTTCGCGGTGGTGGGCGCCTCCTATAACCAGGGGCAGGCGGCGGTGCTCGCAATCGTGCTGCTCGCCTTCACGCTCGGCGCCTTCTGGGTGCAGCAGCGCTGGCTCGGCGGGAAGTCCTACACGACTGTCACCGGCAAGGGCGATGCCGGCCTGCCGACGCCGCTGCCGCGCCGCATCACCTGGCTGTCGATTGCGGTGATCGTGCCCTGGGTGGCGCTGACGCTGGTGATCTACCTCGTCATCCTCGTCGGCGGCTTCGTCCGCAACATGGGCCGCGACTACACGCCGACGCTGCAGCACTACATCACCGGCTTCGCCATCGACTTCAGCAACGGCCTTTATTTCCAGGGCTCGGCCTGGTCGTCCTTCTTCACGACCATCAAGGTCGCCGCGATCTCGGCGCCATTGACGGCGGTGATCGGCCTGCTCACCGCCTATCTGCTGACGCGCCAGCGCTTCCGTGGCCGGTCCGGGCTGGAATTTGCGACGATGCTCTCCTTCGCCATTCCCGGCACCGTGCTCGGCGTCGCCTATATCCTTGCCTTCAACGTGCCGCCGGTGGAGATCACCGGCACCGGCCTGATCCTCATCATCGCCTTCGTCTTCCGCAACATGCCGGTCGGCGTGCGCTCCGGCATCGCCGGCCTGTCGCAGATCGACAAGAGCCTGGACGAGGCCTCGACCACGCTGCGCGCCCGCAGCTTCACCACGCTCTGGCGCGTGGTTCTGCCGCTGCTCAAGCCGGCCCTGGTCTCGGCACTGGTCTACTCGTTCGTGCGCTCCATGACGGCGGTCAGCGCCGTGATCTTCCTGGTCTCGGCCGAATACAACCTTTCCACCGCCTATATCGTCGGGCGCGTCGAGGCCGGCGAATTCGGCCTCGCCATCGCCTATTCCTCGGTGCTGATCGTCTTCATGGCGCTCGGCATCGCCCTCATCCAGTTCCTCGTCGGCGAGCGCAAGCTTGGTCGCCGCAAGGTCGTGGCACTCTCCAGTTCGGTCTCCGACCCCATCACCCAGGGAGCAACAAGTTGACGAAGGCCGGACCCGCTTCCGTCGAGTTCCGCAACGTCTCCATGCGCTATGGCGCGGTGACGGCGGTCGACAACATCAATTTCACCATAGAGGCCGGCAAGCTCGTGACCCTGCTCGGCCCCTCCGGCTGCGGCAAGACCACGACCTTGCGCATGATCGCGGGCCTCGAGATCGCCAGCGACGGCCAGATCCTGATCGGCGGCAAGGACGTCACCAAGCTCTCGGCCGCCGACCGCGACGTCTCGATGGTGTTCCAGTCCTACGCGCTCTTTCCCCATATGAGCGTGCTGGAGAACGCGGCCTACGGCCCGACGGTGAAGGGTCTGGGCAAGGACGAGGCCAAGCAGATGGCGCTGGAGAAGCTGGCGCTCGTCGGCCTCAAGGGCTTCGAGAACCGCTACCCCTCGGAGCTCTCGGGCGGCCAGCAGCAGCGCGTCGCGGTCGCGCGCGCCCTCGTGCTGGAGCCGCAGGTGCTGCTCTTCGACGAGCCGCTCTCCAATCTCGACGCCAAGCTGCGCCGCCGCGTCCGCGAGGAAATCCGCGAATTGCAGCAGAACCTCAACCTGACCGTGGCCTATGTCACGCATGACCAGGAGGAGGCGCTCGCCGTCTCCGACCGCATCATCGTGATGTCGAATGCCCGGATCGCACAGGAAGGCGCGCCGCGCGACCTCTACGAGCAGCCCTCCAACGCCTTCGTCGCGGACTTCATCGGCGACGCCAATCTGGTTGATGTCACCGTCAGAGCGGTGGCGGACGGCCGCGCCGATGTCGCGATCGGCTCCGCCACGATCAGCCTGCCGGCGCGCGGTCTCGGTGTCGGCCCAGCCAAGGTCGCGATCCGGCCGGAGGCGCTGTTGTTGGGCGAGGCGGGGCAGGCGGGGGCGCTGCCCGGCAGGATCCGCAAATGCGCTTATCTCGGCAATCACCTCGACATCATGATTGAGACCGAGGTCGGCGAGCTCTTCGTCGTCCAATATGGCGGGCGCGAGATGCTGGAGCCGGGTACCGCGGTCTCGGTTTCCTTCGCGAACAAGGGCGTGACGCTCATTCCGCCGGCTTGAGAGCCGGCCCGAAAAGACTGCGAGCCTTCATCTGGAGCAGCCATTTCGTCAGAAATGGCGTCTTGAAGGATGCTCCAGGAGGCTCGTGGGCCATCTGGAACATCCTTTAAGAGGCCGCTGGCGCGGCGACTCAGGATGGGGCTCCGATATCTGCCTATCCCGAGCGTGAGGGCTGCCTAATTATCAGCACTTTCGCTGCGTATTTCTGTTGAGTTGGCTAATCAAAAATTGGTAGATTCAGCCGAAGATCGTCACCCGAAACGGGGAAAGACCGCACGAAAATGGCCACGGGCGAGAGCGCAACCAACATCCTGATCCACCTCGTCGGCGGCGTCGCGCTGCTGATCTGGGCGGTCAGGCTGGTTCGAACCGGCGCGATGCGCGCCTTCGGCTCGCAGCTCAGGCAGGCCCTGCAGAGTTTCACGCGCAATCGCTTTGCCGCCTTCGGCAGCGGCGTCGCCGTGACCATGGTGCTGCAGAGCTCGACGGCGACCACGCTGCTCGTCTCCTCCTTCGCCGGTCAGGCGCTGATCGTGCCGGCCATGGCGCTCGCCGTCCTGCTCGGCGCCAATCTCGGCACCTCGCTGGCCGCCTTCGTGATCTCGATGGATCTTGGCTGGCTCTGGGGGCTCTGCGTCGCCGTCGGCGTCGCCATGTACCTGTCCAGCGAGGCGATGGAGCGCCCGCGCAATATCGGCCGGGTGCTGGTCGGCATCGGCCTGATCCTGCTCTCGCTGATCGAGCTCAACACGGCCGCCGCCCCGCTGGCGCAGTCGCCGACCTTCCGCACGGTGCTTGCCGCCATGGGCTCCGAGCCGCTGCTCGGCATCCTCGCCGCCATCGCCGCGACCTGGCTGGTGCATTCCTCGATCGCGATCATCCTGCTCGTCGCGACCTTCGCGGCGTCGGGCCTGTTCCCGCCGGCGACGGCGCTGACGCTGGTCATCGGCGCCAATCTCGGCAATGCGCTGATCCCGGTGCTCGACCAGCTCGGCGCGCCCGCAGCCCAGCGCCGCGCCGCTATCGGTAATCTCGCGACGCGCCTGATCCTGGCGCTGGCCGTGCTGCCTTTCGTCGGCCCGCTCTCGGCCTGGCTCGTCAGCCTGTCGCCGTCGGACGGCCGGCTCGCCATCGAATTCCACGTCATGCTGAACGTCGTGGGCGCGCTGGTCTTCCTGCCTTTCGTCGGGTCGGTCTCGGCGCTGGTCGAGCGCTTCATGCCTGGCAAGGAGGACAAGGCCGAGGCCGTGACCCCGCGCTATCTCGACCCCAACGCGCTCGACAGCCCGACCGAGGCGCTGGCCGGCGCGATGCGCGAGGCCTTGCGCCTCGGCGACCGCGTCGAGGGTATGCTGCGCGATACCATGACTCTGCTGGAGAAGGACGAGCTCAAGCTATCCCGCGCCATCGCCCAGGCCGATGACGGCGTCGACACCATCCACGAGTCGATCAAGCTCTATCTGGTCAAGGTCTCCCGCAACGAGCTCTCCGAGGAGGAGAGCCGGCGCCTGTTCGAGATCATCACCCTGATCACCAATCTCGAGCATATCGGCGACATCATCGACAAGAACCTGCGCGAGCTTGCCGAGAAGAAGATCCGCAAGCGCTATGCCTTCTCGCCGGAGGGGCTGGCCGAGATCCGCGACTTCCACCATCGCGTCGCCTCGGCGCTGGCGCTGGCGCTCAATGTCTTCGCGACGCGCGATCTCGTGCTCGCCCGCCAGCTCTTCGCCGACAAGGCGGCGATGCGCGATGCCGAGCGGCGCGCCACAGACAGTCATTTCCAGCGCCTGCGCTCGGGCCGGCCGGAATCGATCGAGACCAGCGCGATCCATCTCGACATCATCCGCGATCTCAAGCGCATCCACGGCCATATCGTCTCGATCGCCTATCCGATTCTGGAGAGCGCCAACGAATTGCGCGAAAGCCGCCTGCGCGAGACCAAGGCCGCCGCCGCGCAGCGCGAGATGCCATCCGTGCTCATCCCCGCCGCGCATTCGGGCGGCTGACGCTTTTTGAATGGCCGTTTCCGTCATGGTCGGGCTTGTCCCGACCATCCACGTCTCCTTCATGCGACGTGGTGTCCAAGACGTGGATGCTCGCCATAAGGGCGAGCATGACGGTTATGGAGCGGCCGGTCTAACGCGGTGCCACCAGGATGATCGCCGCCCCGGCGAGGCAGATGGCGCCCCCGGTCAGGTCCCAGCGATCCGGCCTGACACCCTCGACAGCCCAGAGCCAGCCGAGCGAGGCGGCGATATAGACCCCGCCATAGGCGGCGAAGGCGCGCCCCGCCGCGGCGCTCTCGACCAGCGTCAGCAGCCAGGCGAAGAGCCCGAGAGAGACCAGCCCCGGCAGCAGCCACCAGACCGGCTTGCCGAGCCGGAACCAGCCCCAGAAAGCAAAGCACCCTGCGATCTCGAAGAGCGCGGCGCCGATATAGGCGGCGATGGTCGGCATCGATGGGTCCTAGGCTGTTTCCGCTCCGGGGCGAGCAGGGTAATGCAAGGGGGCGAATGAAACACATCGTCATTCCGGACAAGCCGCGATAGCGGCGCCGATCCGGAATCCATCGAAGGGTGTCGCACTCTACGATGGATTCGGGGTCTCCGCTTCGCTGCGCTCGGAATGACGCATCCAGATGAGAACAGGGCAGCGGTGGAAAAGCCGATACGCAACATCGCCATCATCGGCGCGGGCCCCGCGGGCCTGATCGCGGCCGAGCGGCTGGCCGGCGCCGGTCATCGCGTCACGATCTACGAGCGCATGGCCTCGCCGGCCCGCAAGTTCCTGCTCGCCGGACGCGGCGGCCTGAATCTGACGCATTCCGAGCCCTTCGACGCCTTTCTTCGCCGCTATCGCGAAGCGAGCGGCTGGCTCGAACCTGCGTTGCGTACCTTCCCGCCGCAGGCCCTGCGCGATTGGGCCGACGGGCTCGGCGCCGAAACCTTCGTCGGCTCCAGCGGCCGCGTCTTCCCCCGCGCCATGAAGGCCTCGCCGCTGCTGCGCGCCTGGCTCGTCCGGCTCGACGGGCTAGGGGTGAAGCTGGCATCGAGCCGACTCTGGACCGGCTGGGATGCCGCAGGCGCCCTGACATTCCGCCTCGCGACCGGCGAAACCGAAACCATCCGCCCGGATGCCACGCTGCTGGCGCTGGGCGGCGCAAGCTGGCCGCGCCTTGGCTCGGATGGCGGCTGGGCGCCGTTGCTGGCGGCGCGTGGCGTCGCGATCTCGCCGCTCCGGCCCGCCAATGGCGGCTTCACGGTCGCCTGGTCGCCGCAGATGAAGGAGCGCTTCGCCGGCCAGCCGCTCAAGCGCATCGCGATCCGCTGCGGCAGCGAACAGGTTGCCGGCGAGGCGATGATCGATGCCGAGGGCATCGAAGGCGGCGCGATCTACGCGCTGTCAGCGCCGATCCGCGAGGCGATCGCGCGCGACGGAATTGCCACGATCCGCATCGACCTGCGGCCCGATCTACCCGCGCCGGACCTCGCCGCCCGGCTCGCGAAGCGGCGCAAGGGCGAGACGCTGAGCAATCACCTGCGCAAGGCGGCGGGCCTTGCCCCCGTCGCGATCGCCCTGCTGCGCGATGCGGCCGGAGCGCGCCTTCCTGAAGAACCGGACGCGCTGGCCGCGCTGATCAAGGCAGCGCCGCTACAGCTCGAAGCCGCCATGCCGATCGCGCGCGCCATCTCGACGGCCGGCGGCATCACGCGCGACGAATGCGACGCCGGCTTCATGCTGAAGCGCCTGCCGGGCGTCTTCGTCGCCGGCGAGATGCTCGACTGGGAGGCGCCGACAGGCGGCTATCTGCTGCAGGCGAGTTTCGCCACCGGCGTCGCGGCCGCAGCCGGCATCCAGACATGGCTCGCCGCGCGGGCCTGAACCCGCATCGGCCTGCGACGTTGTCTTCCCATCGACTCGAACGGAGCGCAGAGATGACCGAGCCGCTGAAGCCCGGAACCGATGTGACATGGCGCTGGGGAGCGCATCGCGCACGTGGCCGCGTCGAGCAGGTCTTCACCGAGCCGGTCAGCCGCACCATCAAGGGCACGCGCGTGCACCGCAACGCCTCCGAGACGAACCCGGCCTATCTGGTGACGCAGGCCAATGGCGGCTACGCGCTCAAATCCCATACGGAGCTCGAGCCCCTGTAGCGGGTCGTGGCGTCCGGGCTTCGGCCCGATCCGGGTTACGCCGTGCCGGTCAATCGGCGTGCGAAGCTGCGGCCGCCATCCACGGTCGAGATTTCGCCGACCCGCGCCAGCGAGACCAGGATGGCGCGGATGGCGCGCTCGACCTTGAGCCCTTGACGGAAGCGCGCCGCGATCGCCCGTGCATCGATCGGCGCCGGAGCCTCGGCGAGCGCCGCGAGCACGGCCGCGACCCGCCCGACGGCTTCGGTGGGAAAGGCCGGCTTGCCGGCTGCGGCCGGGATCGGCTCCGGGAGGATGGCCTCGACCTGCTCGCCGGATCGGCCGGGCGTGCCGAAGCGCGGGCGTTGATAGTCCGGCCGGAGCCAATGGACGATGCCGCGGGCCTCCTCCTGTGCGCGCAGCCGGTTCAGCGCGACGAGGCGGGCGAGAACCTCCTCCTCGGCCAGGTCGACCGGCCAGCCATAGGCTGCGGCGACGGCGGCATCGATGGCCTGGTGGTGCTCGTCGAGGATCAAGGCCAATCCGCGGTCGCGGACACTGCACTCCCCGGCACTGAGCGCGTTGCGCGCGCGGATCGTCTCCCGGACATTGTAGAGCTTGGTGAGGGTGAGGTCCGGATGAGCGGCCAGAACCTGCTTGCGCAGCGCATCCAGCGCTTCGGCGGAGCGGCGAATGGCCTGTTTCTGCGCTTCGCTGGCATCCGGGAACGGAAACGGGTCGAAACAGCGGGATTTCGAGTAGCGGGGGCGGTCTTCGAGCGTCGCGCCTTGATGGAACGACCAGAGGACGTGAAAGCGCGACGAGAGCACGCCCAGATGGAAGGCGTCCGAGAGCCCCACGGCAACCAGCATGTTGTCGGGCAGGATCGCGGCGTCGAGGAACTGGAAGACGCGATGCTTGGCGGTCTCGACGGTCACGATGTAGCGCTGGAGAGGGGCGAGGGCAGGGCGCAACTCGCGGCGTGGTTCCCCGAATACCCACCATTGCAAGCGATAGCTGTCGCGCCGATTGGCGTCGCGGCCAATGATCTTGCCGGCCCCGTTCCGTGCTTCCTTCACCGTCAGCTTCACATGCTGGTAGACCTCCGGGAAGCGCGCGCGGACCTCTTCCGCCGCGAGGCCGAACAGATCGATGGCCATGACGCCGCGCGGCCGTTCCGTCAGGTCGCGGCCGTTGCGGTAGGGGCGTATATGGGCTTCGAGCCCCGGCCTGAGGCCGAGCCCGAGCGCGCCGGCCTCGGCAGGCGTCACGATGAAGCCCGCGCCGTGGAGCGAGACCCCGCGGGAGCACAATCCGGTATTAGCCTGGAGGCCGGATGCTTGGGCGCCATCGGCCCCGATCGTCAGATCGGGATTGATCCGTCCCTTGCGCTCGTGGAGCTCGATCCGGGGCTGGTCGCTGTCGAGCCCGGCTTCGGACATGACCGTGCAGAGCTTGCCCTCGTGATATCCGGCGCGTGCGACCGTCATCGCGATGCGCACCGCAGCGGCATCCTTCCCCGCTTTGGTCCAGGGATGGTCCGCGATCGCCATGACCAGCGAGAGGGGCCGCTTGCCCACGAGGTGCCGTTCGACCGTCCGGCGCTGGAAAAGCTGGGTGATCGAGTTGGTGGTGACGAAGCCGAAGCGCCGGAGCTTCGTGCCCGGTTGCGTCAGCAATTCGGCGGCGCGGTCCCACCAGTACATCACCAGATCGGCGCTCTGGTTCATCTGCGGGTGCACGGCCCAGAGGGCTTCCGCATAAGCGTTTCCAAGCCGCGCCCGCAGGTCCTTGCCGCCGATGAAGGGCGGGTTGCCGACGATGAACTCGGCTTCGGGCCATTCCGGCCTGTGCGGGTTCGGTAGGAATTCCTCGCCGTCGCGCCAGTCCGGGATCGGCCAGCCGTCCCATGACAGAACGGCGTCGCGCTTGTGGATGTGGTCGAGCTTTTCGAGAATGGGTTCCCTGGGGGCGAAGCCGCGCGTGCGGAAGTGCCATTGCAGATGGCCGATCCACAGCACGAGATCGGCAATGGCGACGGCCCTGCGATTGATCTCCATGCCCAGGAACTGGTGCGGACCGACCGCATGTTGCGCGAAGCCGCCGAGCGCTTCGGCGCTGCCGAGTTCGCTCGCGGCGTCGAGCACCTCGCCTTCGAGCTTCTTCATCAACTCCTGTGCGACGTGCAGGAAGTTTCCGGTTCCGCAGGCGGGATCGAGCACGCGCGTTCGGCACAGGGTTTCGTGAAAGTCCTCGACCAGCGCCAGCGCCTTGCTCGCGTCACCGCCATCGCGGGCCTGCTGGGCGGCGGCAAGCACCGCTCGC
Source organism: Allobosea sp. ASV33 (assembly GCF_016428755.1). Taxonomy (GTDB): domain Bacteria; phylum Pseudomonadota; class Alphaproteobacteria; order Rhizobiales; family Beijerinckiaceae; genus Allobosea. Next base: position 24,584 of record NZ_JAELTI010000034.1, read on the forward strand.
CAGTCCTCCCGCAACGGACCGATCACCGTTTCGACGACCAACTGTTCGACATAGGCGCGCGGCGTGTAATGGGCGCCGAATTTCGCCCGCTCCGGCGGGTCCAGAGCCTGTTCCAGCAGCGTCCCGAAGATCGCAGGCTCCACGTCCTTCCAGTCGTGTTCGGCAGCCGCCAGCAACTCGCCGATCTCTTCGCGCCCGAGCGGGAAGACCTGGGCATCCTCGTAGAGCTTGCCGTTGAAGCGCTTCATCCGCTCGCGGACGGAAGTCGAATAATGCCCCTTGTCCATCGCGGCCCACAGCTCGGAGACCAGCGGCTGGAAGGAATCCGGATCCTCCCGGCACTCGCGCAGCAGGGCCTTGAAGGCATCCTTGCGGATCAGCCCGACATCCTCGGCGAACATCGTGAACAGGCAACGCATCAGGAACAGCGCGACCTCTTCGGGATCGTGCTGGCGCTCCAGCGCCTTCGACACGGCGGCCAGCCTCTCGGCGATCGCCCGCGTGACGCGGGCGGCATGGCGTGCCGGGTCGAGCGAGAGCGGGTCGGTCCAGATCGCGGCGAGCCGTGCGCGGATGGCGGGATCGCGGAGCTGGTCGAGATAGACGCGGTAGCTCTGCCGGTCGGGGAACTGGACGTAGTTCTTACCTTGCCCGGTGAAGTCCGCGTAGAATTCGAAACAATGCCCGACATCGCAGACGATCAGGAAGGGCGGCCAGCCATGGCTCGCCGGCAGCGCCTTGGCGTAATCCTCGGCCTGGCGGCGGGCGTTGAGCAGGAGCACGTCCCAGGCGCGATCCGCACCGCGCCGGCCCCTTGGCCCCGCCGGTTCGGCGAAGGGCAGGGCTCCCTGCGCCGGCAGAACCTCCTTGGCCTGTCCTTTCAGGCGGCTTTGCTTGGCCTCCAGGACGAAGGCGCCCTTCTTGTAGAGGTCGATCCGGCCCGTCGTGTGCCCGCCTTGGCCGTCGGGAAATCGCACGGGATATTCGAAGCGATAGGTCACGGCATCGGTATCGCTGGTGGGCGGCAGCGGCCGCTCGACGCCGATCAACCGGCACAACTCGCTCAGGAACTGCGCATAAGCCGCGCGTTCCGCGCCTTCCGACACGCGCCACCGCGTGATGAAGGCCTCGACCTCATCCTCCACAGGCTCGGCCCCGCCCCGAAACATCTTACGGCTCCAAGATTGTAGCCGCCGCATCTATGCAACTATAGGTTGTTTTATCCTATCCTGTCAACTCCTGTCACCATCGGCACCGGCTCGGCGCCATGCCCCCTCGCATCCGCGGCGGTTCCGCCCCATATTGCGGCCATGCCGAAAAGCTCCGACACCACCGCGACCAAGCCGAAACCGGCGAAGAAGCCGTCCTCGGCCCGCACGCCGAATTCCAAGGCGACCAAGCCCGAGCTGAAGCCGCTCGAAGGCTATCTCGCCGATCTGCTGAACCCCGCGATCAACCGCGGCACGGCGGTGCCGGGCGGCGCCTCCGGCTTCAGCGACAAGCCGCAGGCCGGCTACGAGGCGAAGCCGAGCTATGCCACGGAACGGCCGGGCGGCGAGGAGAGGCCCAAGCGCAAGCTCTCCAAGAAGGCGGATGGCGCCTTCATCGGCGCCGAGGGCGCGGCGGCCGCGACGGCGACCTCGCTGCAGGCGCTGCTGGAGACCGGCAGCCCCTTCATCCAGCCCGGCAAGCCCTGGACGCCGCACCGGCCGGAGCGCCCCGAGAAATCGGAGGGCGGCATCCGCTTCCAGATGAAGTCGGAGTTCTCCCCCTCGGGCGACCAGCCGACCGCGATCGCCGATCTCGTCGACGGCATCCGCCGGCAGGAGCGCGACCAGGTGCTGCTCGGCGTCACCGGCTCGGGCAAGACCTTCACCATGGCCAAGGTGATCGAGGAGACGCAGCGCCCGGCGCTGATCCTGGCGCCGAACAAGACGCTGGCCGCGCAGCTTTACGGGGAGTTCAAGAGCTTCTTCCCCGACAACGCGGTCGAGTACTTCGTCTCCTATTACGACTATTATCAGCCGGAGGCCTATGTCCCGCGCTCGGACACCTATATCGAGAAGGAATCCTCGATCAACGAGCAGATCGACCGCATGCGCCACTCGGCGACGCGCTCCCTGCTCGAACGCGACGACGTGATCATCGTAGCCAGCGTCTCCTGCATCTACGGTATCGGCTCGGTCGAGACCTATACGGCGATGACCTTCTCGGTGAAGCTCGGCGAGCGCATCGAGCAGCGCCAGCTCATCGCCGATCTCGTCGCGCTCCAGTACAAGCGCACCCAGCACGACTTCGCCCGCGGCACGTTTCGCGTGAGAGGGGACGTGATCGAGCTCTACCCGGCGCACTATGAGGACCGGGCCTGGCGCATCGGCCTGTTCGGCGACGAGGTCGAGTCGATCTCCGAGTTCGACCCGCTGACCGGCCAGAAGACCGGCGAGCTCGAATTCATCAAGGTCTACGGCAATTCGCACTACACCACGCCGCGCCCGACGCTGACCCAGGCCGTGAAGTCGATCAAGGAGGAGCTCAAGGCCCGCCTCGACGAGCTCAACCGCATGGGCCGCTTCCTGGAGGCGCAAAGGCTCGACCAGCGCTGCACCTTCGACATCGAGATGATCGAGGCCACCGGCTCCTGCAACGGCATCGAGAACTATTCGCGCTATCTCACCGGCCGCAAGCCGGGCGAGCCGCCGCCGACGCTGTTCGAATACCTGCCCGACAACGCGCTGGTCTTCACCGACGAGAGCCACGTCACCGTGCCGCAGATCGGCGGCATGTACCGGGGCGACTTCCGCCGCAAGGCGACGCTGGCCGAATACGGCTTCCGCCTGCCCTCCTGCATGGACAACCGGCCGCTGCGCTTCGAGGAATGGGACGCGATGCGGCCCCAGTCGGTGCATGTCTCGGCCACGCCCGGCGGCTGGGAGATGGAGCAGACCGGCGGCGTCTTCACCGAGCAGGTCATCCGCCCGACCGGCCTGATCGACCCGCCGGTCGAGATCCGGCCCGCCAAGCACCAGGTCGCGGACCTGCTGGACGAGATCAAGGAGGTCACCGAGAAGGGCTATCGCACCCTCGTCACGGTGCTGACCAAGCGCATGGCCGAGGACCTGACCGAATACCTGCACGAGAACGGCGTGCGCGTGCGCTACATGCACTCGGATATCGACACGATCGAGCGCATCGAGATCCTGCGCGATCTCCGTCTCGGCGCCTTCGACGTGCTGGTCGGCATCAACCTGCTGCGCGAGGGCCTAGACATCCCCGAATGCGGCTTCGTTGCCATTCTCGACGCCGACAAGGAGGGCTTCCTGCGCTCCGAGACCTCGCTGATCCAGACCATCGGCCGCGCCGCCCGAAACGTCGACGGCAAGGTCATCCTCTATGCCGACCACGTCACCGGCTCGATGGAGCGGGCGCTGGCCGAGACCAACCGCCGCCGCGAGAAGCAGCTCGCCTACAATGCCGAGCACGGCATCACGCCGCAGACGATCAAGCGCGCCATCGGCGACATCCTCGGCTCGGTCTATGAGCGCGACCATGTCACGGTCGACAAGGGGCTGGTGGCGCCGGCCTCTGGCCACAACCTCAAGGCCGCGATCGCCGATCTCGAGAAGCGCATGCGCGAGGCCGCGGCCGATCTCGAATTCGAGACGGCGGCCCGCCTGCGCGACGAGATCAAGCGCCTGCAGGCGACGGAGCTGGCGATTTCGGACGATCCGCTCGCCCGGCAGGGCGATGTCGAGGCATCCGCCGGCAAGTATAAGGGCGAGCGCAGCTACGGCTCCAGCGCCAACCTGCCGCCGACCCGCGCCCGGAAACCCACGGACGCGGATATGGGCCCGCATAATCTCGGCGGCGGCGAGGGCAAGCCGAAAGCCGGCGAGAAGCCGAACCCGCTGCTGACCGGCACCTCACGGGTGCGGAAGCCGACCCTGGACGAGATGGGCCCGGTGCCGGAATCGCGGCCGAAGGGGGCGGGGGAGCGGAGAAGAAGGGGGAGGTAGTGCGACGCGCCGGTACGAGATTAGCGCGTAGCGCAAACTCTCGCGGATTAAACCAGTCGAAAATCGCGGGCGTTTTCCAGACGCCAAGGTTGGCGTTCAAGCTCACCAAACACGGAAATTGTCCTGCCGGCTCGGTGAGCTTCCATCGCTTGAAGGTACTCTTCAGGCCCTAGTGAGACACGAACCAATTTCCTGCCAAATTCTTCGCTTTCCCATTCTATAACTACGTCCTGTAGACCAGAAATGGTAAAAAGCTCCGCAGGGTTATCCTCCATCGAATGCAGTGTGCGTACCTTGCCGACAACGGTGCGCTGCTTCTCGTAATTCACAATCCGTAATTGCTTTGCTGCCTCACGCATAACCTCAAGTCCGCGGGGGTGGCCGATTGTCATGTTGAGCTTGGCACCGAGGTCATCGGGTAAGCCCCATTCTGGCGAGAATGCTATCTCGAATGAGATTTCCTCTACTCGCGGAATTTCCACCATGGTTGCGAGATCCTCACACGCGTTTGCGTTGAGGCCATTCTCATAATTCTCAACGATTTCCGACGGAGCTTCGCGCTTAATGGCGCCTTCCACCACGCGCAATCCCCTCGCAAGCCGGAGCATCGCGCGTCGTTCAAGCGGTGAAGCAGGCACGAACTCACCTGCATTTATGGTATTAGGGCCAACCGGCGACTCGACGGTAAAGCCGAAGCTGCCTCGGAACGTATGTCCAAAGCGACATTCGTTAGCATATGCGGTGGCCACACTGCTGATGCGCTCGAAATACGGGCCAGTATGAAGTTCACCGTGCGCGGTCGCAGCAAGAACCTTGACCATCCGCTTAATGAACTCCTCGGCATCGCCGAGTCTGAGGGTGTCATGGCGTATGGCGGTATCGGGCAGTCGGGAACGCAATACGTCATAGCTAATCGCACGTATAGATATCAAAATCTCTTCGAGGTTACGCCTTTCCAGTGCAGCCAAAGTCGTTACCGCGTCGAAAATTCTTCTTTTTACATCCTTTGAGTGCGCTGTCGGGGGTAGGATGATCTCGATCTCTTCGTCATTCGCGAGGCTGAACAGCTCGATTCCAGTCTCAATGGTGCGACGGTTCCAGCCTGACGTGGCTAGGTAGCGTTTCAGCGATCCCAGCGACACGGCTTCTATATCTCGGACAGGCCCGATCATAGCCCTAGAGCCTTTCGGCGTGCCAACTGCATAACTTCCCGCAAGCTATTCGGTGTCAGTAGGTTGGTGCGGGGCACTTGAATGCGGGTCGTCGCAATATTCTCGGTTGGGGGACCTTCGGGCTGGTACCAATAGCAACAGTGCCGCAGATGCAGATGCTCTTCTCCGCCGTCTAGCCAATCTACCGGGTTTTCAGGAAGGCATAGCAAGATCAATATAGCGAGCGGCATGCCCGGCTCGCGATCAGCCGTTAGAAGTCGATGAGCACGAGCCTCAAGATCATAAATGATAAATTCTTCGCTGATTGTCCATCGGGTGGTTGCCTTCATTTGAAAGTCAACCGAGTGACCCGTCTCAATTCGCTCCCCATTCCTAAGTTTTACGGGTCGGAATGTCCCATCGATTCCATAGTCAAATATGGAGCGTGCGGCCAGGTTAAGCCCGGCAAGACCGGCAATAGCATGAATATACGCGTGAGATAGTGCTTCTTGGGTGTGCTCACGGGTGATCAATTTATGCCCCAGCAGCCGCCAACTAGTCGCAATGTGCATTTTATCGCGCTAGAGTACAGCTAGAGCGTGTAGAATTCCTTGTCGTAGTTTGGCCCGCGGGGGCTCCACGTACGGGTCCTCCTTACGGCAAGTGTGACTGGTTGGAACGAGACCGACCATGACGGTGTAGGCGCTATCGCCTATCTTTGCCGCCATGACCGTCCCCTCTACCTTCGTCCATGCCTCGCGCGATTTCGAACGCTTCCTGCTCGATGCGCGCGATGAACTCGGGCTCGGCACCACCCATCAGAGCTATGCGGCGGTGCTGGCCGTGCTGGTCACCTTCCGGGCGCGATTGACGCCGGCGGAGGGCGTCACCTTCGCGAACGCCCTGCCGCCGCTGCTCGGCGCCATGTTTCTGCAAGGCTGGAACACGGCGCAGCCGCTAAAACCCTTCGCCGACCCCGCGGCGCTGACGCGGGAGGCGATCGGCCACCGCCACGACCATACGCTCCTCCCCGAAACCGGCATCGCCGATGTCGCCCGCGCCCTCCGCCGGCATGTCGAGGCACAAGCCTTCGAGCGCGCGCTGGACAAGCTGCCGCCGGGCGCGCGGGCGTTCTGGGTGGTGCAGTAGGGCGCCTGCGTTGACGGCGACGCGCCGGAGAACCCCTCTCCCGGATGGGAGAGGGGGAGGGGTGAGGGACCGCCGCCGATCGTCAGCCGAAACGGCTCCGCCGCGCCCTCCATTGAAGCCCCACACCGTCATCCGGCGCTCCGCGCCACCTTCTCCCATCCGGGAGAAGGAAAGGGTGTCACGCTTCCTGCGCCTCGCGTCATGCTCGGCCTTGTGCCGAGCATCCACGGCTTGCGACGTTGCGGGCAAGCGGTCTCATCGAAACCAAATCACGGTCCCAAAGACGTGGATGGTCGGGACAGGCCCGACCATGACGGGATGCGCGCGCATGCCTGCGCAACGGCCATCTGCCGCCAGCAAGGCGTCGCGTCATCTTCGAGAAATTGTCGGGGGAATGCAGGGTGCCGTTCCCTGCCATGATCATTGTCTAACCCGAGCCGGGGCTTGCGGCAAGCCGGGGTCCCTGGTCCATGAAGGCTGCCCCCGATTCACCGCAAGGGAGCAAGCCGATGCCGACCGCCGACACCACCCAGCCCGAGCGTCTCTATCATGGTACCCGCGCCGATCTGAAACCCGGAGACTTGATCGCCGTCGGCCATGAATCCAACTTCCGGGAGGGCAAGCCGCTGTCCTGGGTCTATTGCTCGGGCACGCTCGATGCCGCGATCTGGGGCGCCGAACTCGCCCGCGGCGAGGGGCGCCAGCGCATCTATATCGTCGAGCCGACCGGCGCGATCGTCGACGATCCCAACCTGACCGACAAGAAATTCCCCGGCAATCCGACGCGCTCCTATCGCTCGCAGCAGCCGTTGCGGGTCGTCGGCGAGGTGACGGCTTGGGAGGGCCATCCGCCCGAGGTGCTGCGCCGGATGAAGGAGAATGTCGCGCGGCTCGTTGCCGAAGGCGCCGAGATCATCGACTGAGCCGGCGGTCGCCCTTTGTCATTCCGGGTTCTCGCCGCGCGAGCCCCGGAATGGGCGCTCACCGTCATTTTCGGGCGAAGCGAAACGCAGACCCGAGAATCTCAGGCAGGACCAGGCGCTGGAGCCTTCGTGTCATGAGATGCTCGGGTCGAGCCCGAGCATGACGGCTCCATTGCGCGCGCCGACAACTTATCCCCGCCCTTGCAACCCGCCCCTATCCTCGGCCCACCTCACCCCGAGGGGCGGCCATCCGGAGGCATGCTGCATGGCGGGGCGGGGGCGGCGCCTGCGGCCGGGTTTGCACCCCGGCCCCGGGAGGCTTCGGGGCACCGCCCTGGGGATACTACGATCCCTGTGCGAGGAGCTCGCTGGAAGGTTCGGGGAATCCAGGACCGAACGCGGAACGGGTGACGAGGCGATGAGCCGAGCTGATCCGGGAAGCGGCCGATCTCTGGAACTCCGACCGTATAAGCGCGGCCCGGAGACTGAAATCGCCGGCAAGCGGAGCGCCACGGGGCGTGCGGATGGTGGCTCAATCCATCCGCGCCGCATCCTGGCTCAACGGAAGCGGCTTGGATCACCCGCGCCTCGCGGCGCTCCGCTCGCCCCTCGACATGCGAACGCCCGCGCGATGGCGCGGGCGGCGAAGACGCTTGTCAGGACGTGGCCGCCTGTTCAGGCCGCGACGGCGACCCGCGTGTCGAGCTTGCGGATAGCGGTGCTGAGCTCGGGCTCGTCGACGATGTCGGCGGCGTCCGCCAGCTTGAACCAGTGCAGGTCCCGCTGGTGCTGCTCGGCCCAGCTGTCGAGCTGCCGCTCGACCTGGAGCAGGTAGAGCTTGACCTCGCAGAGCGCGAAATGGTCGCTCATCCGCTTCCAGTAGGTATAGCGCCCGGCCGGCTTCTCGCTGACGCGGCCGACGACGCCGGCCTCCTCATAGGCCTCGCGCGCGGCGGCGTCGCGGTCCTTGAGGCCCTTCATCGGCCAGCCCTTGGGTACGATCCAGCGGCGCGTGGTGCGCGACGTGACGAGCAGGATCTCGGTCGAGCCGTCGGCGGCGTGGCGGATCGGCATCGCGGCGATCTGCGACCGCTTCTCTCCCGGTTTCCGCTTGGCCTTCTTCATCGACGCTGGAAGCCCTTTCCTGGCTTGCATTCGTCCGGCTCCGAATCACGATGATCGCCGGAGCGAATAAATATTGCATCGATTCACAGAAATGGAAGAGGCGTTCCGCGAATTCGCATCAGCTCTTCGATTCGCGCATGGCCTGGTTGTGGACATCTTCCGGTTGCGCCAGCCGCAGCAGCAGCCAGCCGCCGAGGCCGGAGAGCAGCGAACCGGCGAGCACCCCGATCTTGGTCTGGTCCTGCAGGGCTTCCGAAGCCGGAAAGGCCAGCAGCCCGATGAACAGGCTCATGGTGAAGCCGATGCCGCAGAGCAGGGCGATGCCGTAGAACTGCGCCCAGGAGGCCTTCGCCGGCAGATCGGCAAGCCCGGCGCGGATCGCCAGCCAGCCGAATCCGAAGACGCCGATCTGCTTGCCGAGGAACAGCCCGAGCATGATGCCGAGCGGCACGGCCTGACCGAGCGTCGCGAGGCCAAGCCCGGCAAAGGAGACGCCGGCATTGGCGAAGCCGAAGATCGGGATGATCAGGAAGGCGACCCATGGGTGCAGCCCGTGTTCCAGCCGGTGCAGCGGCGAAGAGGCGCTGTCGGGCTTCGCGGGCGAGGGCGTGAGCGGGATGGTCAGCGCCAGCGCGACGCCGGCCAGCGTCGCATGCACGCCGGATTTCAGGGTGAAGTACCATAGCGCCGCGCCGAGCACGAGATAGGGCACAAGCCTGACCACGCCGAGCCGGTTCAGCGCGATCAGGGCCGCGAGCGTCGCGGCGGCGAGGCCGAGATGCAAGCCGGAGAGCTCGGCCGTATAGAAGATCGCGATGATGATGACCGCGCCGAGATCGTCGAGGATGGCGAGCGCGGTCAGGAAGATCTTGAGCGAGGCCGGCACGCGCGAGCCCAGCAGCGAGAGCACGCCGAGCGCGAAGGCGATATCGGTGGCGGCGGGAATGGCCCAGCCGCGCAGCGTCTCGGGCGAGCCGAGATTGAAGCCGACATAGACCAGTGCCGGCGCGATCATGCCGCCGAGCGCGGCGAAGCCGGGCAGCACGCGGCGGCTCCAGCTCGACAATTGCCCGTCAAGCATCTCGCGCTTGATCTCGAGGCCGACGAGCAGGAAGAACACCGCCATCAGCGCGTCGTTGATCCAGTGCAGGACCGAAAGCCCCAGCACATAGCTCTTCAAAACGCCGAAATAGAGCGGCGCGGCCGGCGAATTGGCGACGACGAGCGCCAGCGCCGCGACGACCATCAGGACGATGCCGCCGGCCGCTTCGCTGTGCAGGAAGTCCCGCAAGGCGGAAAGGGGTTTCGTCCGGGTCGCGGGGGCGGCCATCGAGCTCTCCTTCGTCATCAGACGCAGAGAGATACGACAGGCCGCTGCCGAAGACCAAGCTTGCCGGTGACGCAGCCCGGATTCAGAGCTTCTTGCCGTCCTTGTCGAACTGCTTGAGGAAGGCGGTCAGGTCCTTGATTTCCTTCTCGCCCTTGATGCCGGCAAAGATCATCTTGGTGCCGGGAATCTTGGCCTTCGGATCCTTGATGTATTCGGCGAAGGTCGCCTCGTCCCAGGTCAGGCCGGAATTCTTGTTGGCGGCCGAGTAGCTATAGCCCTCGACGGCGCCGGAATGCCGGCCGATCAGGCCGTTGAGCTCGGGGCCGACGAGGTTGCGCGCGCCCTCGCCGATCTGGTGGCAGGCGCGGCATTTGGCGAAGGAGCGCTCGCCCGCGGCGGCGTCCTGTGCCGCGGCGGGCTGGGATAGGAGAGGCAGGAGAAGGACAAGGCCGGAGAGAATGGCTCGCATGATCACGTCTTTCGACTTGGAGGCATTCTTGTTTAGCCCTGAGTCGCGCGACGATGGCATGAGCCATTTCGCCGCGCGGTGTGATTGTCAGAGTTCGCCGATCCACTCCGCCACGGTCGCGGTGAAGGCGTCGGGCCGGGAGATCGGGAAGAGGTGTCCGCCGGTTTCCATGATCGCGCGGCGGCAGCCGGGCAGGGCGGCGGCGAGCGCCTCCTGGTGATAGACGGGGACGACCATGTCGTCGCGCGTGCCGAGGATCAGGACCGGCATCATCAGCGAGTCGATATCGGCCGTGCCGTCGAAGGCGAGCAGCGCGTCGAGGCGCTCGCGCGCAATCGTCCGGGCGTGCTCGCTCACCGGCGCGGCCTCGATCGCGGCGTCGTAGATGTGCCAGTTCGCCTCGATCCAGCGCGGCTGGTAGCCGCTGAGCACGGAGATCGCGGCATAGGCATAGGGATCGCAGCCCAGGATCGCGCGCCGCGCGCCGAAGACGGCGTTGAGATAGCGGCCGGATTTCAGCCAGCTCGCGCTCAGGATCAGGCCGTCGAGACGGCCGGGCGCGAGCTTGGCGAGCGTCTGCGCGATGCAGCCGCCGGTCGAGTGGCCGAGCACCACCGCCCGCGCGACGCCGGCCGCGTCGAGCACCGCGAGGCTGTCCTGCGCCAGCGTTTCGATGGTGCAGGGGGCGTCGCCGCGCGTGCTCGCGCCGATGCCGCGCTGGTCGAAGCGGATGACCTGGAAGGAGCGTGAGAGCGTCGCAGCGATCTCGCTCCAGAAGGCGGCGCTGCCGCTGAGCCCGCTGATGAGCAGCAGCGGCTGGCCATGACCTTCCTTGAAGGCGTGCAGCACCGCGCCATCCGGCGTCTCGATCTGGAAATCGACGATATCCGTGGTGGCCGTCATGCGTCACCTTGCGGATGGAAATGCCGAATGCTGCGCCACCGACGCATGATCTTGCACATCGCCCATCCTCCCTGGCCTTGGGTCGTCCACCCGGATCGCTCGGTCTTGATTGGCCGATAGGATCGCTTCGTGTCAGGATGGCGTATCGGGCCCGCCCCCGCCATGGCTTGCGTGCAGGGGGCGCAATGTTCTTGACGCAGATCAAATAGACCAAAGACTAATTGGCCTGCGTCTAGTGCATGTCTTTGTGTGCGTCATCCGCGCAGGAACGGGGATGCTTCAGCGGCGGCGCCGATTGGCGGCTCCAGGATCGGTTTCCCAAGTCGGCACCGACATGGTCGGTAGGTCGAAATAGTCGCGCGTCGTTGCATAGCCGTGCCCGCCCATGCGGCCGATGGCATCAAGGGCCGCCGGATCGACATAGAGCTTCTGGGGATCGATCGTGTCGGCGCGGAAGTGGGCGTAGACGACCTCTCCGAGAATGATCTCGCGTGAGTTGCCGATGCCGAGCGTGGTGTGGTGGCGGCATTCGAACGCCGCCGGCGCCTGGCCGATCCACGGGCAGGGGACCCTGACGCCGGGCATCGCCGTCAGGCCGGCGGCCGCGAGTTCGTCGATGCCCGGCTCGAACGGTACGGCGCAGACATTCATGCCCTCCAGTAGCGCATCGGACACGATATTGACGGTGAAACCCAGCGTCTGCCGGACATTGCGGCCGGTGTCCTTCTGCGCACCGCTCGGCCTGTACTCGACGCCGAGCGCCAGGATCGCAGGATCGGCCGAGAGGCAATTGAAGAAGGAAAAGGGCGCGGCGTTCACCGTGCCGTTTTCGTCGACGGTGGTAACCAGGGCGATCGGTCGCGGCACGACAGCGCCGATCAGTAGCTTGTAGCGCTCGCGCGGCGTCAGCGCCGCAAAATCGAAGGTGACTATGTCTGGCGGGCTCTGAGAACCCGGCTGTTCTGTCGGATGTGCGGTCATGACGGTGTCAGTCCTTCGCTGAGGGCGTAGGGGGCGAGCACATCGCGGATGTCGCGCTCGACGCGGGGCGTCAGCAGCGCGCGGGTGACGACGGCCCGCAGGTGGTGGTCCATCAGGTCGGCGGCGCGGGCGGCGTCGCCGGCGCGGAGCGCGTCGATCAATTGGCGATGCTCGGAGACGGCGCATTCGCTCGAATGTGGGCGTCCATAGATCGCCAGGATCAGCGAACAGCGCGACGAGGCCTCCTGCACATAGCGCAGCAAAAGCGCATTGCCGGTCATCTTGGCGAGCTTGATATGGAACTCGCCGGAGAGCCGGATCGATTCCGGTCCGTCCTGCTCATGCGCTTTTTCCTCCTGGCGGACATGGGCTTCCAGTTCGGTGATCTGGGCGGAGGTGATGCGGCCGGCCAGGCTTTCGGCGACGAGCCGCTCCAGGCCGCGCCTGACCTCGAACACGTCGCGCGCCTCTTCCAGCGTCGGGTAGGCCACTGAGGCGCCGCGATTGGGCTTGAGCTCGACGAGGCCTTCGACGGCGAGGCGTCCGAAGGCCTCGCGCACCAGGGTGCGGCTGACGCCGAGTTGTTCGCCGATCGAATCCTCGGGCAGCTTCATGCCCGGCTTCAGGGCTTGCTCGATGATGGCGCGCCGCAGGGCGCGATAGACGGATTCGGCGCGCAGAACCGGGGTTCGCTTCTCGCCCATCGTGGTTGTCCCTCGTGCTGGAATGGCTTTGTCCGGGGGTGTCAATGTCACGATAGCGGTCTCCGCGCCAGTTTCCGCTTGTGTTCAATAATCGCATACAATACGATCATGACATCGTATGCAAGTCTGCCTGATAATCGCACACGAAATTGGCGCGGAAAGCGTCAGGTGCATAACGGGACGGCAGAAAGCGGTCGAGACTCGGCGAGCCGGCGGGCGCGTCGACCAAAAGGGGAGAAGTCGATGAAGAAGGCCTGGTTGCTGGCGGCCGTCGCCGCCTTTGCGCTCACCGGTGCGGCGGAAGCCAAGACGCTGAAATGGGGCGCGTCGCGCGAAATCGCCTCGCTCGATCCCTATTCCTACGGCGAGACCTTCACGCTATCGGTTCTGAACCACGTCTATGAGGGGTTGGTGCGCTATACCGGCGATCTCAAGATCGAGCCGGCGCTGGCCGAGTCCTGGGAGACGGTGTCGCCGACGGTTTGGCGCTTCAAGCTGCGCAAGGGCGTGAAGTTCCACAACGGCAACCCCTTCTCGGCCGACGACGTCATCGCCTCGCTGACGCGCGTCATGCACCCCGATTCCCCGCTCAAGGGCAATCTGCCAGCCTACAAGAGCTCGAAGAAGATCGACGACTACACCGTCGAGATCGAGGTCAACGGGCCCTATCCGCTGCTGCTGAACGACCTCACCAACATCTTCATCTTCAACAAGGCCTGGCTGGAAGCGAACAATTCGCTGCTCCCCACCGATTCCGGCAAGGGCGTGAAGGGCTACGCCACCGACAATGCCAACGGCACCGGCCCGTTCAAGGTCGAGAGCCGCCGCGCCGATGCCAAGACGGTCTTCGTCAAGAATGCCGACTGGTGGGACAAGCCGCAGCATAATATCGACGTGATCGAATTCACCCCGATCACCTCGTCCTCGACCCGTGTCGCGGCGCTGCTCTCCGGCGAGATCGACTACACCAACGTCGCCCCGCTGCAGGACCTGCCGCGCCTCTCGGCTTCGCCCGACGTTAAGGTGCTGCAGACCAACGAATTGCGCTCGGTGTTCTTCGCCCTGAACCTCGGCGACAAGCTCGTCGAGAGCGACGTCAAGGACAAGAACCCCTTCAAGGACATCCGGGTCCGCGAGGCGCTCTATCGCGCCATCGACATCGATGCGGTGCAGAAGCGGGCGATGCGCGGCCTGTCGCGCAATACCGGTGCGCTGGTCGCCCCTGCCATCCCCGGCTACGACCCCTCGCAGGACGAGCGTCTGCCCTTCGACCTGAATGGCGCCAAGAAGCTGCTGGCGGATGCCGGCTATCCCAACGGCTTCTCCTTCCAGATCAACTGCCAGAGCGACTCCCTCGTCAACGAGGAGGAGTTCTGCCAGGCGGTCGCGGCGATGTGGTCGCGCGCCGGTTTCAAGCCGAACCTCAGCATGGCCCCGCGCAGCCAGCAGACGCCGAAGCGCGTCAAGGGCGATTTCGACGTCATCTCCTTCGGCTGGGCCAACGAGCCGATGATCGACGCCTATTCCCTCTTGGTACAGGTGCTGCATTCCAAGGGCGGCACCAGCGGCGTCTTCAACTGGGGCAACTGGGGCGATCCGCGCATCGACGCGCTGGTCGACAAGGCCGGCGTCGAGCTCGACACGCCCAAGCGCATCGAGATGATGAAGGAGGCGCTCAAGATCGCCAAGCAGGAGCAGCTCTTCATCCCGCTGCACCAGCAGCCGATGGCCTGGGCGATGCGCTCGACCGTCGTCTCGACCGTGCAGGCCTCGGACAACAAGCCGCGGCTCTGGCTGACCATGATGAAGTGAGCGGTTCCAAGTCGGGGCGCTTACTGAACCCATCCGCGCCGTCATCCCGGCCGCAGCGCAGCGGAGCGCCGGGATCCATCCTAGAGCGCGACGCCCTTCGATGGATCCCGGATCGGCGCGGCTTCGCCGCTTGTCCGGGATGACGGGTGGGGGTTCGGATGCCCTGCGAGATCGCTGACGGCGCGTTGCCACGATCGGAGCTGTCCAGATGCCGGCCTTTCTCCTGAAGCGACTGCTCAACGCCGCCGGCGTCATGCTGGCGGTGGCGTTTCTCGCCTTCCTGATCTTCCGCTTCGTCGGCGACCCCGTGGAGCTGATGCTGAACGAGCAGGCGAGCCAGCAGCAGCGCGACGAACTGCGCGTCCGCCTCGGCCTCGACAAGGGCTTCGTGCTGCAATACGCGACCTTCGTCGGCAATGCCGTGCGCGGCGATTTCGGCATCTCCTACCGCAACCAGCAGGACGTCTTCACGCTGATCTCGGAGCGCTTCCCGGCGACCTTCGAGCTGGTGCTGGTCGCGACCTTCCTGTCGCTCGCCGTCGGCGTCCCGCTCGGCGTCTACACCGCGATCCGACGAGACAGTTTCCTCGCCAAGACCCTGCAATTCGTTTCGGTGCTCGGGGTCTCCCTGCCGAGCTTTGCGCTGGGCATCCTCTTGATCCTGCTCTTCTCGGTGACGCTGCAATGGCTGCCGGCCTTCGGGCGCGGCGAGGTCGTGCAGATCGGCTGGTGGAGCACGGGCTTCCTGACTGCCTCCGGGCGCAAGGCGCTGATCCTGCCCGGCATCACGCTCTCGCTCTTCCAGATCACGCTGGTGATGCGCCTCGTCCGCGCCGAGATGCTGGAGACCATGCGCACCGATTTCATCCGCTTTGCCCGGGCGCGCGGTCTGCCGTCCCGCGCCGTCCATTTCGGCCATGCGCTGCGCAACTGCCTGATGCCGGTCATCACCGTCACCGGCCTGCAGATCGGCAATCTCATCGCCTTCGCGCTGGTGACCGAGACGGTGTTCCAGTGGCCGGGCATGGGCATGCTCTTCGTCCAGGCCGTGACCTTCGTCGATATCCCGGTGATGGCGGCCTATCTGATCGTCGTCTCCTTCATCTTCGTCACGCTCAACACGCTGGTCGACCTGACCTATGCCTGGGTCGATCCGCGCCTGCGCGAGGACGCGCTGACGGGAGGCGCGAATGCCCGCTGACACCGTGAAGAAACCCAGCCGCCTGCGTCGCTTCCTCGACAGCGATATCGGCTGGAGCTTCTGCCACACGCCGGTCGCCTGGCTCTCGGCGGTGGTGCTGGTACTGCTCGTCCTGACCGCGCTCTTCGCCCCGCTGATCGCGCCGCAGAACCCCTATGATCTTGCCCAGGTCTTCATCGACAAGGCCGAGATCCCGCCGATCTGGCAATCCGGCGGCGAATGGCCCTTCCTGCTCGGCACCGATCCGCAGGGGCGCGACGTGCTCTCGGCCATCCTCTACGGCTCGCGCATCTCGCTGATCATCGGTTTCTCTGCCGTCGTCGTCTCGATGCTGATCGGCGTCTCGATCGGGCTCACCGCCGGCTTCTATGGCGGGCGCGTCGACAACCTGCTGATGCGGCTGGGCGACACCGTGCTCTCGATCCCGACGCTGCTGATGGCGATCCTGGTTTCGGCGATCTTCCGCGAGATGCTGCCGCCGGCCCTGCGCGAGCCCTTCTCTGCCGTGGTGCTCGTGCTCTCGATCGCGCTGACGAGCTGGGTGCAGTACGCCCGTACCGTGCGCGCGCTGACCATGGTCGAGCGCCGCAAGGAATACGTGCTCGCCGCCCGCATCATCAAGGTGCCCGCCGTGCGGATCATGGGCCGCCACATCCTGCCCAACACGATGACGCCGGTTCTGGTTTCGGCGACGCTCAGTCTCGGCCTCGCCATTCTCTCCGAGGCGACGCTGTCCTTCCTCGGCGTCGGCATGCCGATCACGCAGCCTTCGCTGGGGACGCTGATCCGCATCGGCAACCAGTACCTGTTCTCCGGCTCCTGGTGGCTCGTCGTCTTCCCCTCGCTGCAGCTCGGGCTGATCGTGCTCTCGGTCAACCTGCTCGGCGACTGGCTGCGCGACGCGCTGAACCCGAAGCTGCGCTGACCATCATAAGAAACCACGAGGATACGCCTGCGATGACTGCCTCCCTCCTCATCCGCAATGTCAGGCCGAATGCAGGACCCGCTCTCGATATCCTCATCGAGAACGGCCGCATCGCCCGGATGGCCAAGGACATCGCGGCGCCCGCCGGCGCGACGGTCGAGGATGGCGGTGGCGAGATCGCCATTCCCGGCCTCGTCGAGGCCCACGCCCATCTCGACAAGAGCCTCTGGGGCATGCCCTGGTACGTCAACGAGGTCGGCCCCAAGCTGCTCGACAAGATCGACAACGAGCGCGAGAGCAAGAAGCGCCTCGATCTCGACCCGGCCCGCCAGTCGGCCCGTCAGACCGTCCAGTCCTCGATGATGGGCTCGACCCATACCCGCAGCCATGTCGACGTCGACACCGAACTCGGCCTCTGGGGCGTCGAGGGCATCATGAAGACCCGCGAGGACTACGCGGACATCATGGACATCGAGCTCGTCGCCTTCCCCCAATCCGGGTTGCTGCGCCGGCCGGGCACGCTGGAATTGATGCATGAGGCGATGAAGGCCGGCTGCGAGATCGTCGGCGGTCTCGATCCCTGCGCCATCGATCGCGACCCCAAGGGGCATCTCGATGCGATCTTCGGGCTCTGCCAGACCTATGGCCGGCCGCTCGATATCCACCTGCACGAGCCCGGCGAGATGGGCCTGTTCTCGCTCGACCTGATCATCGAGCGCACCCGCGCGCTCGGCATGAAGGGCAAGGTCACCGTCAGCCACGCCTTCTGCCTAGGCGTCGATCCGCAACTGGTCGACCCCGTAATCCCGCAGCTCGCCGAGCTCGACATCGCGATCATGACGACGGCGCCCGCCCGCAACACTGCGCCCGCCGTCAAGAAGCTGCTCGATGCCGGCATCCGCGTCTGCTCGGGCTCGGACGGCATCCGCGACACCTGGGGCCCCTATGGCAATGCCGACATGGTCGAGCGCGCCATGTTCATCGGCCTGCGCAACAATTTCCGCCGCGACGACGAGGTCGAGCTCGGCCTCCATGTCTGCACGACTGGCGGTGCCCAGGTGATGGAAATCGCCGATTACGGCCTCGCCGAGGGCAAGATCGCCGATCTCGTGATCATGCCCGGCCAGAGCCTGACGGATATCGTCGTCACCCGTTCGCCCAAGCGCCGCGTGATCAAGCGCGGCAGGATCGTCGCCCGCGACGGCGTTTCGGTGAGGACCGCCCCGTGAGCCTGCAAGCCAAGAAGCGCCCTGAAGGTCGCATCCTGATGACCGCGCGCTGGGTGGTTGGCCATAAGGATGGCCGCCATCGCCTCTACGAAAACGGCGAAGTGGTGTTCGAGAACGGCGAAATCGTCTTCGTCGGCCATGGCTTCCCCGGCGAAGTCAGCAGGCGCATCGACTACGGCCACGCCCTGATCGGGCCGGGCTTCGTCGATTGCGATGCCCTGTCCGACCTCGACACCACCATCCTCGGCTATGACAACCAGCCGGCCTGGAAGAAGGGCCGCGTCTGGCCGCGCAGCTATCTCGAGGCCGGCCCCTACGAGATGTACACGCGCGAGGAGCTGGCCTTCCAGAAGCGCTACGCTTTCTCCCAGTTGATCCGCAACGGCATCACCACCGCGCTGCCGATCGCCTCGCTGTTCTACCGCGCCTGGGGCGAGACGGTGCAGGAATTCGAGGATGCCGCGGTGGCCGCCGCCGATCTCGGCATGCGCGCCTATCTCGGCCCGGCCTATCGCACCGGCAACCAGGTCGTCGAAAGCGACGGGCGAGTCGTCACCTACTACGAGGAAGACCGCGGCCTCGCCGAGCTCGATGCGGCCATCGACTTCGCCAGGCGCCACGAGGGGCAGGCCGGCGGGCTGATCCGCGCGATGTTCGCGCCGGACCGCATCGAGACCTCGACGGCCGAGCTCCTGCGCCGCACGGCGGCGGCCTCGCGCGATCTCGACATCCCCGTCCGGCTGCATTGCTGCCAGTCGAAGATCGAATACGACCTCGTCCTCGCCCAGCATGGGATGAGCCCGCCGGAATGGCTGGAGAGCCTCGGCTTCCTCAACGAGCGCTGCCTGCTGCCGCACGGCACCGTCGTCTCCGGCAGCCGCCTCATCGGCCGCCCCGGCCGCGATCTCGAGATCATCCGCGATTCCGGCGCCAGCATCGTGCATTGCCCGCTGGTCTCGGGCCGGCACGGCAACAGCATCAACCATTTCGGCAGCTACCGCGCGATGGGCCTCAACATCGCCATGGGCACCGATACCGCCCCGCCGGACATGGTCCTGAACATGCAGACCGGCATGATCCTCTCCCGCACCATGGCCGGAAATGTCGGCGCCGTGCGCTCCGAGGATTATTACGATGCGGCGACGATCGGTGGTGCCGATGCTTTGCAGCGCCCCGATCTCGGCCGCCTCCAGCCGGGCTCCCGCGCCGATATCACCGTCTTCGAATTCGACCGGCCGCATAGCGGGCAGGTCATCGACCCCATCCAGACGATGATGCTGACCGGCCATGGCCGCGATTTCGCGACGGTGGTGATCGACGGCCGCTTCGTCATGGAGAACCGGGCGATCCCCGGACAGGACGAGGCCGCCGATAACGCCCGCGCCCAGAAGCAGTTCGAGGGCGTCATGGCGCGCTATCCCGAGCGCACGCTCGGCCACCCGCCGATGAGCGAGATCTTCTCGTCGAGCTACGCGATCGAACGCAGCGAGGCCTCTGCATGACCGCATCCGCCGCCCAGCCTCTCCTGTCCGTTCGCGACCTGCGCATCGTTTTCGATGGCCGCCACGGTCCGTTGACGGCGCTGGACGGCGTTTCCTTCGACATCGCGCCGGGGGAGATCCTCGGCGTGGTCGGCGAGTCCGGGGCGGGCAAGTCCCTGACCGGCACGGCGGTGATCGGCCTGCTCGATCCGCCCGGCCGCGTCGCCGGCGGCGAGATCCATCTCGCCGGCCAGCGCATCGACAACCTGCCGGCGGAGCCGATGCGCAAGCTGCGCGGCCGGCGCATCGGCGCGATCTTCCAGGACCCGCTGACCTCGCTGCATCCGCTGCTCAGGGTCGGCGACCAGCTTGTCCAGACGATCCTGACGCATCTGCCGGTCAGCCGGGCGGAAGCCCGCAAGCGCGCGCTCGACCTGCTCAAGGAGGTCGGCATCCCCGCGGCCGAGTCGCGCATCGACGCCTACCCGCACCAGTTCTCGGGCGGCATGCGCCAGCGCGTCGTCATCGCGCTCGCGCTCTGCGCCGAGCCCTCGCTGATCATCGCCGACGAACCGACGACGGCGCTCGACGTCTCGATCCAGGCCCAGATCACCACCTTGCTGAAGCGGCTCTGCCGCGAGCACGGCACGGCGATCATGCTGGTCACCCACGACATGGGGGTCATCGCCGAGACCGCCGACCGGGTCGCGGTGATGTATGCCGGCCGCATCGTCGAGATCGGCCCGGTCGAGGAGGTGACGCGCCGGCCGAGCCATCCCTATACCGCCGGCCTGATGGCCTCGATCCCGAGCGTCCATATCCGCCACGAGCATCTCAACCAGATCGACGGCGCCATGCCGCGCCTCAACGCCATCCCGCCGGGCTGCGCCTTCAATCCGCGCTGCGGAAAGGCTGAGGATTTCTGCCGCAAGCACAAGCCGGGCTTGCCTCTCTCGGGGCACGCCGCGGCCTGCCATTTCCCCCTGAAGGAGGCGGCCCATGCTTGAGCAGGCTTCGAAGCTCGCCCCCGCCAAGGCCGCTGGTGACGACATCATCCTCGATGTCGAGGCGGCCTGCTGCCGCTTCGATGTCTCGGCCCCGGCCCTGTCGCGGCTGTTCTCGAAGGAACCGCGGCGCATCCTGCGCGCGGTCGAACACGTCTCCTTCGCGGTCAGGCGCGGCACCACCTACAGCATCGTCGGCGAATCCGGCTGCGGAAAATCGACGCTGGCGCGCATGGTCGTCGGCCTCCAGCGGCCGACCGAGGGCAAACTGACCTTCCGCGACATCCGCCGCGCCGACGGCACGATCGGCCCGCCGCGCGTGCAGATGATCTTCCAGGACCCTTACGCCTCGCTCAACCCGCGCTGGCGCGTCGGCGACATCATCGCCGAGCCGATCCGCGAATTGAAGCTGAGATCGGACGAGTCGGCGGTCCAGCAGCGCGTCGGCGACTTGCTGGAGGTGGTCGGCCTCTCGCGCACCGATGCGAGCCGCTATCCGCATGCCTTCTCAGGCGGCCAGCGCCAGCGCATCTCGATTGCGCGTGCGCTCGCGACCGAGGCCGATTTCCTCGTCTGCGACGAGCCGACCTCGGCGCTCGACGTCTCCGTGCAGGCGCAGATTCTCAACCTGATGGTCCGGCTGCAGAAGGAATTCGGGCTGACCTATCTCTTCATCAGTCACAATCTCTCGGTCGTCCGGCACATGTCGGACGATCTCGCGATCATGTATCTCGGCCGCTTCGCCGAGGCGGGCCCGGCCGAGCAGGTCTTCACCCGGCCGCAGCACCCCTATACGCGCCTGCTGCTCGACACGATCCCCGATGTCGAGCGGCCGAACCGGGAGCGCCGGCCGATGTCGGGCGAAGTGCCGAGCCCGATCAATCCGCCGGCCGGCTGCACCTTCAACCCGCGCTGCATCCAGGCGGTCGATCGCTGCCGCGTCGAGCGGCCGGAGCTGCGGCAACTGGGTGGCGTCGAGGTGTCCTGCCACTTCGCCTGATGGGCCGGGTGCAACTGACCGCTATTCATTGCGCCAGGCTTGTCATTCCGGGGCGCGCCGCAGGCGCGAACCCGGAACCCACGACTGGGTGAGACAGTCAATGCGCGGTTGTCGGCCGCTCGGCTTATCGTGGGTTCCGGGTTCTTCGCTGCGCGAAGCCCCGGAATGACAAAGGGCGCGCCCGTCTCAACCCACCAGCGTCGCTTCAAGCGTAATCGGCGCCTTGAACAGCTTGGAGACCGGGCAGCCGGCCTTGGCCTTGTCGGCCAGCGACTGAAAGGTCGCCTGGTCGGTGCCGGGCACCTTGCCCTTCAGGGTGAGGTGGATCGCGGTGATCGCGTAGCCGTCGTCGAGCTTGTCGAGCGTCACGCGCGCCGTGGTGTCGAGCGCATCGGCCTTGAGATTGGCCTCGCCCAGGATCAGCGAAAGCGCCATGGTGAAGCAGGCGGCATGCGCCGCGCCGATCAGTTCCTCGGGATTGCTGCCGGGCTTGCCTTCGAAGCGGCTGGCGAAGCCGTAGGGATAGGCGTCGAGCGCCTTGGTCTCGGTCGAGATCGTGCCCTTGCCGTCCTTGATGCCGCCTTCCCAATGGGCCGCGCCGGTCTTGTTGATCGCCATGATGCTGTCTCCTGTCCTGATGTTCGGATGACTCGGTTGCAGCCGAAGGCCTGCATTTGGCCAACGACTTCGGCGGCCTTCTGTTTCATTCGCCGTCAGCCGCATCGGAAATCGATGAATTGGCTCGCCCTGGGCGATCGTAGACTGAAATGCGCAGAGCGAAAGGTGGTGCTCCCACAATGCTTGCACATCCATCCGATCGACAGTGTGGCAACGAATCCAGCGCAGACGGTTGCTGTTGAGGGATGGAGTTAACCCGCTCACAGCAATTCGGCGCTAAGTACAGCTCTCGGCACGTCCCATGGGAATTGCTGCCGGACGCGATCGCGCTCTCGGCTTGGGTCCATGACCGAAGGTTGGAATGCGATGCCGAGTTGTTCCTGCACCACCGTTCACGCGTTAGGCTGCGATGCGCCCGACGATCCGGGCCGCCGCCAGTTCTTCTCGGCAGCTATCGGGCTGGGGGCCGCCGGTGCGGTCGGCCTCTCCGCCGTCAAGGCCGTCGCCGCGACGCCTTCGCCAGACAAGCGGAAGTTCATGGAAGAGGCGACGCGACTGGCGATAGAGTCGGTCGAGAAGGGCTGGGGCGGACCGTTCGGTGCCGTCATCGTCAAGGATGGCGAGATCATCGGGCGCGGCCAGAACCGCGTGCTGCTGACGGGTATTCCGGTGTTCCACGCCGAGATCACGGCGATCATGGATGCCTCGGCCCGCCTCAATCCCAAGGCACTCCTCGGCAGTGAATATGGCGCTGGAACCATCCTGGAGATGATCCCGCGTGAGGCTGGCTCGCCCGACCCGGTTCCGGAACGTGCCCGCATGCTCAAGGGATGCGAAATCTATATCAATGGGGCGCCCTGCCCGATGTGCATGAGCGCGATCTATTGGTCCCGTATCGATCACGTCTATTTCGCGGCCAGCCTGAAGGACACCAGCGCGATCGGATTCGACGACGCCTTCCAGTACGAAGACTTCGCCAAGCCGTGGGGCGATCGGCGGATCAAGGTGAGCGAGAATTTCGAGCGCGAGGTCGGGCTCAAGGCCTACGAGGCCTGGACCAACAAGAAGGACCGTCACCCCTATTGAGGGGCTGCCGGCTGTCAGCAGCGAACCCGCGGCCCGGAGACGTTGGCTGGGCGCATGCCATGCCGCCCTTCCATTCGTCGGCGAAACCCATCGGGCCCTCCGACCATGTCTAATGG
>NZ_JAELTI010000251.1 GCF_016428755.1 Allobosea sp. ASV33
CCCCCCCCCCCCCCCCCCCCCCCCCCCCCCCCCCCCCCCCCCCCCCCCCCCCCCCCCCCCCCCCCCCCCCCCCCCCCCCCCCCCCCCCCCCCCCCCCCCCCCCCCCCCCCCCCCCCCCCTTTAATGACCCGGCGACCACCGAGATCTACACCGAAGGTTAATCGTCGGCAGCGTCAGATGTGTATAAGAGACAGCCCTGGTGCTGCTCGCCCTGCTGGCCTGCCTCGGCATGCCCGCCTTGGCGCTAGCGCATGCGGCATTGAACAGCTCGGTGCCGGCCGATGGAAGTGTATTGGCGGCAGCGCCCGCGCCGATCGAGCT
>NZ_JAELTI010000252.1 GCF_016428755.1 Allobosea sp. ASV33
TTTCCAGGAGCGCGCCCAGTCGGCCTTCGTCATCCAGCTCCCGCCGGAGAGCGGGTTGACGGCGGCCGGGGCCGTGCCGTGCCGGCTCGCGACATAGAGCGTCTCGCCGATCGCGAAGAGCGAGACCCTGTCTCTTATACACATCTGACGCTGCCGACGATTAACCTTCGGTGTAGATCTCGGTGGTCGCCGGATCAGTAAAAAGGGGGGGGGGGGGGGGGGGGGGGGGGGGGGGGGGGGGGGGGGGGGGGGGGGGGGGGGGGGGGGGGGGGGGGGGGGGGGGGGGGGGGGGGGGGGGGGGGGGGGGGGGGGGGGGGGGG
>NZ_JAELTI010000035.1 GCF_016428755.1 Allobosea sp. ASV33
CTCTCGGTTCATGAAATCTGTCTGTGTCTTCTGCGGCTCCAATCCCGGCAACGATCCCGTCTATGCGGCGGGTGCCCGCGCCATGGGCGCCGAGATCGCCCGGCGCGGCCTGACGCTGGTCTATGGCGGCGGCGCGGTCGGCCTGATGGGCATCGTCGCCAATGCGGCGATGGAGGCTGGCGGCCAGGTCCACGGCGTCATTCCCAAGGCGCTGAAGGACAAGGAGGTCGGCCATGTCGGGCTGACCCGGCTCGAGGTCGTCGACACCATGCACACCCGCAAGGCGCGCATGGCCGAGCTCTCGGACGGCTTCATCGCCATGCCCGGCGGGATCGGCACCTTCGAGGAACTGTTCGAGATCTGGACCTGGGGGCAACTCGGCATCCACGCCAAGCCGCTCGGCCTGCTCAATGTCGCCGGCTTCTACGATCCGCTGGCCACCTTCCTCGATCGCACCGTCGAGGCCGGCTTCCTCAAGCAGAACCACCGCGCGATGGCGATGACCGATACCGAGCCGGCGACGCTGCTCGACCGGATGCAGAACTATGTGCCGGCCGCGACCTACAAGTGGATCGAGAAGGAGCAGGCTTGATCCTCTCAAGTGATGCACCTCAAAATTGTAGGAATTTTGTCCTTGACATCGTGACGCTGATCCGGTAGACATCAGGAACGCTCACGAAATCTGCCCGAACGAAGCCGCCGCGCTCTCCAGCCGGCGGCTTTTTCGTGCCTGTCATCCGAGAGGGACGTCATGGCCGAAGAGGACGAGACAACGCCGCAGCAAGCCGCCGGGCCGAGGTCGAAACGGAAACTGGTCTCGCGCAAGGCGGTGGTGGGCCAGCTCTGGCGCGCCGCCAAGCGCCAGATCGATACCCATGAGGAACATCTCGCCGACCTGCCCAAGGGCACGACTGCGAGCGAGGCCGACGCGAAGGCGCTGGCCGTGCTCGCCCGCACCGTCCGCGAACTGGTCGCGATCGAGGAGCCCCCAGTAGCAAGGAAGGACAAGCATACGGATGAGCCTTCCGCTGCCGACGATCTGCGACATGTCGCACAGCTCCGTCAGGATCTTGCTCGACGTCTTGAGGCCCTTGCCGCTCAGGACGCGCGTGAGAATTCTCAAGAAGCTGATGCCGACGGCGAGCCCGGATGACGTCGAGCTCATTCGGAATACCTGGGAAATCTGGGCGCGCCCCGATCAATTGCCGCCCGAACCACTGAAGCCGATCTGGCTGGTGCTGGGCGGCCGCGGCGCCGGCAAGACCCGCACCGGCGCCGAATGGGTCAAGGGCATGGCGCTGGGCCATCCGCCCTTTGCGGATATGCGGACCGAACGGATCGCCCTCGTCGGCGAGACCCAGGCTCAGGTTCGCGACGTGATGATCGAGGGCGTCTCCGGATTGCTCTCGATCCACACCCGCTGGGAGCGCCCGACCTGGCACCCTTCGCTGCGCCGCCTGCAATGGACGAACGGCGCGATCGCACAGGTCTTCACCGCCGAGGATCCCGAAGCGCTGCGCGGCCCGCAATTCGGCGCCGCCTGGTCCGACGAACTCGCGAAATGGCCGAACCTTCAGGAGTGCTGGGATATGCTGCAATTCGGCCTGCGCCTCGGCGACAATCCCCGCCAGGTGGTGACGACGACGCCGCGCCCACTGCCCTTGGTCAAGCGCCTGCTGGTCGAGCCGCATGTCGCGGTGAGCCGGGCGCGGACGCAGGACAACCGCTACAACCTCGCCGCCGAGTTCGTCCGCACGGTCACGCAGACCTATGGTGGCACGCGGCTCGGCCGGCAGGAGCTCGATGGCGAGATCGTCGAGGAGAGCCCGGACGCGCTCTGGACGCGGGCGATGATTGAGGCCGCCCGCGAACGTGAGAAGCCGGCGCTGGCCCGCATAGCGGTGGCGGTCGATCCGCCCGCCACCTCCTCCCTGCGGGCCGACCGCTGCGGGCTTGTGGTTGCCGGCGTCGACCATGACGGTATCGGCCATGTGCTGGAAGACGCGACCTTGGCCGGCGCGAAACCTCACGAATGGGCGGAGAGGGCGGTCGCGCTCTATCGCCGCCATGAGGCGGATGCGCTGGTCGTCGAGGTCAACCAGGGCGGTGAGATGGTCGAAAGCATCATCCGCGAGGTCGATGCCGGCGTTCCCGTGATCTCCGTGCGGGCGACGCGCGGCAAATATCTCCGCGCCGAGCCGGTTGCCGCGCTCTATGCGCAGGGGCGCGTCCGCCATGCCGGGGCCTTTCCGGAACTGGAGGACGAAATGTGCGCCTTCGGGCCGCGCGGCCTGGAAACCGGCCGCTCGCCGGACCGGCTCGACGCGCTCGTCTGGGCGCTGACCCATCTGATGCTGGCACCGAAAGCCCGGCCGCGGGTGAGGGGCATCTAGCCCTTCGTTCCCTTACGCTCCAACAGCGAGACATCCATGTTCGATTTTCTTCGTAGCCTGCGCGGCCGAGCCGCGCCGGGCCAGAAGCGCTCGCGTGTCGGGCCGCTGATCGCGCTGCATGAGGCGGGGCGCGCGGTCTGGACACCCCGCGACTATGTCGCACTCTCGCGGGAGGGCTATGAGCGCAATCCGGTCGTGCATCGCTGCATCCGCCTGATCGCGGAGGCGGCGGCGCAGACGCCGCTCGTCGCCAAGGTCGGATCCCGCGAGATGCCGGAGCATCCGGCGCTCGCGCTGATCGAGCGGCCCAATCCGCGCCAGGGCGGCATCGCCTTCCGCGAAATGCTGGTCGGGCACCTGCTCGTCGCCGGCAATGCCTATGTCGAGGCGGTGAGCGCCGGCCGAGAGCCGCGCGAGCTCTATGCGCTGCGGCCCGACCGGATGCGCGTCGTGCCCGGCCGCGACGGCTGGCCGGAGGCCTATGACTACACGGTCGGTGGCGACACGGTGCGCTTCCGGCAGGATGAGGGCGGCCTGCCGCCGATCCTGCACCTGACGCTGTTCCACCCCGTCGACGATCATTACGGGCTGTCGCCGATCGAGCCGGCGGCGGTCTCGCTCGACATCCACAACGCCGCCGGCAGTTGGCACAAGGCCCTGCTCGACAATGCCGCGCGCCCCTCGGGCGCCCTGGTCTATGACGGGCCGGAAGGCGCGCCGCTAACCGAGGCGCAGTTCGAACGCCTGAAGCAGGAGCTGGAGGATTCCTTCCAGGGCGCACGCAATGCCGGGCGGCCGCTGCTGCTCGAAGGCGGGCTGGACTGGAAGCCGCTTTCGCTGACGCCGGCCGAGCTCGATTTCGTCGCCGCCAAGGGCGTTGCTGCCCGCGAGATCGCGCTTGCCTTCGGCGTGCCGCCGCTGCTGCTCGGGCTGCCCGGCGACAACACCCACGCCAATTTCGCCGAGGCCAATCGCGCGCTCTGGCGCCAGGCAATCATCCCGCTGGTGCGCCGCACCGCGCAGTCCATGGCGCAATGGCTCGGGCCGGCCTTCGGCGACGAGCTGGTCCTGGAGCCCGATCTCGACGCCATCGAGGCCTTGGCCGAGGAGCGGGAATCGCTTTGGCGCCGGCTCGGCACTGCTGCCTTCCTCGACGAGGACGAGAAGCGCGAGGCCGTCGGCTACGGCCGGCGCACCTCCGGAAAGGAGGCTTCATGAACATGCTCGAACAGATCGTCGCGGCCTTCGTCGGCCGTGCCGATGTCGGCCATCTCGGCCTGCTGCTCTGGGCGGCGAGCGCGTCGGGGCTGGCCTGGCTCGTGCTGCGCGAACTGACCGCCGCCAACCGCCGCTTCGACGATTTCGTCCGCGAGCTCAACCGCTTCAACGCACGCCACGAAGGGGACCCGTCATGAAAGGCAGAAACGGCGCGGCCAAGCCGCCGGCAAAGGCTCCTGCGCCAGCCCGCGCGGGCAGGGCGTCGCGCGGCGGCGCACCCGTCGAGACCTTCAGCCGCTTCGTCCGTCAGCTCGCCAAGCTCGAGGACGAACGGACCAAGGGTGGCCGCGACCGTGCAGAGGGCGAGCGATGACGCGGACGAGTCCGACACGCGCCTCGTTCGAATCCAAGCTGCTGCCGGTCCAGCCGTCCCGGATCGGGCTCGACGGCGTCTTCGAAGGCTATGCCAGCCTCTTCCGCATTCCCGATCTCGGCAAGGACATCGTCGAGCCCGGCGCCTTCCGCGAGAGCCTGCAAAGGCGCGGGCCGGGCGGCGTGAAGATGCTCTGGCAGCATGATCCGGCCGAGCCGATCGGCCGCTGGTCGAGCCTCGCCGAGGATAGCCGCGGCCTGTTCGTGCGCGGCCGGCTGTCGCTCGCCGTCGCCCGTGCCCGCGAGATCCATGCGCTGATGCTGGACGGTGCGATCGACGGCCTGTCGATCGGCTTTCGCCACGAGAAGGCCCGCACAGAGCCACGAACCGGCCTGCGCCGGCTCGAACGCATCGATCTCTGGGAGGTGTCGGTCGTGACCTTCCCGATGTTGCCCCAGGCCCGGATCGCCGCCGTCAAAGCGACGCGGCCCGCCGCCTTCATCTGACCCATCACCCCGAGGAGAGACCATGAGCCATCTCAACACCGCGCCCGAGACCAAGGCGGCCGGCGCCGATCTCGCGCTGGCCTTCGAGGACCTGCGCTACACGCTGGAGAACTACCGCGCCACCAACGAGGAGCGCCTCGCCGGCCTGGAAGCGCGCCAGGGCGCCGATCCGCTGACCGAGGAGAAGCTCGTCCGCATGGACGCGGCGCTGGACGACACCATGCGCCGCATCGACCGGTTGACGCTGGAGCGCGCCCGCCCGGCCCTGGGCCAGGACGGCTCGCGCGATCCGCTGACGGCCGAGCACAAGGCGGCTTTCGGAGCTTATGTCCGTACCGGCGAGGCCGGCGGCCTGAAGCGGCTGGAATCCAAGGCGCTCTCCGCCGGCTCCGGCCCGGATGGCGGCTATCTCGCGCCGGCGACCGTCGAGGGTGAAATCCTGCGCCGCCTCGCCAATGTCTCGCCGATCCGTTCGCTGGCCACGGTCCGCACGATCTCGTCCGGCACCTACAAGAAGGCGTTCTCCACCACCGGCCCGGCTTCCGGCTGGGTGGCCGAGACCGCGGCCCGGCCGCAAGGGTCTTCGCCCACCCTGGCCGAGCTCTCCTTCCCGGCCATGGAACTTTACGCCATGCCGGCGGCGACCCAGACGCTGCTCGACGACGCCATCGTCGATATCGATCAGTGGATCGCCGAGGAGGTCGAAAGCGCCTTCGCCGAGCAGGAAGGCGCCGCCTTCGTCACCGGTGACGGCATCGACAAGCCCAAAGGCTTCCTGGCCTATCCGACGGTGGCCGAAGCGAGCTGGAGCTGGGGCAATATCGGCGTGCTCAATACCGGCGTCGCTGGGGCCTTCCCGGCGTCGAACCCCTCGGACGTGCTCGTCGATCTCGTCTATGCGCTGAAGGCAGGCTACCGCCAGAACGCCTCCTTCGTGATGAACCGCAAGACGCAGGCCGCGGTCCGCAAGTTCAAGGACTCCACCGGCAACTACCTCTGGCAGCCTCCGGCTTCAGCCGGCGCGCCGGCGACGCTGCTCGGTTTCCCGCTGGTCGAGGCGGAGGATATGCCGAACATCGCCAACAACGCGGTCTCGATCGCCTTCGGCGATTTCCGGCGCGGTTACCTCGTCGTCGACCGGGCCGGCGTCCGCATCCTGCGCGACCCCTATTCCGCCAAGCCCTATGTGCTGTTCTACACCACCAAGCGCGTCGGCGGCGGCGTGCAGGACTTCGCCGCGATAAAGGGGCTGAAATTCGCGGTCTGAGCCCGATCTAGCGGGAAAACCACCAGCTGAAGGCGGCGCGCGGCTCGGCCGTCTGCTCCGGCGGCGCTTCGCTGCCGATGGCGCGCAGCCGCGCGCTGCCTTCGGTGATCCAGTTGCGGTACTCGCTGACCGGCGTGATCGCGGTGAACCCACCGCAGATCAGGCGAGCCTGCGTCTTCAGCGGTCCGCTCGACCAGCTGACGATGCCGACGAGGTCGCGCGAGCGGGCACCGCTGCCGCGCAGCACAGGGCCGCCGGAATCGCCGCGGCAGGCGCCGGCCCCCGGCGTCTCGCCACGGTTCTCGGCATCGACCGCGACCTTGACGGTGTTCTGCGTGGTGTAGTTGCCGGCGTTGACGAGCTGCGTCTCGCGCAGGCGCCGGGCCGTGCGCTTGTTGTTCTCCGACGACAGGCCGTAGCCGGCCATGGTGACGGTCTCGCCCTGCCAGAGCCCGCTGCCGAGCGTCAGAGGTTCGATATCTCCGGGCAGTGGCTGGGCCAGGCGCAGCAAGGCGAGGTCGGTGCCGGGCTGGGTGCGCGGTGTCGTGCCGGGCACGAAGCTCGGATGCGGCAGGACCGCCACCACCATCTGGCGGCGCGCCTTGAAGCGGCTGTCGAGGCTGACGACGCTGATCGAACCGCCGCCCATCAGGCAATGTGCCGCGGTCAGCACGATTTCGGGCGCGATCACGGCGCCCGAGCAGAGCTCGCCGCGGCTGGTCTCGACCCTGACGGTCGAGGCGCGGGCGCCGAGCGCATCGCGCGAATCGACACCGCGGACGACGGCAAGCGCCGGATGAATGGCGCCAGCGGCCAGGAAACAAGCAAGGGCGAGAGACGAGCGCAGTGTCATGAAGCGAACCAATGGATCGGCAGACCAATCTAGGCCGTGCCACGGCACAGTCCAGTCCTTCCGTCAGTGGCTACCGGTCCAACGGGCGCTTTCACCCCATTTCGACATTGTGGAATCGATCCAGCCGCGCTGCGGCGCGACGAGGACGCCCTGGCTCAGCAGCCCGCATTGGCGCCCGGAGGGGCCGGTCGACCAGCTCGTGACCGCGACGACGCCGTCATGGCCGAAGATCGGCCCGCCGGAATCGCCCTGGCAGGCGCCCGCGCCAGGGCGCTTGCCGCCGCCGGCGCCATCGGCCGCCCAGAGCAGGATGCGGCCGGGCCCGAAGGGCTCGACGGTCGTCAGCGCTGCCGAGCGATAGGTGCCCGTGCTGCGCGCCTCGCCCTCGCGGGAGACGCCGTAGCCGGCGAGCGTGACGCTGCTGCCGGCGCGCGGCAGCGGGCCGTCGACCAGAGTGGCTGCGCTGAACCGGCCGGGCAGGGGCTCGGCCAGGCGGATCAGCGCGAAGTCGATCGTGCGGCGGCGGCTGCGGATCGCGCCGGCATCGAATTCCGGATGCATCGCGACTGACGACGGCACGACGAGGACGGGTTCCCCGCCCTCACGCCAATGAACACGCAATTCCGCGCCCCCGGCGGCGCAGTGCGCCGCAGTCAGGATGGCGCGTGCCGACAGCACGATGCCCGTGCAGACCCCGCCGCGGGCATTGAGCACCATCAGGGCGGAACCGGCTTCCGGCCCGCCCTCCTGCCCGGCCACCACGGCCCGAGCCGAGTAGCCCACCAGGCTTCCAGCCAGGGCGCAGGCGAGACCGATAGCTGCAGTTCCGTGGGCGATGCGCATCGGGTGCTCCTCTTCGAGAGAGCGCTGATAGCGCGCCGGGCGCCGCAGATGAACCCTCTCGGCCGCGTTTTCGCAGCCGAACCCCATGCAATCGAACGAATGAAGGGAGCGCTCATGACGCCGCTTGCCCTGGGTCCGCCGGCGACCGAGCCGGTGACGCTTGTTGAAGCCCGCCAGTTCCTGCGCCTCGACCAGACCGAGGAGGACGACCTGCTCGCCACCCTGATCACGGCCGCCCGGCTGATGATCGAGGCGGCGTCGGGGCGCTGCCTGATCGAGCAGCCCTGGCGGATCGTGCTCGACCGTTGGCCGGCGGGGGGCGAGATCCGCCTGCCGCTTTCGCCGCTGCTGCGGATCGACGCGGCGCGCGTCTATGACGTGCTCGGGGCGGCCCAGGCCGTCGCCAGCGCGTCGCTGACGCTGGACAAGGCCGCCGATCCGCCGGTCGTTCGTCTGACGGGCGAGGTGCCCGAGATCGGGCGCGCCCATGGCGCGATCGAGATCGATCTCGTCGCCGGCTACGGAGCGACCGCCGCTGCCGTGCCCGCGCCGCTGCGGCAGGCGGTCCTGCGCCTGGCCGCGCGCTGGTTCGAGCAGCGCGGCGATGTCGCCGGGCGCGATGCACAGGCATTACCTGCCGCCATTGCCGCGCTGGTCGCGCCGTTTCGCCGCGGGAGGCTTTGAAGATGGCGCAGGAATCGGCCGCCATCGGCCGGATGCGGCGCCGGCTCGTGCTGGAGGCGCCGGTGGCTTCGCCGGATGGTCTCGGCGGTGCGACAAAGGGTTTCGAGGCCGTGGCCGCGCTGTGGGCCCAGTTCGAATGGATCTCTGGCACCGAGGCCTGGCGGCAGGGTCGACCGGAGCAGTTGCGCAGCTATCGCATCACGATGCGCTGGCGGGGCGATGTCGATGCCGGCCGGCGGCTGCGTGACGGCGATCGCATCTTCGACATCCGTTCCGCCGCCGACCCGGATGGCGCGCGTCGGCGGCTGGTCTGCCTGGCCGAGGAGGTGACGCCATGAGCGATGCCATCCTGGCCCTTCGCGCCGCCGTTCAGGCGCGCCTCGTCGCGGATGCAGGCCTCACGGCGCTGATCGGCCCTGACCGCGTTTTCGACGAGGCGCCGCGTGCAGTGCGCGGGCTCTATGTCGTCCATGGCGAGGTCGAGGCGCGCGACTGGTCGACCGGCAGCGACCGAGGCTGCGAGCAGGAATTCGCGCTCGTCGTCTGGGCCGCGCAGAGCGGCTCCTCGCGCCAGGCGCTGGAGGCCGCCGGCCTCATCGTCGCAGCACTCGATCAGTCCGCACTCGCCCTGGACGGGCACGCGCTGGTCAATCTGCGCTGGTTGTCGAGCCGGCTCGCACGCGAGACGCGCAACGGATTGCCGCAGGTGACGGTCCGCTTCCGCGCCGTCACCGAAACGCTCTAGCTCATAAAGGAGAAGCCGCATGGCGGCACAGAAGGGCAAGGACCTGCTGCTCAAGGCGGGGGATGGTGCCGGCGGTTTCGTCACAGTCGCTGGCCTGAGGGCGCGCCAGATCGCCTTCAACGCCGAGACTGTCGATGTGACGCACTCGGAATCGGCCGGGCGCTGGCGCGAATTGCTGGCGGGAGCCGGGGTGCGCCGCGCAAGCATCAGCGGCGCCGGGATCTTCAAGGACGAAGCATCGGACACGCTTGTCCGTCAGAGCTTCTTCGACGGCATGATCCGGGACTGGCAGATCGTCGTGCCGGATTTCGGCACGATCTCGGGGCCGTTCCAGCTCACGGGCCTGGAATATCGCGGCGACCATGCCGGCGAGGTCACCTTCGACCTTTCGCTGGAATCTGCCGGGCTCCTGGCCTTCGCGGCGCTGTGAGGAGATGGCCATGGTCAACCGTCATCGCGGCGAGACCGCGCTCATGGTCGCCGGCGAAACCTTGCCGATGCGGCTGACGCTCGGTGCGCTCGCCGAACTCGAACACGCCTTCGCCGTCGATAGCCTGCCGGCGCTGGGCGAGCGCTTCGTTGAAGGCAGGCTTTCCGCCCGCGACATCATCCGCATCATCGCGGCGGGCTTGCGCGGAGCGGGCAGGGCGATCCGTGACGAGGATGTCGCAGAGCTCTCCTTCGACGGCGGACTCGGTGGCGCGATCAAGGCCGCGATCACGCTGCTCGAGGCGACCTTCGGAGAGGGAGGTGACGCTGCCCGCCCTCCGCAGCCGCCGGCCTAGGCGCACCGGCGGGTTTTCCCTGGGACGAGGTGATGGCCTTCGGGCTCGGGCGGCTGGCCTGGCCGCCCGATCGCTTCTGGGCCGCGACGCCGCGCGAGATCGCGGCGGCATTGCGGGCCCATCAAGAACCGTTCCGTAGCGCGGCTCCGGAGCGTCCCGCGCTGGCGGCGCTGATGGACGCCTTTCCAGACGCCTGAGGCGGCAATTCCAACCAACCTATCGAGGTAATGGTCATGACGGACGACGACGGTATCGAGTCGGGAGGGCGCCTCTCGGACCTGAAGGCGATGGACCGGCTGACCCAGTCCCTGAGCCGATCCTCGGAGAGTTTCGGCAAGTCGATCGTCAGCGCCTTCTCGCGCGGCGTCGTCGAGGGGAAGCGTTTCGAGGACGTTCTGCGCAGCGTCGGCCGCTCGATGACCGACAGCCTGCTCAAGACCGCGTTGAAGCCGCTGCAGACCGGCCTGTCGAGCTTGCTGAGCACGGGCGTCAAGAGCCTGAGCGGACTGTTCGGCGGCATCGGCCTGGGCGGCTCGGGAGGCGGGGGCATTCCGGTGGCTCCTTTCGCAGAGGGCGGCATCGTCGCCTCGCCCTCCTATTTCCCGACCGGACGCGGGCTCGGCCTGATGGGCGAGCGCGGCGCCGAGGCGATCATGCCGCTCGCTCGCGGACCCGACGGGCGCCTCGGCGTCCGTGCCGGTGGCGGGCAGGGGCGGCCGCTCAATGTCGTCGTGCAGGTCTCGACCCCCGATGCCGAAAGCTTCCGCCGCTCGGAGGCGCAGGTTTCCGCTGCGATTGCGCGCGCGGTCGCGCGCGGGCGACGGGCTCTTTGAGGGAGGGGAAGCATGCCCGATTTCCATGAGGTCCGCTTCCCGCTCGATGTCGCGCGCGGCGCGCGCGGCGGGCCGGAGCGCCAGACCCAGATCGTGACGCTCGCTTCCGGGCGAGAAGTTCGAAACAGCCGCTGGGCCCATTCGCGCCGCCGCTACGACGCCGGGCTCGGTATCCGCAATCTCGATGCGCTGGCGGCCGTGGTGAGCTTCTTCGAGGAGCGTCGCGGCCGGCTCCACGGTTTCCGCTGGCGCGATCAGCTCGACTGGAAGAGTTGCCCGCCCTCGCAGCAGCCGGCCGCGACCGACCAGGTCATCGGGGTCGGCGACGGCGTCGCAGCCACGTTCCAGCTCTGCAAGGCCTACGGGACAGGCAGCTCCGCCTATAGCCGCGAGATCACCAAACCCTGCGCTGGCACGGTCCGGGTCGCCATGGATGGCGTCGAGCTCGCGGGCGCGGCTTTCTCCTGCAACCTGTCGACCGGGCAGGTCACCTTCGCAGGTGACTCGATCCCGCCGCCGGCTGCCGTCGTGACAGCCGGCTTCGCTTTCGACGTTCCGGTCCGCTTCGACACCGACGCGATCGAGGTCGATCTCTCCGCCTTCGCGGCCGGCGAGATTCCGCGCGTTCCCGTGATCGAGATCATCCCCTGAGGCCTGCTCCATGCGTGACATTCCTTCTGCTCTCGCCGCCCATATCGAGGCGGCTGCGACCACGCTCTGCCATTGCTGGAGCCTGACGCGTCGCGACGGGCTCGTCCTCGGCTTCACCGATCACGATCGCAAGCTGTCCTTCGAGGGCGTCGATTTCGCCGCGACGGTCGGCCTCGAAGCCGCGGAAAGCGCGGCGGAACTGGGCTTCGCCATCGGTGGCGGCGAGGTCGCCGGCGCCTTCGCCGCCCTCGGCCTGAACGAGGCCGATCTTGCGCGCGGGCTCTATGACGATGCGCGCGTGCGCGTCTGGTTGGTCAACTGGGCCGATCCTGACCAGCGGGTCCTGCTGGAAGAGGGTTTCGTCGGCGAGATCAAACGGGGGGAAGCGAGCTTCACGGCCGAGATCCGCAGCGTCGCCAAGGTCTTCGACGAGGAGCGCGGCCGGCTCTACATGCGCTCCTGCTCGGCGGATCTGGGGGACGCACGCTGCGGTGCCGCGCTCTCCGTGACGGAGGCCGATGTCGTCGAGAGCGACGGGCGGCTGTCAGTCTCGGTCGAGGGCATGGAGTCCTACGCCGATGGCCATTTCACCGGCGGTCGGCTCATTTTCACCAGTGGCGCCAATACGGGCTTCGCCACCGAGGTGAAGCGGCATGGCCGTGAAGGCGCGCAGGCGCTGTTCCAACTCTGGCAGGCGCCGGCGGCGCCGATCGTCCCCGGCGACGGCTTCAGGGTCACGCCGGGCTGCGACAAAAGCTTCGCGACCTGTCGCGCCAAGTTCGGCAACGGCGTCAATTTCCGCGGCTTCCCGCATATGCCGACCACCGACTTCATCATCGGCGGAGTCCGCCCCGGCGATGGCGCGCTCGATGGCGGGAGCCTGTTCCGATGAAGCGCCAGGAGATCGTCGAGGCCGCGCGGCTCTGGCTGGGCACGCCCTATCATCATCAGGCCTCGCTGCGCGGCGTCGGCTGCGATTGCCTCGGGCTGGTCCGCGGCGTCTGGCGCGATCTCTGCGGGGCTGAGCCGGAGGAGCCGCCGCCCTATTCGCCGAGCTGGGCCGAAAGCCTGCGGCAGGAGACGCTCGCGCTGGCGGCCGAGCGGCATCTGCTGCCGCTCGCTCTCACGGAAACGCGGCCGGGCGACGTGCTGCTCTTTCGCTGGCGCGAGCACCTGCCGGCCAAGCATTGCGCGATCCTCGCAGGCCCGGACCGCATCATCCATGCCCATGACGGTGCCGCCGTCGCCGAGGTCGCGTTCACGCCCTGGTGGCGGCGCCATCTCAGCCATGCCTTTTCCTTCCCCGGAGTGACCGACTAATGGCGACGCTTCTTCTCCAGGTTGCTGGCGCGGCGCTCGGATCGGCGCTCGGCGGGCCGATCGGCGGCGCCATCGGCCAGGCGTTCGGCGGTCTCGCCGGCGCGACAATCGACCAGGCCTGGATGGGCGGCGCCGGTGGCGGGAACAAGGTCGTCGATGGCCCGCGCCTCAAGGAGGTGAACGGTCTCGCCGCGACGGAGGGCGCCGCGATCCCGCGCCTCTACGGCCGCGCGCGGCTCGGCGGGCAATTGATCTGGGCGACGCGCTTCGAGGAGGAGGTCACGGTCTCGATCACGCGTACCAAGAGCGGCGGCAAGGGCGGGCGCTCGAAGAAGACCTACGAGACGACCTATAGCTACCATGCCAATCTCGCGATCGGACTATGCGAAGGGCCGATCGCCTTCGTCAGGCGCATCTGGGTCGATGGGCGCGAGCTCGATGTCCAGACCGTGCAGATGCGCGTCCATCACGGCTATGAGACGCAGGAGCCCGACCCGCTGATCGCAGCGAAGGAGGCGGGCGAGGCCCCGGCCTATCGCGGACTCGCCTATGTCGTGTTCGAACGCTTTCCGCTGGCCGACTACGGCAATCGCGTGCCGCAGTTCGATTTCGAGGTCGTGCGCGCCGTCGAAGGGTTGGGCGGAATGATCCGAGCGGTCGCGCTGACGCCCGGCGCCGGCGAGTTCGTCTATGACATCCGCCCGGTCAGCCACGAGCCCGAGGCCGGCGTAACCGAAAGCCTGACGCGCCACCAGCTCTATGGCGGCAGCGACGCCGACACCGCGCTCGGCCATCTCGCGGCGCTCTGCCCCAATCTTCGCCGTGTGTCGCTGGTCGTATCCTGGTTCGGCGACGATCTGCGTGCCGGCGCTTGCACGATCGCGCCACGGATCGAGATTCCGCATAAGCCGACGGTCGGCGCGGAGTGGTCGGTCGCCGGGCTGTCGCGCTCGTCGGCCCGTGTCGTCAGCCAGGTCGACGGCCGGCCCGCTTTCGGCGGTACGCCTTCGGACGAGAGCGTCGTCGCGCTGATCCGGCGCCTGCGCTTCGACTATGGCCTAGAGGTCGTGCTCTATCCCTTCCTGATGATGGACATCCCGGCCGGGAACGCACTGCCCGATCCCTATTCGGACGCGGCCAGCCAGCCGCGCTATCCCTGGCGCGGGCGCATCACCTGCTATCCTGCACCCGGCGAGCCGGACAGCCCGGAAGGTGGCGCGGCGCTTGCGGCTCAGATCGCGACCTTCGTGGGAACGGTCGGCCCGGCCGATATGGCTGTTGCCGGAGCGAGCGTCACCTGCGCCAAGCCGGATGAATGGTCTTACCGCCGGCTCGTCATGCACTGCGCCGCGCTGGCCCAGGCAGCGGGCGGCGTCGAGGGCTTTGTCGTCGGTTCCGAGATGGTCGGCCTGACGCATCTGCGCGGTGCCGCCGGATACCCGATGGTCGATCAGCTCGCGGCCGTTGCGCAAGACGTGAAGACGATGCTGCCGGGTGCGACGCTGACCTATGCCGCCGACTGGACCGAGTATGGCGGGGATGTGCGCGACGATGGCGATACCATCGATTTTCCGCTCGATCCGCTCTGGGCTTCTCCCGCGATCGGCGCGATCGGCATCGATTTCTATCCGCCGCTCTCGGACTGGCGCGATTCCGGGGATCATGCCGATGCCGCGATCGCGCGCGGTCCGGCCGATCTCGCCTATCTGCGCCAGCGCCTGACGGCGGGCGAGGCCTATGACTGGTACTATGCCGACGAGGCCGACAGGGCCGCGCAGGCGCGCCAGCCGATCACAGACGGCGCCTATGGCAAGCCCTGGATCTACCGGCCGAAGGATCTCTGGGGTTGGTGGAGCCAGGCCCATATCCGCCGCGCGGGTGGCGTCGAGACGAGCGCAACCCCGTTCGTACCCGGAGCGAAGCCGATCTGGCTGACCGAGATCGGCGTACCTGCCGTCGACAAGGGCGCCAATGCGCCCAACATGTTCCCCGATCCAAAATCGGACGAGGGTGGATTTCCGCCGTTTTCGAGTGGCGCCCGCGACGATCTCGTTCAGGCGCGGGCGCTGGAGGCGATCATCTCGGGCTTCGATCCGGCTCGGGCGGGGTTCGATGCCGCGCGCAACCCGGTCCATCCCGTGAGCGGCATCCGCATGGTCGATCCCAACAGGATCTTCGTGTGGAACTGGGATACGCGGCCATTCCCGGCCTTTCCCGATCTCTCAGGAATCTGGGCCGATGGAGCGAATTTCGAGACCGGCCATTGGCTGAACGGGCGCCTCGAAGGCACGCCTGTCGACCGGCTGGTCACGAAGCTCCTGGCCGATTTCGGATTGCCGGCAGCCGATCGGGTCGTCGTCGACGGCTTCGTCGACGGCTATGTACTGGACCGCCCGCTATCAGCCCGGCAGGCGCTGGAGCCGCTCGCCCAGAGCTTCGGCTTCGATGCGATCATGAGCACCGGCGCCCTGCGCTTCGAGGGCCGGGGCGGCAAGGTCTCGCGCCTGCTCGGCCCCGACGATCTGGTTCCGGATCGCGATGGCGAGCCCTTCACATTGCGCCGCAGTCAGGAGACGGAACTGCCGCTCGAACTGCGTCTCGGTTTCAGCGACAGCGAGGCCGATTATCGCAACGCCGCTGCACGCTCGCGTCGGCTGGCCGGGGCGGCCCGACGCGAAGTCGCCGTCGAAACCGCGATCGTGACCCGTTCGGCCGAAGGGCGCCGCCTTGCGGACCAGCGCCTGCAGGAGGCTTGGGCGGCGCGCGAGAGCCTCGAATGCGAACTGTCGCCGCGGTGCATCGGCGTCGAGCCCGGCGATGTGCTGTCCGTCCCGGTCGAGACCGGAAACCGGCTGTTCCGCGTCACCCGCATCGCCGACGGCCCAACACGGCGGATCAGCGCTCGCGCCGTCGAGCCGGCGATCTATGTCTCGACTGGAGCGACCGGCGGCACGCGTCCGCCGCGCATTCCTCCAGCCCTGCCCGGACGGCCGCTGGCCGTGCCGCTCGCCCTGCCGATCGTCACTGTGCAGCCGCCGCCCTTGCTGTCGCTTGCCGCATTCGCCGCACCCTGGCCGGGTGCGCTGGCGATCTGGCGCGCCGACGAAGCCGGACTGTTCGAACTCGACGGCTTCGTCGAGGCGCCTTCGATCGTCGGCGAGACTTTGACGGCGCTGCCGCCGGGGCCGCTCTGGCGGACGGACCGGCGTGCCGTGCTGGAGGTCCGGCTGCGCGGTGGCGTGCTGTCGTCCGTCTCGCCGGAAGCGGCATTGGCCGGGGCGAACGCGGTCGCCTTGGTCGGAGCAGATGGCAAGGTCGAGATCGTCACGGTTTCGCAGGTCGAACTGATCGGACCACAGCGCTTCCGTCTGTCCAGGCTGATTCGCGGGCTCGGTGGGAGCGAGGCGCCGGCTGCGCGCCTTCTGCCGGCGGGTGCCCGCGTCGTGGTGCTGGACGGTGCCTCTGTCGCGCTGACAGCCGATCTCGCCGATCTCGGCCGGGTGCGGCGCTATCGCGTCGGCCCGGCCCGCGACGATGTCGGCGATGCGACGATGGTCGAGTTCGAAGCCACGATTGCCGGAGAGCCGCTCGTTCCGCTGCCTCCCGTCCGTCCGAAAGCCCGGCGGACCGGAGATGGCATTGCCCTGAGCTGGCTCAGGCGAACGCGGATCGACGGCGATTCCTGGGAGCTGGCGGAAGTGCCGTTAGGGGAGGAGAGCGAGCGCTACGAGATCGGCATTCTCGACGGCGAGGATCTACGCCATGCCGAAATCGTGAACGCGCCCACATGGGTCTATCCGTCCGCACAGGAACTCGCGGATTTCGGTTCACCGCAGCAGGAGATCACGCTTTCGCTCCGCCAGCTCAGCACCACGATCGGGCACGGGCGGGAATGGCGTGGACGGATCTCGGTACGCTGATCTACTGTGAGTTGTGAACGAGGCGATGCATTCATGGCGCATTCAGGCGGATGGGATTAGCCCATGTCGATGATGCCGGTCGAACCGATCCTTGCTCTTGCGCTTATCGCCTCGTCGCCGATGCCGGTCATCCGCGTCGACGATGCGTCACCGATCTCCTGCCTGTCCTCCGAGGAAACGCGCGACGCCGTCGCCGAAGGGCGCGTCATGCAGCCGGCTGAAGCCTCGCGCCACGCCCGCCACGCCGCGCCGGGCGAGGTCGTCCGCATCAGGCTCTGTCGACAGGGCGATGATTTCGTCTATGTGGTGACGACGCTGAAGCGCGATGGCCGCGTTGCGAGGGTGACGCTGGAAGGACAATCCGGCAAGATCGCCACCATTCGCTGACGTCCGTCGCGGCTACCCCCAACTGGAGCGACCCAACCGTGAGATTGCTCGTCGTCGAGGACGACAAGGACCTCAACCGCCAGATCGTGACCGCGCTGGAGAATGCCGGTTATGCCGTCGACAAGGCTCTCGATGGCGAGGAGGGGCTCTATCTCGGCGAGACCGAGCCCTATGACGCGGTGATCCTTGATCTCGGCCTGCCGAAGGTCGATGGCGTATCCGTGCTGCAAGGCTGGCGCCGCGCCGGCAAGACCATGCCGGTGCTGATCCTGACCGCGCGCGATCGCTGGAGCGACAAGGTCTCGGGCTTCGACGCCGGCGCCGACGACTATGTCGTCAAGCCCTTCCATATCGAGGAACTGCTGGCCCGCGTCCGCGCCCTGCTGCGCCGCGCGGCCGGTCATGCGACCTCGGAGCTGTCCTGCGGCCCCGTCCGGCTCGATACCCGCGCCAGCCGCGTCGTCGTCGACGGCAATCCGGTCAAGCTCACCTCGCACGAGTACCGCCTGCTCTCCTACCTGATGCATCATCAGGGTCGGGTCGTGTCGCGCACCGAACTGGTCGAGCATCTCTACGACCAGGATTTCGATCGCGATTCCAACACGATCGAGGTCTTCGTCGGCCGGCTCCGCAAGAAGCTCGGCGTCGACATCATCGAGACCGTCCGAGGCCTCGGCTATATCGCCGCCGCTCCGGAAAAGGTCTGATCGCGGGCGATGCCGCTCAAGTCCCATCGCTATTCGCTGGGAACGCGGCTGTTCTTCTCGGCTGCTGTCTGCTGCGTGCTGATCCTGGTGCTGGCCGGCGTCGGTCTCACCACCTTCTACCGCCGCTCGGCCGAGCGCGGCTTCGACGAGCGGCTCTCCGTCTATATCAAGCAACTGGTCGCCGATCTCGCCGCCCCGCCCGAGACCGAGCGCCAGACCGTCGGTGATCTCGGCGAGCCGCGCTTCGACCTGCCGCTGACCGGCTGGTACTGGCAGATCACCAGGCTCGACGGGGAGCGGCCGAATGTCCGCGCCTCGCGCTCGCTGGTCGGCGGGCAACTGCCCAAGCTGCTCGATCAATCCATCGCGCCGAACAGCCGGGGCCTGCGCGAAAGCTATGTCTCCGGGCCGGACGATCGCCGCCTGCGCATCCTGGAGCGCGAGATCGACGTCGGCGAGGATGGGCGCTTCACCGTCGCGGTCGCGGCGCCGGCCGACGAGATCGAGGGCGATATTCAGGATTTCCGCTTCACGCTGGCGATGACCTTTGTGCTGCTCGGCATCGCATTGGTCGCTTCCACGCTCGTCCAGGTCCGCTTCGGCCTGCGCCCGCTGGTGCGTTTGCGCTCGGCCGTCGGCGCGGTCCGGACGGGCGAGAATCCGCGGATCGTCGGCCGATACCCGCCCGATCTCGCGCCGCTCGCGAGCGAGCTCAACCAGCTCATCGATGCCAATCACGAAATCCTCGATCGCGCCCGCACCCAGGTCGGCAATCTCGCGCACGCGCTCAAGACCCCTCTCAGCGTGATGCTGAACGAAGCCGGCACGAGCAGCGACGGCCAATTGCCCCAGACGGTTCGCGCGCAGGCCGCGATCATGCGCGATCAGGTCCAGTATTATCTCGACCGTGCCCGGGCGGCGGCGCTCTCCGGTGCGCTCGGCGGCGTGACCGAGATCGCGCCCTCCCTCGACGCATTGCTGCGCACCTTCACCAAGATCTCGCAGGGCAGGGGCATTTCCGGCTCCCATACGATATCGCCCACCCTGCGTTTCCGTGGCGAGAAGCAGGATCTGGAGGAGATGCTCGGCAATCTCCTCGACAACGCCTTCAAATGGGCGGGCTCCACGGTCGAAGTTT
This sequence comes from Allobosea sp. ASV33, assembly GCF_016428755.1. Lineage (GTDB taxonomy): Bacteria > Pseudomonadota > Alphaproteobacteria > Rhizobiales > Beijerinckiaceae > Allobosea. The sequence continues at coordinate 18,624 of NZ_JAELTI010000035.1, forward strand.
CGCTTGCAAGCGAAAAGGCTGAAGATACCGAGCGGATCGCACTGCTGATCGACGATGATGGCCCCGGCCTACCGGAGGAAGCGATGGCCGATGTTCTGAAGCGCGGTCGCAGGCTGGACGAAACCACGCCGGGGTCCGGACTCGGCCTCTCGATCGTCGTCGACATCGCGAAGCTTTATGGCGGCGGCCTGACCCTGCATCGCTCACCGCTGGGTGGGTTGAGGGCGCGCCTTGAGCTTCCTTCGGTTTAGACGAATTCTGCGCCGCGTGACCCTTTGTCACCATGAACACGAGCGGACGATTGGCTAAGAACGCCCCATGATGATCTGGGCCATCTTTGCAGCCATGACCGGAGCGGCGGTTTTCGCCTTGCTCTGGCCGCTGAGCCATGGCCGGGCGCAGGGCTTCGCGGACGTGGCCGATGCCCGCAGCCTCTATCGCGCCCAGCTCAAGGAGATCGATCGCGATCTTGCCCGCAAGCTGATCGGCGACGAGGAGGCGCAAGCCGCTCGCACCGAAGCCGCGCGCCGCCTCCTGCGCGCCGCCGGAGACGAAGCCGGTCCCGCGGGCGAGACCGAACCTTCGCTGCGTCGCCGCCGCGCGAGCTCGGCCCTGATGCTCTCGGTCGTCCCGCTGCTCGCCCTCCTGATCTACGGTCTCTACGGCTCTCCCGGTCAGCCCGACCAGCCGCTGGCGGCGCGACTGGAGAATGCCGGGCCGCAACAGGATTTCGGTCTCGTCCTCGCCCGCATGGAAGCGCATCTCGCGGCCAATCCAGGCGATGCCAAGGGCTGGTCGCTGCTTGCGCCGATCTATCTGCGCCAGGGTCGCTATGACGAGGCTGCGAAAGCCTTCGCCGCCGCCGTCCGCTCCGGCAAGCCAGACCCCGAGCTTTATGCCGGCCTCGGCGAGGCCCGCATCATGGAAGCCGGCGGCGTCGTGACCGCCGCCGCGCGCGAGGCTCTGGCCGAATCCGTCAAGCTCGATCCGAAAAGCCCGCGAGCCCGCTATTATCTCGCCCTCGCCAAGGAACAGGACGGCGACGGCGAGGGCGCGCAGGCCGCACTCGCGCAATTGCTCGCCGAGGCGCCCGCCGGTGCCGATTGGGTCGGGGCCGTCCAGGCCCGGCTGGAACGCATGCAAGCCGATGCCGGCCGAAAGACGATCGCGGCGCTGCCGGAAGCCGAGCGCCAGCAGGCGATCAAGGCCATGGTCGATGGGCTCGCCGAGCGCTTGAGCGCCGGCGGCGGCAGCCTGCCCGAATGGACCCGTTTGATCCGTGCCCGCGTTGTTCTCGGCGACAAGCCCGCCGCTCTGCAGGCTGTGAAGACCGCGCGCAAGCGGCTGGCAGGCGACAAGGATGCGCTTGCCGCCATCAATGGCCTCGCCGATGAATTGGCCTTGAAGGAGGCCGCGCCATGACGATTGCCCAGCCGACGCGGCCGCTCCCGGCGAAACGCCGCTTCACCCGTAAGCAGCGCAGGCTGACCCTGATCGCCGGCGCAGGCGCCGTGCTGTGCCTGGCGGCCGGCCTCGTCCTGTTCGCGATGCGCGACACGATCGTCTTCTTCTATGGGCCGACCGAGATCACGGAAAAGGGCGTGCAGCCTGGCACGCGCATGCGCCTCGGCGGGCTGGTCGAGGCCGGCTCAGTCCAGCGCGGCGGCGACCAGCGCGTCAGCTTCGCCGTCACGGATGGCAAGAGCTCGATCAAGGTCGGCTATGACGGCTTGCTGCCCGACCTCTTTCGGGAAGGTCAGGGCGTCGTGACCGAGGGCGTCTTCGAGGGCGCCGGCCGCTTCAAGGCGGATTCGGTGCTGGCCAAGCATGACGAGACCTATATGCCGCGCGAGGTCGCCGATACCTTGAAGAAGCAGGGGCATTGGCAGCCGGGCGGTGCCGGCGCCCCCGCAACCACCCCGGCAAACCCGTGAGCCTGATATGATCGTCGAGATCGGTCACTACGCGCTCGCGCTCGCGCTCGGCGTCTCCGTGATCCAGGCGGTGGTGCCGTTCTGGGGCGTGTTCCGGCAGGACCGGACACTGGCTTCGGTCGGCAGCAGCGCGGCGCTGGTCTCGTTCGGGCTGGTGGCGTTGTCTTTCGCGGCGCTGGTCACGTCCTATGTCCGCTCCGATTTCTCGGTCGCGAACGTCGTCGCCAATTCCCATTCGGCGCAGCCGCTGATCTACAAATTCACCTCCGTCTGGGGCAATCACGAAGGCTCAATGCTGCTCTGGGTGCTGATCCTGACGCTGTTCGGGGCGCTGGTGGCCTTGTCGCGCCGCTCGTTGCCGCCGCGCCTGCGGGCCGGGGCGCTTGCCGCGCAAGGGCTCGTCGCGGCCGCCTTCCTTGCCTTCACCTTGCTGACCTCGAACCCGTTCCAGCGGCTTGTCCCCGTGCCGGCCGAGGGGCAGGATCTCAACCCGATCCTGCAGGATCTCGGTCTCGCGATCCATCCGCCGCTGCTCTATGTCGGCTATGTCGGCTTCTCCATCACCTATGCCTTCGCGGTCGCGGCGCTGATCGACGGGCGCATCGACGCGATGTGGGCGCGCGCCGTCCGGCCCTGGACCCTGCTGGCCTGGACCTTCCTGACGCTCGGCATCGCGATGGGCTCCTACTGGGCCTATTACGAGCTCGGCTGGGGCGGCTGGTGGTTCTGGGACCCGGTCGAGAACGCCTCCTTCATGCCCTGGCTTGCCGGCACCGCCCTGATCCACTCGACCGTGGTGATGGAGAAGCGCGATGCGCTGAAGGTCTGGACGATCCTACTCGCGATCCTGACCTTCTCGCTCTCGCTGCTGGGCACCTTCATCGTCCGATCGGGCGTGCTGACCTCGGTGCATTCCTTCGCGACCGATCCGGCGCGCGGGCTCTTCATCCTCTTCATCCTGATCTTCTTCGTCGGCGGCTCGCTCGCGCTCTTCGCCTGGCGTGCGCCGCTGCTGCGGCAGGGCGGGCTGTTCGCGCCGGTCTCGCGGGAGAGCGCGCTCGTCGTCAACAACGTCTTCCTGGCGACGGCTTGCGCCACGGTCTTCGTCGGGACGCTCTATCCGCTGCTGCTCGAGATGATCACCGGCGACAAGATTTCGGTCGGCGCGCCCTTCTACAACGCGACCTTCGTGCCGGTGATGGTGCCGCTTCTGCTCCTGCTGCCGATCGGCCAGTCGCTGGCCTGGAAGCGCGGCGATCTGCTCGGCGCAGGGCAGCGCAATGCCTTTGCGTTTGGGCTCGCGGTGCTGGCGGCTCTGGCACTGCTGTTCTTCATGCGCGGCGGGCCGGTCATGGCGCCGCTCGCCGTCGGTCTCGGCGTCTTCCTCGTTCTCGGTGCCGGTTTCGACCTCGGCGAGCGCATCGTGGCGCGTGCCAGCGGCTGGCGGGCGATGCTGTCGCGGGCGCGTGGCCTGCCGCGTTCGGCCTGGGGCACGGCCCTGGCCCATGCCGGCATCGGCCTCAGCATCATCGGCATCGCCGCCCAGGCCTGGAGCAGCGAGGCCATCGCCGTCCTCAAGCCCGGCGAGCGTCTGACCAGCGGCCGCTACACCATCGTGCTCGAAGGCATGTCGCCGCGCACGGGTCCGAATTTCCGGGCCGAGGTCGCCCGCTTCCAGCTCTTCGCCGGAGAGCGCGAGCTCGCTCCGGTCGAGGCCTCCAAGCGCGTCTACACGGCCCGCGCGATGCCGACCACGGAAGCCGGCATCCGGACGGACGGCCTGAGCCAGGCCTATGTCAGCCTTGGCGAGGCGCAGGATAGCGGCGTCGCGGTCCGTCTCTACGATAAGCCGCTGATCCTGCTGATCTGGATCGGCTCGCTGGTCATGGCGCTTGGCGGCGGGCTCTCGCTGACCGATCGACGTTTCCGGCTGGCCGCACCGAAGCGCGCTGCGCCGGCCGCCGCCGTGCAGCCTGCGGAGTAGGTCGATGCGGCGGATCGTCCTCATCATCGCCCTGATGCTGCCGGCCATGCCCGTGGCCCAAGCCGTGCAGCCGGATGAAATCCTGCCCAACCCGGCGCTGGAGCAGCGCGCGCGCGCAATCTCCGGCGGATTGCGCTGCCTCGTCTGCCAGAACCAGTCGATCGACGATTCCGATGCGCCGCTCGCCCGCGACCTGCGCATCCTCGTCCGGGAGCGCCTCGTCGCCGGCGACGACGACAAGGCCGTGGTCGATTTCGTCGTCGCCCGCTACGGCGATTTCGTCCTGCTGCGGCCGCCCTTCAATGCGCATACGGTGCTGCTCTGGGGCACGCCCTTCGCGATCCTGCTCTGCGCAGTCGCCTTCCTCTGGCGGCGTGCGCGCGAGCGAACGGCCGAGGCAAGCGCTTCGACCCCGCTATCTCCCGAAGAACAGGCGCGGCTCGCGGCCCTCATCGAACCGGATGACAAGCCTTAGCGGCTGATCCCGCAGCGCTGGTGTAGTTCCTGTGAGTAGGCATGCATCGATCTTCCGGGGATCGCATATTTCACCATGCCGCGCGAGGCGGGCTGTGGTGAGGCATACACGGCATAAACCCGGGCGAAGCAATTGGCCTCGCTGCCCGCGTAGCCGCGCTCGGCTGCCACTCTCATCCCCGCGCCATGCATGCCGCCCCGGATGCGCGGCGCGCCCGGCGCGGCAAAGCGCTGGGCCTCCCGCCGCGCCGCGATATCCTGCAGCCGGTCGACGCCGCAGCGGGAGCGCTGTTCGGCATTGTAGGCCGGTGTCGACGTGGCAAACCAGCTACGTTTGCCGGCGGCGTTCTCGACAACGACCGCGTGTTTCGCGAAGACGCGCGCGTAGCAATCGGCGTTGGCATAGCCGCGCCCCTGCGCCACGCGAAGCCCGGCGCTGTAGGCCGAACCTTGCTGCGCAAGTGCCGGCCCGCTCAGGCAGGCCGCGACAAAAGACATCCCCCAGATCAAACGCATCGGCATGGTCCCCCGGCTCTGACGTAGGGACACCGATGGCCCGGCCGCCGTCAAGGCGATCACGATTGGCCTTAGGTCGAATCTTACGAAACCGTCATCTTCAGGCCAAAGCCGCGTAAGGCGGCGGACGTCATGGTCCTCGTCACGAGCAGGGGAAAGCACCCTGTCGCTCCAAGAGGTTCCCGCCATGACGACACAGACCGAAAATCGCAAATCCATCCTGAAGCGCGGCGCTCTTCTCGCCGGCACCGCCATTCTCGGCATTGGCCTGGCCGCCGGCATCGCCGACAGCGCCCTGATGCAGAACCACAGCGCCTTTGCGCAGCCGATCCAGCTTTCCGGCACGCAGGCCACCCTGCCTTCCTTCGCCGATCTCGTCGACAAGGTGAAGCCCGCCGTCGTCTCGGTCCGCGTCAAGACGCAGGTCGCCGCCGCCAAGGACGGGCAGAATCTCGACGATCTCCCGCCGGAACTGCGCCGCTTCTTCCGTGATTTCGGCGGAGAGGATGGCGGCCGTCAGAGCAAGCCGAAGCCGCAGATGGGCATGGCGCAGGGCTCCGGCTTCTTCGTCAGCCAGGACGGCTATGTCGTGACCAACAACCACGTCGTCGAGAACGCGGTCGAGGTCCAGCTCGTCACCGATGCCGGCAAGACGCTCGACGCCAAGGTCGTCGGCACCGATCCGCGCACCGATCTCGCCCTGCTCAAGGTCAAGGACGGCGGCAGCTATCCTTACGTCCAGCTTGCCGACGCCAAGGCGCGCATCGGCGACTGGGTGCTGGCGATCGGCAACCCCTTCGGCCTCGGCGGCACGGTCACGGCCGGTATCGTCTCGGCCCAGGGGCGCGATATCGGCTCCGGTCCCTATGACGACTTCATCCAGATCGATGCGCCGATCAACCGCGGCAATTCGGGTGGCCCGACCTTCAACCAGAGCGGCGAGGTCGTCGGCGTCAACACCGCGATCTACTCGCCCTCCGGTGGCAATGTCGGCATCGCCTTCGCGATTCCCGCCTCGACCGTCCGCCAGGTCGTGGACTCCCTGAAGAAGGACGGCACGGTGGCGCGCGGCTTCATCGGCGTGCAGATCCAGCCGGTGACCGGCGAGATGGCCGACGCGATCGGCCTGAAGGAGGCCAAGGGCGCGCTGGTCGCCGAGGCCCAGGGCAACGGCCCGGCCGCCAAGGCCGGCATCCGCCGCGGCGACACGATCACCGCCGTCAACGGCGAGGCGATCAAGGACGCCCGCGAGCTGTCGCGCAAGATCGCGACCTTCGCGCCGGGCGCCAAGACCACGATCACCGTCTTCCGCGAAGGCAAGTCGCGGGACGTGACCTTCGAGGTCGGCCGCCAGCCGGCGGCCTGATCAGGATTGCATCGGGCTTCCCCGGAAGGCGGTTTCCGCTTTCCGGTCCGATGCTGAAGCAGGGTCCCTTGGTTTCCTGTCGCCCCAGCCTAGGGATCTTGCCGTCGCGGCGGCAGGCCGGATGCGTATCCTCCGGCCTGCCGTTTTCGCGTTTCTTGGGATAGGGTTGGTCTATGCGACTCTTGATCGTCGAAGATGATGCCGAGGCTGCGGCCTATCTGACCAAGGCTTTCCGCGAAGTCGGCCATGTCGCCGACCATGCCGCGGATGGCTTGGAAGGCTATGCCATGGCCGAGGGCGGCGGCTATGACGTGCTGGTCATCGACCGCATGCTGCCGCGCCTCGACGGCTTGTCGCTGATCCGCTCCCTGCGCGAGCAGAAGGACGATACCCCCGCGCTGATCCTCTCGGCGCTTGCCCAGGTCGACGACCGGGTGAAGGGCCTGCGCGCTGGCGGCGACGACTATCTGCCCAAGCCCTATGCCTTCTCGGAGCTGCTGGCCCGAGTCGAGGTGCTGGCCCGTCGTCGTGGCGCGCCTGCCTCCGAGCCCACCACCTATCGCGTCGGCGAGTTGGTGCTCGACCGGCTGGCCCACCGCGTCACCCGCGAGGGGCAGGAGGTCGTCCTGCAGCCGCGCGAGTTCCGCCTTCTCGAATATCTGATGAAGCATGCCGGCCAGGTCGTGACCCGCACCATGCTGCTGGAGAATGTCTGGGACTATCATTTCGACCCCCAGACCAATGTCATCGACGTGCATGTCAGCCGCCTGCGCGCCAAGGTCGACAAGGGTTTCGAGCTGCCGATGATCCACACCATCCGCGGCGCGGGATACATGGTCCGTGACACTGCCCGCTGACGCCATCCGGCGCACGCGCCAGCGGTTCCTGCCGACGCTGTTCCGCACGACCGCCTTCAAGCTGACGGCGGCCTATCTCGTCATCTTCGCGCTCTTCGCCGCCTTCGTGCTCGGCTATGTCGCGTGGAACGCGCAGCGCCTGCTGACCGACCAGATCCGCTCGACCATCGATGCCGAGATCCAGGGCCTCGCCGAGCAGGCGCGCCAGGGCGGCATCCGCCGTCTCGTCAACATCGTCGAACGCCGTTCGCGCGGGCCGGGTGCATCGCTCTATCTGGTGACGACCCCGGTCGGCGAGCGCGTCGCCGGCAATGTCGAGGCGATTCCGCCCGGCACGCTCGACAAGACCGGCGAGAGCGAGATCGAGTATTCGCGCACTGCCGAAGGCATCGACACGCCGAGCCGCGCCATCGTCCGCGTCTTCGTGCTGCCGGCCGGCTTTCGTCTGCTGGTGGGGCGCGATCTGGAGGAGCGCGACCGGCTTGGCGCCGTGATCCGCCGGGCGATCGGCTGGTCGCTCGCCCTGATCTTCCTCCTCGGCTGCTTCGCGAGCTGGTTCGTGGCGCGGCGCGTGCTGAAGCGCATCGACGGCATGAGCGAGACCGCGCATGGCATCATGGAGGGCGATCTCAAGGGCCGGATCGCCATCACCGGCACGGGCGACGAGCTAGACCGGCTGGCGCTCAACCTCAACGCGATGCTCGACCGCATCGGTGAATTGATGGCCGGCATGCAGCAGGTCACCGACAACATCGCCCATGACCTCAAGACGCCATTGACCCGCCTGCGCAACCGCGCCGAGGAGGCGCTGCGCACCGCGCAGTCGCCCGACGCGCTCCGGGCCGCGCTCGACGGTGCGATCGAGGAGGCGGACAACCTGATCCGCGTCTTCAATGCGCTCCTGATGATCGCGCGGCTGGAGGCCGGCCGCGCCAGCGAGAACATGAGCGAGCTCGACATTTCCGAGATTGTTTCGGGCCTGGCAGAACTCTACGAGCCACTGGCCGAGGAGGCCGGGCTTTCGCTGACCTGCGACGTCGCTCCGGGCCTGACGATCCCGGGCAATCGCGAATTGATCGGGCAGGCGCTCAATAACCTCATCGACAATGCCCTGAAATACGGCACGCCGGAGCAGGGCGGCGATGGCACGGTCGCGGTCTCGGCGCGCCAAATGGGCGATCAGGTCGAACTCTCCGTCGCCGATCACGGCCCCGGCATTCCGGAGACCGATCGCGGTCGGGTGCTGGATCGTTTCGTGCGGCTCGATGCCAGCCGCAGCAAGCCGGGCTTCGGGCTTGGCCTGTCGCTGGTGGCCGGGGTGGTGCGCCTGCATGGCGGCCAGCTCCGGTTGGAGGACAATGCGCCGGGCCTGCGCGTCGTCATCCTCCTGCCCACCGGCAGCTCCAAGCCTGTGGACACGCCGGCCCTCACCGAGCCCACCGCCTCGACAGCGGCGCCAAACCCTGCTGGCGTGCCGTCTCTGTAGGTTCCTCCCATTTCGGATGGAACCACCCCGTCATTCCGGGGCAGGCCGCAGGCCTGAGCCTGGAATCCAGAACCGATGCGGCGTCAGGAAAAGGCGCTGACAGCCTCCGCCTATCGTGGTGATGACATCGGTTCTGGATTCCGGGCTCTTCGCTGGCGCGAAGCCCCGGAATGACGACGTGCGTGTTGGCGAGAGAGGCGGCTGATGACCGGAAGGCTCTGTGACAGGATCTCGGCGGCGCCGGTCCTGCCGGCGAAGGCCAAGGCCGAGGTGCTGCTGAAGCGCGAGCTGATCGAGCGCCTCCATGACGAGGAAGCCGCCGCGGCGCTGGGCGTGCATCTGGCGGAGCATTCGGCGAGCGCGGCGCTCGTCGCCGGTATCCTCGCCCATTCGCCCTTCCTGACGCAGATCATGCGCTTCGACCCCGCTGGGCTGTTCGCTGCCCTGACGGACGCGCCGGAGGCGCGCCGCGACACACTGCTCGCCGGCATCGCAGCCTTTGCCGGAGCGGGCTGCGAAACCGCCGACCTGATGCGCGAACTGCGCCGCTTCCGCCGCTCCATGGCGCTGCTGATCGCGCTCGCCGATATCGGCGGCGCCTGGGACGTCGAGACCGTGACCGGCGCGCTCACAGCGACCGCCGATATGGCGACGCGCCTCGCCACCAACCATGTCCTGCGCCAGGCGACCGATCTGGGCCGCATCAATCTCGCAGACCCCACCGATCCGGGCCCGGGCTCCGGTCTCGTCGTGCTGGCGCTTGGCAAGCACGGCGCCGGCGAGCTGAACTATTCCTCCGACATCGACATCGTCGTCTTCTTCGACCCCGAGGCGGCGGAAGCCGCTGGAGTGGGCGAGCCCACCAGCTTCTTCGTCAAGCTCACCCAGCAGATCGCGCGCATCATCCAGGAGCGTACGCCGGACGGCTACGTCTTCCGCGTCGACCTGCGCCTGCGACCGGACCCGGCCTCGACCCATGTCGCCGTCTCGCTGCCCTCGGCCTATTCCTATTACGAGACGGTCGGGCAGAACTGGGAACGCGCCGCCATGATCAAGGCGCGGCCGATCGCGGGCGACATCGAGCTCGGCCGCCGCTTTCTGAAAGACCTCGCCCCCTTCATCTGGCGCAAGTATTTCGATTTCGCCACCATCGCCGACATTCACGCGATGAAGCGCCAGATCCAGACGGTGAAGGGTCACGAGACCATCGCGGTCGCCGGCCACAACGTGAAGCTCGGGCGCGGCGGCATCCGCGAGATCGAGTTCTTCGTCCAGACCCAGCAGCTCGTCTTCGGCGGGCGCCGCCCGGCGCTCCGCGGCGCGCGAACGCTGGAGATGCTCGGCGAACTGACGACGGAAGGCTGGATCACCCCGCAGGCTCGCGACGAACTCTCGGAATCCTATCGCTGGCTGCGCACCATCGAGCACCGCCTGCAGATGCAGGCCGACGAGCAGACGCAGACCCTGCCCAAGGCGGCTGGCGAGCTCGAAGCCTTCTCCCGCTTCTGCGGCTATCCCTCGACGGCCGCCTTCGGCAAGGCGCTGACGGCGCATGCGAAGCGCGTCGAGGGTCATTACGCCCTGCTGTTCGAGGAGGGGCCGAGCCTGGCTTCCGAAGCGGGCACGCTGAGCTTCACCGGCTCGGAGGCCGATCCAGAGACGATCGAGACGCTCGGCAAGCTCGGCTTCCGGGACGGCGCCACCGCAGCGGAGACGGTACGCGGCTGGCATTTCGGGCGCCGCGCCGCCGTCACCAGCGCGCGGGCCCGCGAGGTACTGACGGAGCTGACGCCGGCCTTGCTCGTCGCGCTCGGCCGCACCGCCGATCCCGACGGCGCGCTCGCCCATCTCGACAATGCCTTCGTGCGGATGCCGGCGGCGGTCGAACTGCTGACGCTGCTGCGCTCGCATGATTCCCTGCTGACGCTCTTCGCCGAGATCCTCGGCAGCGCGCCGCGCCTCGCCAAGGTCGCGGCCTTGCACCCGCATGTGCTCGACGGCGTCATCGATCCAGCGTTCGGGCAGGCGGTGCTCGATGTCGCGGCGCTGGAGCGGCGTATCCGCAACTATGTCGGCTCCCCGCCGCCCAGCGTTGAGGACGGGCTCGACCGCCTGCGCGACGCGGCCCGTCAAGAGAATTTCCTGGTCGGCGCCCGGCTGCTCTCCGGGGTCTATCCGGCGCAAGGGGCAGGGCAGGCTTATTGCGCGGTGGCGGAAGCCTGCCTGCGCGTCGCCTTTGCCGATACGCGCGAATCCTTCGCGGAAGACCATGGCGTGATCGAGGGCGCGCAGACCGTCGTGCTCGGCCTCGGCCGGCTCGGTGCAGGCGAACTGACGCCCTCGTCCGATCTCGACCTGATCCTGCTCTACGACCGGCCGGAGGAGGCCGGCCCGAGCGACGGCGTCAAGAGCCTCGATCCCGTCACCTGGCATGTCCGCTTCACCCAGCGCCTCGTCGCGGCGCTGACCGTGCCGACGCGGCGCGGCACGCTTTATCAGGTCGACATGCGCTTGCGCCCGACCGGCAACAAGAGCCCGGCCGCGACCCAGTTCGCCGGGTTCGAGGCCTATCATTCCGGCGAGGCCGAGATCTGGGAGGAGATGGCGCTGACCCGGGCCCGCGTCGTCGCCGGCGATGACGATCTGGCGAAGCAGGCTGAAGCCTCGATCCGCGCGATCCTCTCGCGCAAGCGCGAGCCGGCCAAGGTCGCGGCGGCGGTCGCCGAGATGCGCGCGTTGATCGCCAAGGAGAAGGGCGAAAAGGATCCCTGGGACCTGAAGCTCGCGGCCGGCGGCATCACGGATCTCGATTTCCTCGCCCAGTTCCTGCTGCTCGCCTATGCCAGCGAGCATCCCGGCCTGATCGTCAACGATACGGCCTCGGTTTTCGCCGCGGCCAAGGCTGCCGGGCTGCTCTCGGACGGCGATGCCTCGACCTTGCTGGAAGCGCATCGCCTGATCGGCGACGTTCAGCTCTGGCAGCGCTTCACGGTCGAGGAGGCCTTCGATCCCAAGGCCGTGCCGCCCCGGGTGCTGCGCCGGATCGCGACGGCGGTCGGCCGGCCGGATGCGAAGGTGCTGAAGGCGGAGCTGGACGAAGTCCGGGGAGCGGTGCGTGCGATCTTCACCCGCGTGCTGGGCGAGGCGCGGAAGGGATAGGGCGTCATCCAGATGTCGCGGGGAACCCTCTCCCGTAGGGAGAGGGCAGGGTGAGGGGTAGGCCGCTTACCGTGATTGCCGTGAGGTGGTCGCTGCGCAGCGATGAAGCTGCGAAGCACTGGTCCAACGGCCTACACCTCACCCCTGCCCCTCTCCTTACAGGAGAGGGGTTCCCCGCGCTGTCCTCGTAATCTGAATATGGTCGTGCTCGATCACGCCGCCTGCGCGGTCACCCGTCCAGCGCCGCCGTCGAGCGGCAGGTGCACCATGACGATGGTGCCGGCGCCCATCGCCGAGCGCAGCCGGAGCGAACCGCCATGCAACTCGGTGAGCGAGCGGGCGATGGCGAGCCCGAGCCCCGAGCCCTTGTAGCTGCGCACCAGATCGCCCTCGACCTGTTCGAACGGCCGGCCGACGCGGTCGAGCTTCTCCTTGGGAATGCCGATGCCGGTATCCTCGATGAAGATGTTGAGCGCGCCGGGAACGTGACGGGTGCGCACCGCGATCCGCCCGCCTTCCGGGGTGAACTTGGCGGCGTTGTCCAGGAGGTTGCCGAGGATCTGGTAGAGCGCGTGCGGATCGGCCTCGATATGGGTGTCGAGCGGGCCTTCGATGGCGAGGATGAGCTGCTTGCGCTCCACCTCCGGCTGGACCTTCTGCAGCGCCTGGTCGAGCACCGGGCCGAGCGCGATCTCGGTCTTCTCCAGCCGCATCCGGCCGGATTCGATGCGGGACATGTCGAGGATGTCGTCGATAATCCCGAGCAGGTAACCGCCGCTCGAGCGGATGTCGCGGACATAGTCAGTGTACTTTTCGCCGAGCGGGCCGAACAGGCCGTTCTCCATGATCTCAGAGAAGCCGATGATGGCGTTGAGCGGCGTGCGCAGCTCATGGCTCATATTGGCGAGGAATTCGGATTTGGCGCGGTTGGCGCCCTCGGCGACGGCCTTCTGCTCGAGATAGCGCTCGGCGAGTTCCGCGAGCTGCTGGGCCTGGGCTTCGAGCTTCTGGCGCGAGGCCTTGAGATCGGTGACGTGCATCAGGAGCTGGTGCTCGGACTGGGTCAGCCGCTCTTCCTGCTGCTTGAGCTTGGTGATGTCGGTGCCCACCGAGACCGAGCCGCCGTCCTTGGTGCGGCGCCCGTTGATCTGCAGCCAGCGGCCATCCGACAGCCGCGCCTCGTAGGAGGCACCGGAAGCGCCGCGCTGGACCCGCATCGGCTCGCGGTCGATCTGCGGCTGGGCGGAAAGCTCCATGATCTCGTCATAGGAGGCGCCGGATTGCAGGGCATCGGCCGGGAGCTGGTGGAGCTGCTGGTACTTGGCGTTGCAGAGCACGAGCCGGTTGTCGGCGTCCCAGAGCACGAAGGCTTCCGAGATCGCCTCGACGGCGTCGCGCAGGCGGGCGTCGGAGGTCGCGGTGCGCTCGGCCATGCGGCGCTGCTCGGAGATGTCGACGACGATGCCGACGAGATGGCGCGAGCGGGTGCGGCGGTCGATGACCAGCTCGGCGCGGGCCTTGAGCCAGACCCATTCGCCGGCGGCTGTGCGGACGCGGAATTCGCGGTCGAGATGGTCGGCCTCGCCGCGGCTGATCGCGTCGGCCAGCGCATAGAGATCGACATCCTCCTGGTTGATGAAGCTCGAGACCTCGCCGAAGGACATGTATTCGCCGGTGCGGTCGTAGCCGAGCAGGGCATACATCGAATCCGACCAGTAGATCCGGCCGCGCGCCAGGTCCCAGTCCCAGAGGCCGCAATGGCCGCGGTTGAGCGCGGTGTCGATGCGCTCGCGCACGCAGTCGCAATCCTCGTCGGCGGCGCTCGCCCGCTTCGACTGGAGCATGAAGGCGAGCGTGGTGACGCCGAGCACCAGGCCGGCCGCGCCGAACAGCAGGATCAGGCCGGAACGGCGCAGTTGCCAGGTGGAGAGCGCCTGCGAGACGGGCTGCAGCACCGCGACCTGCCCGAGGGGGGCGGCGAGGTTGCGCACGCTGGCGAAGACGTCGGCGCCGTTCGGCAGGGTGATGCGCATCACGCCGGCACGGTCGCCGAACACGGTGAGCGGCTGAGTCGAACCCAGGAAATCGACCAGCGTGCGCTGGGTCTGGCCGATCGCCGGTTCGCTGGCGATCACGCGGCCGTCGGCGCCGCTGACATGCACGAAGCGGCCATGCGCGGCCAGATGACGCGTGGTCAGCGCGGCGAGGACGGCAGCGGGCTCCTTGCCGGTCAGCGTGGCGGCGTCGAGCTCGCGGGCGACCAGCGCCGAGACCAAGTCCATGTCGCTCGCGGCGTCGACGAGGGCGTCCTCGCGCATTGCCGTGGTCTGGATCAGCGCGCCGGCCCCGAGAATGACGAGGAAAACCCCGACCAGCGCCGGGATGACGGTGCGGAAGGTGGGCTCGAAGCTTTCGAAGCGGTGATACAGCGGATGGGTCAGCGACCGCGCCACACCCAGAATCGTATCGGCGCGCACAGGTGCGCAGCCCGCGTTGGCACGCGACATGCCCGGTCCCCCTTCGGAACTTTACCGTCAGTAAGATCGGGAGACGTGCCGCATCCCCGCGAATCACCGTCAGTTGAATCCGGGCGACTCGGTTTGTCTAGCCCTGAGTTGAGTCACCCGGTACGAATTCCCCTTTAGGTTGTAGCGCTTGTGCCGATGAATCCTGCGCGGGTAATGAAACGTTAATCTTTTGGACAGGTCGGCGTTAACCCTTGTCAGGAGCGCCTCAGGCGAGGGCTCTTTCGGCGATATCGGCGACGTCCCGCGACAGGTTCGGCAGGCGCGCGACGGTGCTCAGCGCCTCCTGCGCGAGGCGCTTGCGGCCGGGCTCCAGCATGCGCCAGCTCTTGAACGAGCCGAGCAGGCGCGAGGCCACCTGCGGGTTGGTCCTGTCGAGCGCCACCACGATATCGGCGACGAACGCGTAGCCTGCGCCGTCGGCACGGTTGAACTGGGTCAGGTTCGCCGCGAAGCCGCCGATCAGCGCCCGCACGCGATTCGGATTGCCGAGCGAGAAGGCGGGGTGCTGCATCAAATTCTTGACGCGCTCCAGCGTGCCGGGCTCGGCGATCAGCGCCTGCGCCATCAGCCATTTGTCGAGCACCAGCGGCTCGCTCGCATAGGTCTCGGCGAAGCGAGCGATGAGGGCCTCACGCCGCTCGCCGGGGATCAGCGTCATCGCGGCGAGTGCCGCGAGGCGATCGGTGAGGTTGTCGCCCTCGGCGAACTGCTCCTCGCAGAGATCGGCGGCCTCGGCCGGGGCCGCCAGCGCCGCCAGCCCGAGCAATTCGTTGCGCAACGCCCGCCTTCCGGCCGAGGCCGCATCGGGGCGATAGGCGCCGCTCGACGCCAGAGCCCCGCGCAGGCCGGGCAGATCGCCCAGCAGCGCCTTGCCGATCGCGCCCGACAGTTTGCGATGGGCGGCGAAGATCGCATCGGGATCGACATCCCCACCGATCTCGCGAGCGATATCGGCAGGTGCCGGCAAGCGCAGGACCTGCGCCGCGAAGGCCGGGTCGGACAGCGCATCGCTCTTGAGGAAGGCTTGCAGCGCCTCGCCGAGCTTGCCGGCGGTGGCCGCGAGCACACTCGCATCGGCGCCGGGCCTGCCTGCGGCCACGAGCACGCGGGTCGCGACGCTCTGGAGCGACTGCCAGCGGTTGAAGGAATCGCTGTCGGCGGAGAACAGCCGCAGCAGGTCGCTGTCGGACAGGTCGAGGTCGAGCCGTGCCGGAGCGGAGAACCCGCGCATCAGAGAGGGGATCGGCGCTTCCGCGACATCCTCGAAGGTGACCGAAAGCGATGGCTGGTCGAGCACGACGAGCCCGTCGCCGGCATAAGCGTTCGAGGCGGTCTTCAGCAGCAAGTCGCCCTTGGCGCCGACGAGGCCGAGCTTGATCGGCAGAACGACGGGCTGCTTCTCGGGCTGGCCCGGCGTCGGCGGGGTGCTCTGTGCGAGGTCGAGCGTGTAGCGCTTTGCTGCCGCGTCGTAGCGGCCCGACGCCACGATGGTCGGCGTGCCCGCCTGCTCGTACCACCTGGCGAAATGGTCGAGATTCTGGCCGGAGGTCTCGGCGAAGCAGGCGAGGAACTCCTCGATCGTCGCCGCGGTGCCGTCGCAGCGCTCGAAATAGAGGTCCATGCCGCGCTTGAAGGCGTCGTCGCCGATCAAGACCTTGAGCATGCGGATGACCTCCGCGCCCTTCTCGTAGACTGTCGGCGTGTAGAAGTTGTTGATTTCCTTATAGGCCCGCGGCCGCACCGGATGGGCGAGGGGGCCGGCATCCTCCGAGAACTGGGTCGAGCGCAACGTGCGGACATCGGCGATGCGCTTCACCGGGCGCGAGCGCTCGTCGGCGGAGAATTCCTGGTCGCGGAAGACGGTGAGCCCTTCCTTCAGGCAGAGCTGGAACCAGTCGCGGCAGGTGATGCGGTTGCCGGTCCAGTTGTGGAAATACTCATGCGCGATGATCGCCTCGATCGAGGCGTAGTCGCCGTCGGTCGCGGTCTGCGGATCGGCCAGGACGTATTTGTCGTTGAAGATGTTGAGGCCCTTGTTCTCCATCGCCCCCATGTTGAAATCGGACACGGCGACGACGTTGAACACGTCGAGATCGTAGTTGCGGCCGAAGACCTGCTCGTCCCAGCGCATGCAGCGCACGAGCGAATCCAGAGCCCAGTCGGCGCGATCGGCCTTGCCGGGCTCGACATAGACGGCGAGCTCGACCTTGTGGCCGTCGGCGGTGACGTAATCCTGCCGGACATGGTCGAGCGCCCCGCCGACCAGCGCGAAGAGATAGGCCGGCTTGGGGTGCGGGTCGTGCCAGACGGCAAAATGCCGGTCGCCGCCGGGCAGTTCGGCCGCCGCGACCAGATTGCCGTTGGAGAGCAGTACCGGCGCCTCGGCCTTCGCCGCTTCGAGCCTGACCGTGTAGACGCTCATCACGTCCGGCCGGTCGAGGAAATAGGTGATGCGGCGGAAGCCGTCCGCCTCGCATTGCGTGCAATAGACCTTGGAGGAGCGGTAGAGCCCCATCAGCTTGGTATTGGCGGAGGGGTCGAGCTCGGTCTCGATCGTCAGCGTGAAATCATGCGCAGGCGGGCTGGGGATCGTCAGCGCCTGCGGCGTCACCGTATAGGCCGACGCGTCGAGCGGCTTGCCGTCGATGTCGAGCGACTTCAGCACGAGCTCGTCGCCGTCGAGCTTCAGCGGCGCGCCGGTTTGCCCCTCCGGATTGGGCCGGAGTGCCAGCAGGGCCCGCACCCGCGTCTTCTGCGAATGCAGGCTGACGTCGAGATCGACCGTGTCGATCAGCCAGTCGCTGGGGCGATAATCCTCGAGGCGGATCAGCGGGGCGTCTTCGGTACGCATGGAATCCCTGATGGCGAAGGTCAGGGGGTGCTTCTAGAGCATGCGAGCTCGCGAGGGAAACAAGGCCCTCGTGTCGGATTCAGGCTGTCATGCTCGGGGTTGACCCGAGCATCTCATGACCAGAAGGCTCTGTAGCCTCGTTCGGACAGAGATTCTCGGGTCTGCACTTCGCCTCGCCCGAGAATGACGGCTAGGAACCGGCCGGAACCGCCGGTTCCGCGTGGCTCACCAGCCGGCAGACCTGGGGCCGAGCAAGACGGACCGCGCGCTCGATCGCGTCGACCGCATCATGCACGGCGGCGACATTGAGCGTCGGGTCGACGCGGCAATGGTAGTTGACCACCAGGCCCTTTGCGGTCTGGCGCACGCGCACGCTGTGGATGTCGTGGATCGGTCCGGCGACTTTCGCGGCCTCGCCCGCGAGCGCCTTGCCGATATCCTCGACGGTCTCCCAGGCGGCGTTGTGGCCGGCGGGCTGGCCGGTCTCCATCGGCTCGATATGGGTCTCGACCTCGGTTTCGCCGCCGAATTCGGCGCGGATCGCGCTTTCGAGCCGCGTCGCGATCTCGTGGGCTTCGCCGAGCGGCAGGCTCTGGTCGACCTCCATGTCGAGGCTGACCGAGAGCTTGCCGCCGATCGAGTGGACCGTG
Organism: Allobosea sp. ASV33; assembly: GCF_016428755.1. Classification (GTDB taxonomy): domain Bacteria; phylum Pseudomonadota; class Alphaproteobacteria; order Rhizobiales; family Beijerinckiaceae; genus Allobosea. The sequence goes on from NZ_JAELTI010000035.1 coordinate 36,429, forward strand.
ACGTGATGCGCCGGAATCTTGAGCTTGAGCGCGATCAGCAGCACGCGTTCCAGCGCCGTCTCGTCATCGACCTGCACGGGATCGGCCGTGATCGTGATCTCGGCGCCGGGCTCGGCCTTCACAAGGGCATCGGCGAGCTGGGCCTTGATCGCGACCACCCGGTCGAGCGGCAGGGTGCGCGAGACGCTGATGCCGATCTCGCCATGGACGCGCCCGCCGGCCGGGCGCACCCGCAGCCAGTTGATGCCGACCACGCCCGGCACGCCGCGCGCGGCCTCACGCAGAGCCTCGCTGACGCCTTCGGGCGCGGTATCCATCAGCGTGGCGAGCACGCGCCGGGCCAGGCGAAAGGCCGAGAAGGCGGTATAGGCCGCGATGGCGAAGGCGGCGGCCGTGTCGGCCCGTTCGAAGCCGTACCAGACGCCGATCAGGCCGGCGAGCACCAGCGCCGAACCGACGAAATCCGCCGAGAAATGCGTGGCTTCGCCGGCCAGAGCCTCGCTGCCGGTCTCCTTGGCGACCCTTGTCAGCGAGCGCCAGCGGATGGCGTCGACGATCATCGAGAGCACGAGGACGCCGATGACGAGCGGCGTCACCTCGACATGCGCGATGACATTGGTCCAGAGCCGGTTGCCGGCCTCCCACAGGATCGCGCCGGCCAGCGTGAACAGGATCGCGGTCTCGACCAGCGCGGCGAGCGCCTCGACCTTGCCATGGCCGTAATGGTGCTCGTCGTCGGCCGGCTTGTCGGAGGCGCGGACGGCGAACCAGGTGAACAGCGTCGAGCCGACATCGACCAGGCCCTGCAGCGCGTCGGTCAACAAGGCGAGAGAGCCGGAGAGGATCGCGCCGACGATCTTCGCCGCCGTCAGCAGGATCGTCGCCATCACCGAGAGGATCGCGGCGCGCTGCTTGATCTGCGCGATCTGGGCGGGCGTGGCGCGCACGGCCGGTGCCGTCGCCGGCCCGTCTTGCGTTGTCGTCATGGCGCGTCCTGTTCAGATGACTTGGCGAGGTGGTCCAGAGTGCCGATGCTCTTGCCTGATTTGGGAAACGGATCAACCCTGCCCCCCCTCAACGAGGAACGACGATGCGATATCTCCACACCATGGTGCGCGTGACCGATCTGGATCAGGCGCTGGATTTCTACGTCAACAAGTTCGGGCTGGTCGAAACCCGCCGCATCGAGAACGAGAAGGGCCGCTTCACGCTGGTCTTCCTCGCGGCCTCCGACGATCTGGCCGAAGCGAAGGCTGGCGCCTCGCGAGGCCGCCCGACGCTGGAGCTGACCTATAACTGGGACCCGGAAAACTATACCGGCGGCCGCAATTTCGGTCATCTCGCCTATGAGGTCGACGACATCTACGCCACTTGCGACAAGCTGATGAAGGCCGGCGTCACCATCAACCGCCCGCCGCGCGACGGCAACGTGGCCTTCATCCGCTCGCCCGACAACATCTCGATCGAGCTGCTCCAGAAGGGCGATCCGAAGGCCCCGGCCGAACCGTGGCTGAGCATGCCGAACACCGGGAGCTGGTGAGGTTTTGGCCGGCGTCTTCTGCCTGGGTATCGCGACGCTGGACTATGTCTACAGCGTCGAGACCATGCCGACGCGCGGCGAGAAATACCGCTCGCGCGGGCTCGCCGTCGTCGGCGGCGGTTGCGCCGGCAATGCCTCGGTCGCGATCGCGCGTCTCGGCGGCGCCTGTTGGCTGGCGACGCGCCTCGCCGACGACCTGACCGGCGACCAGATCGTCGCCGATCTCCAATCGGAGGGCGTCGACACGGCCTTCGCGCGCCGCGTCGCGGGCCTGACCTCGCCGGTCTCGGCCATCCTGGTCGATGCCGAAGGCGAGCGCATGGTGATCTCGCATTCCGATCCGGCCATGCCGGAGGATGTCGCCTGGCTGCCGGCCGAGCTGCCGAAGGGAGCCGGCGCCGTGCTTGCCGATACCCGCTGGGGGGAGGGCGCGCTCGCCGCCCTGAAGCTCGCCCGCGCTGCCGGCGTGCCCGGCGTGCTCGATGGTGACCGCAAGCCGCCGCATCCCGATCTCGTCGGCACGGCGAGCCATGTCGCCTTCAGCCAGCAGGCCTTGCGCGAGGTCTCGGGCGAGGAGGACCCGCGCGCCGGCCTCGCCAGGGTGGCGGCCGGTGTCCCGACTTGGCTCGCGGTCACGCTCGGCAAGGAGGGCGTGCTTTTCATGGAGGGCGGCGAGGTCCGGCACAGCCCGGCTTTCGTCGTCGAGACGGTGGATACGCTCGGTGCCGGCGATGTCTGGCACGGCGCCTTCGCGCTGGCGCTGGCCGAGGGACAGGCCGAGCCGGCGGCGATCCGCTTCGCCTCGGCAGCGGCCGCGGTCAAATGCACCCGCTTCGGCGGCCGCAGCGGCGCACCGCGTCGCGACGAGGTCGAGCGGTTCCTCGCGCAGTCGGCTGACTAGCTTTGCCATCATTCCGGGGCAGGCCGAGGCCTGAGCCCGGAATCCAGAGCCGATGTCGTCGTCAATTTGAGCGATGGTCTGGGCGCGCCATGTCGTGGAAGCGCATCGGTTCTGGGTTCCGGGCTCTTCGCTGCGCGAAGCCCCGGAATGACGGTGGTTTCGGGGACCGCTCGCTTGCACCCTTTCCTCCCCGGCGTCGCGCAGTCGTCACGCATATCGGGCATCTGACCCGGCGCGCGCTGCCGCGCATCGGTCGAGCTCAGGAGAGAGCATCATGCTGGCGATCCAGGGTCTGAAATGCATCTATGACACCACGGGGAAGGGCTGGTCGATCGAACTCGTCCTGCGGGCCGATGGCGAGGAGGCCGTGCGCCGCTTCGATGTCGACGGGGCCGAGGATGCCGAACTGCTGATCGAGGCCTTCGAGGATTCTTCGGCCAGCACCTTCGATCCGGAAACCGGCGAGATCGTCTTCGGCTACGAATATCTCGACCTCGACGAAGTCGATGAGGACGAAGAGGAAGACGAGGACGGCGAGGCCGATGACGAGGACGAGGATTCCGACACCCCGGAGGAGAACGAGAAGCCGAAGGGCTGAAGCCGGAACCTTCGGCGGGCCGGCTGCTGCCCGGCGGTGATGATGAGCCCGGAGAGGCATCCGCCTCGCCGGGCAATTCTGTTGCGGTGGCGCCTGCCATCGACCGGGCTTTTTCCGGTGCTGGTATCGGCGTGAAGATCAGGTGCAAACTGCACGATGTGCGGGACGTGGTGATGGGTAGGGAATGACACAGGAACCGGATGACGATCAGGTCGCGGAGGCGCCGTCGGCCGCTCTCGCGACCTTGGCCGACAAGGCGAAACTCGCCGGGCCGGCCAGCAAGAAGCGCGGCACCTGCGCCATCAGCGGCCAGGAGACGGCGCGCAGGAATCTCATCGAGATCGGCACCTTGCGCCCGGCGCTCGCCGACCATATCCGCGCCGACTTCCCGGACCTGCCCGACCACGCACTGATCAGCGTGAAGGAGCTCGCGCGCTACCGCACCCGCTATGTTGAAGAAATCCTGCGCGAGGAGCACGGCGAATATTCCGATCTCGACCGCGAGGTCGCCGAGAGCATCGCCCGGCAGGAAACCATCGCGGAGAACACCGAGGACGATTTCGAGGAGCACCGCACGCTCGGCGAGAAGCTGTCCGACCATCTCGCGAGCTTCGGCGGCTCCTGGGCCTTCCTGATCAGCTTCGGCTTCGTGCTGGTCGTCTGGATGGCGATCAACGCCCTGCTGGGCGAGGCCAAGGCCTTCGACCCCTATCCATTCATCCTGTTGAACCTCGTCCTGTCCTGCCTCGCGGCCATTCAGGCGCCGATCATCATGATGAGCCAGAAGCGGCAGGAATCGAAGGATCGCCTGCGCTCGCTCAACGATTACCAGGTCAACCTCAAGGCCGAGCTCGAAATCCGGCATCTGCACGAGAAGATGGACCATCTCGTCACCCGGCAATGGCAGCGCCTCGCCGAGATCCAGCAGGTCCAGCTCGAAATGCTGCAGGAAGCGCAGTTGCCGAAGGTCCGGGCGAAGCGGCGCAAGAAGCCTGCGGCCAAGAAGAAGCGCACAAAGCCGGCGGAGGCGGTCGCCGCGCCGATTTTGGCCCCATCCTCCGAAAAGCCGGAAAGTGAGAGTTAGCGCGCCGATTGTCCCGCGCCGATTGTCCAAAAACCACGCCGTCATCCCGGGCTTGACCCGGGATCCATCGAGGGGCGTTGCCCTCTACGATGGATCCCGAATCTCCGCTCCGCAGCGTCCGGGATGACACGCTCTTTGCGAGTGTCGCGTATTTGAGCACCATCCAGCTCGTCGCTTGACTCCCCATTCACCCCTCGGTCTTTTCGTCGGCAAACGAATCTGCCCCGGGAGGATGATGATGGTTGCTTCGCGTTTTGCGCCGGTTGGCGCGCTGTTTGCCGGCCTGGTGCTGACGGCTCCGGCCTTCGCCCAGGGGCAAGTGACCGTCTATTGCTCGATCCTGGAGGAGCAGTGCCGCGAGGGCGCGGCGATGTTCGAGAAGGCGACCGGCATCAAGGTCGCGATGGTCAGAAAGAGCACCGGCGAGGTCTATGCGCAGGTCAAGGCTGAGGCGAGCAACCCGCGCGGCGACGTCTGGTGGGGCGGGCCGGGCGAGCCGCATCTCCAGGCGGCCGACGAAGGCCTGCTCGACGAATACAAGTCGCCGAGGCTGCCGGAGCTGCATGACTGGGCGCAGCGCCATGCCGAGCAGTCGAAATTCCGCACCAACGGCATCTATCTCGGCGCGCTCGGCGTCGGCTACAACACCGAGGTCCTGAAGAAGAAGGGCATCGCCGCGCCGAAATGCTGGGCCGACCTGCTCGATCCCAAGCTGCGCGACGAGGTTCAGATCGCCGATCCCAGCTCCTCCGGCACGGCCTATGTCTTCCTGGCGACGACGGTGCAGCGCCTCGGCGAGGAGAAGGGCTTCGAGTACCTCAAGGCCCTGCACAAGAACATCAGCCAGTACACCAAATCCGGCATCGCGCCGGTCAAGGCGGCGGCGCTCGGCGAAACCGCGGTCGGCATCGCCTTCATCCACGACATGCTGACGCAGAAGCTGCAGGGCGCGCCGATCGAGACGGTCGCTCCCTGCGAGGGCACGGGCTACGAGACCGGCTCGGTCTCGATCATCAAGGGCGGCAAGAACCCGGAGGCCGCGCGCAAATTCGTCGATTTCACGCTCTCTCCCGATGCCCAGAACATCAACGCGAAGCTGAAGATCAACTCGATCCCGTCGAACAAGAATTCGCTGCTCTCGCCGGATGCGCCGAAATTCGCCGAGATGAAGCTGATCGACTACGACACCCCGCGCTGGGGCTCGCCGGCCGAGCGCTCGCGCCTGCTCAAGAAGTTCGACACCGAGGTCAAGGCGCTGCCGCGCTGAGAGCCTCTGCGACATCCGAGCTTGGTAGCACGGCCGCCGGTTTGTGCTACTAAGCTGCGATCCGGGCTCGGGCGCGTGACGCCTTGGCCTCAAGCCATGGGATCGCCAACGATGCTCCGCGCCACCTCCGTTCTCCGCAAGGCCGCCGTCAAGGCCGAGCGCGTCGTCGACACGCTGGCCCTCGGCCACCGCGACCGCACGATCAACGGCGTGAGCGTACGCGCGACGGGCGGGCTGGAACTCGCGATCGCGCTCGACAAGGCGACGGTGCTGAACGATGGCGACGCTCTGAAGCTGGAAGACGGCGCGCTGGTCCAGATCAAGGCCGCGCCGGAAAGCCTGCTGGAGATCCGCGCCGAGAACCCGCTGCGGCTGGTCCGCCTCGCCTGGCATCTCGGCGGCCACCATGTCCCCGCCGAGATGACGGCCGATGCGCTCTACGTCCCGAACGACGCGGCGCTCGGCGAACTGGTGCGCGGGCAGGGCTGTTCGATGACGGTGGTCGAGCGTCCGTTCCAGCCGGAGGCGGAGGTGCATCACCATGCCCATGGTGACGATTGCGGCTGCGGGCACGACCATCACCATCATGGCCATGACCATCACGATCATCATCACGGCCATGGGCATGACCACGCGCATCATGGCCACGATCACGCGCATGACCACAAGCACGAGCACCAGCATGCCCATGGCGAGGGTTGCGGCTGCGGCCATGACCACGATCATCACGGCCATGGCCAGCATGATCACGGTCACGGCCATGGCGCCGCGCATGGCCACAAGGGCCACTCGCACGATCACTGAGACGCTTTCCAGAAGGCGCAGATACCGCGGGGAACCCTCTCCCGGAGGGAGAGGGCAGGGTGAGGGGTAGGCCCCTCACCGAATTTGCCGTGAGGTGGTCGCTGCTGCGCTGAGGCCGACGCCTCGCTGGTCCAGCGGCCTGCACCTCACCCCTACCCCTCTCCTTACAGGAGAGGGGATCCCGCGCTTCTATGTCGAGGACGGCGAACGTTCACGCCGCGTAACCCTTGACCTGCGCGAGCGCGGTCATCACGCCACGCAGTTCTGCGAGACCGCGCAGGCGTCCGACGGCGGGATAGCCCGGGAAGCTGCCCTTGCCGACATCGTCGAGAAGTTCGTGGCCATGGTCGGGCCGCATCGGAATCTGCCAAGCGGCAAGGCCGGCGGCCTTGCGGCGCTGCTCCTCGGCCATCAGCGCGTCGACCAGCGCGACCATGTCGGTATCGCCGCCGAGATGCTCGGCTTCCATGAACGAGCCGTCCGGGTCCTTGGCGACGTTGCGCAGATGCGCGAACCAGATCTTGTCGGCGAAGCGCCGCGCGATCTTCGGCACGTCGTTCTTCGGATTGGCGCCGAGCGAGCCCGAGCACAGCGTCAGGCCGTTCGCGGGCGAGTCGACCGAGCCGAGGATGTAGGCGATGTCGTCCTCGGTCGAGCAGATCCGCGGCAGGCCGAAGAGCGAGCGCGGCGGGTCGTCCGGATGGATGCACATGCGGATGCCGACTTCCTCGGCGGTCGGGATGATCGCCTCGAGGAAACGCTTCAGGTTGGCGCGCAGCTTGTCATGGGTCATGCCGGCATAGCGATCGAGGATGCGCGCGAGGCCGGGCAGGTCGTAGCGATCGAAGGCGCCGGGCAGGCCGGCCATGACGCTGGAGAGCAAGCGGTCGCGGTCGGCCTGCGAGGACGTCTCGAACCAGGACTTGGCCTTGTCCATCACCTCGGCCGAATGGCCTTCGTCGGCGCCCTTGCGCTTCAGCATGAAATGGTCGAGCGCGACATATTCGTGCAGGTTGAAGCGCAGCGCCGTGCCGCCGCCCGGCAGCTTGTGAGCGAGTTCGGTACGGGTCCAGTCCAGCACTGGCATGAAATTGTAGCAGATCACCTCGAGGCCGCAGGCGGCGAGGTTGCGCATCGACTGGCGGTAGTTCTCGAAGATGGTTTCGAGGTCGCCTTCACCGATCTTGACGCTCTCATGGATCGGCAGGCTCTCGACCACCTTCCATTCCAGGCCGAGGCTCTTGTCGGAGCGGACGATGGCCTGGCGCTTCTCGATCTCCTCGACGCTCCAGACCACGCCATAGGGGATCTGGTGCAGCGCGTTGACGATGCCGGTCGCGCCCGCCTGCCGGGCCTGGGCCAGCGTCACGACATCGTCCGGCCCGAACCAGCGCCAGCATTGTTCCATGATGTGCTATCCTTGTCAGAAATGTCGCTGTGCCGAGGTCTGGCGTCAGGAGTCTTCGTGGGCGAGGCGGGAATCGTCGAAGGCGTCCGCATGGTCCTTCGCGATCGTATCGATCGTCGCGAAGACGGTGCGCAGATGCGCGCGCATCGCGGCTTCCGCGCCTTTCGCATCGTGCTTCATCACGCAGGCCGCGATGATCTTGTGCTCGTTCAGGATCACTTCGGACCAGGACGGCGTCTCCAGCGAGAGGCAGCGGACCCGGTCCATCTGGGCCTTCATGCCCTCGATCATGCTCCAGACGGCACGATGGCCGGCGATACGCGAGATCTCGGCATGAAACACTTCGTCGAGGCGGAAGATTTCGGAGCGGTTCCCGCTTCGCACCGCCTCCGCCTGTTCCTCGACCTGGGCAGCGAGGCGCCGGCAGTCTGCATCGCCGATACGTTGCGCGGCCAGCACCACGGTGCGGCATTCCAGCGTCTCGCGCACGAACTGGCTGTCATGGACGGCGCCGAGGTCGATCGGCGAGACGAAGGTTCCGACCTGCGGTACGGCGACGAGGAAGCCCTCGTCGACCAGACGCTTGAACGCCTCGCGCACCGGCGTGCGGCTGACGCCGAAGCGCAAGGCCATCCGCGCTTCCGACATCGATTCGCGCGGTTTCAGCGCGCCGCTGATCACGTCGCTGCGCAGGACGCTGTAGATCTGGTCGGTGCTGTGACGGGTTGCGGGGTGGGCCATTGCCAAGCTCTCGACGACTAGTATACTAGGATACTGATCAACCGGGGGCTGCGTCAACTTGGCAGGTTTCCGGGGCGAAGGGCAGGGGCCGATCGAGGCGGTCGGGCCAGCGCAACATAATAATAAAGCTCGTAAGCGGGCATCCACATCTGGAGGAGAAATCATGGCTCACGACAGCATCAATCGGCGTCATTTCATCGGCGGCGTCGCCGGCCTCGGGGTCGCGGCGCATGCGCCGGGCGTCTTCGCGCAACAGCTCAAGCTGCCGGCTTCCCCGTTGACCATCAGCATCATCGACGTCGGCGGGGCGCTCGCCCTCGTTCAGACGCCGCTGGAGAACTATCCGAAGGCCAATCCCAAGGCCGTCTCGCGCATGGTCTTCACCAAGGCCCCGGCGCCGGAGCTGCCGGCCAAGATCAAGGCCCAGCAGAATGCCGGCCGTCTCGATATCGACATGGTCATCGGCGGCTTGGACGTGCTCTCGGCCGGCATCGACCAGAAGCTCTGGGTCGATCTGCTGCCGCGCCTGCAGGCCGAATTGCCGAAGCCGGAGGAAATCTATCTCAAGCCGGCGCTCGCCATGCACAATCTCGGCCAGGGCCAGGCCATGGCGATGGTCTACTACCCCTCCGGCCCGCTGCTCGAATACATGCCGGAGCGCGTCAAGCAGGTGCCGACCACGGCAGAAGAGCTGCTGGCCTGGACCAAGCAGAACAAGAACCGCTTCTTCTACGGCCGCCCGGCCAATTCCGGCCCCGGCCGCACCTGGATCATGGGCCTGCCCTATCTGCTCGGCGACAAGGATCCGAAGGATCCCGAGAAGGGCTGGGACAAGACCTGGGCCTATCTCAAGGAGCTCGGCGAGAACGTCGAGTACTATCCGGGCGGCACCGGCCAGACGATGAAGGAGCTCGGCGACGGTTCGCGCGACATCATCGTCTCGACCACCGGCTGGGACATCAACCCGCGCGTCCTCGGCATCGTGCCGAAGGAAGCCAAGGTCCAGGCGCTCAAGGGTTTCCACTGGGTCACCGACGCCCAGTACATGATGATCCCGAAGGGCGTCTCCGACGAGAAGCTCAATGTGCTGCTCGACGTGATCCGCCATATGCTGACGCCGAAGCAGCAGGCCTATACCTATGACGAGGGCTATTTCTATCCGGGCCCGGCGGTGAAGGACGTGCCGCTCTCGATGGCGCCGGAATCGAGCCAGAAGGCCATCGCCGAGTTCGGCCGGCCCGAATACGACAAGCTGATCGCCGAGAACCCGATGGAAACCCCGCTCAACCCGGACAAGATGGTCATCGCCTTCCGCATCTGGGACGAGACGGTCGGCGGCGCCAAGAAGAAGTAAGTCTGGTTGCGGCGGCGGGCTTGCGTCTTGCGCCGAGGCCCGCCGCCGGTTCCTTCGACCCCGTTCTCAGATCCATCCGGAAGCCATGACCATCAACGCAGCCTCGTTCCGCGAGCTCAAGCTCGATCGTCTGAGCCGTGACTTCGGCACCCATAACGCGCTCAAGGACGTCTCGCTGACGATCGGCAAGGGCGAGTTCATCGCGCTGCTCGGCCCGTCCGGCTGCGGCAAGTCGACGACGCTGAACCTGATCGCTGGGCTGCTCCCGGCCACCGGCGGCGGCATCTGGCTCGACGACAAGCGCATCGACCCGCTGCGCCCGGAAGAGCGCGGCTTCGGCATGGTCTTCCAGAACTACGCCCTGTTCCCGCATATGAGCGTGAACAGGAATATCGGCTTTGGCCTGAAGATGCGCGGCCTGCCCAAGGCCGAGATCGACAAGCGCGTCGCTGAGGCCGCGGCGCTGGTGCGCCTGCAGGGCCAGACCGAGAAATTGCCCGGACAGCTTTCCGGCGGCCAGCAGCAGCGCGTCGCCATCGCGCGCGCCATCGTCGTCGAGCCGCCGCTGGTGTTGATGGACGAGCCGCTCTCCAACCTCGACGCCAAGCTGCGTCTGGAGATGCGCGCCGAAATCCGCCGCATCCACAACACGCTCGGCGCCACCACGATCTACGTCACCCACGACCAGGAGGAGGCGCTCTCGCTCGCCGACCGCATCGTCGTGCTGCGCGACGGCCAGGTACGCCAGGTCGGCACGCCGGAAGACCTGTTCATGCGGCCGGATCATCTCGACGTCGCCGAGTTCATGGGCTTCCGCAACAAGGTGAAGGGCAAAGTCGCGTCAGCCGGTGACGGCAAGGCGACGATCGCTGTCGGCGATGCGCAGATCTCCGGCCGCGCGCGCCATGCGGTCTCCGCCGGTGCAGAGGGCTATCTGGCGATCCGCCCCGAGGATATGCATCCCGTCGCGGCCGGCCAGCCCGGCCTCAAGGCGCAGGTCGTCTCGACCGAGTTCCGCGGCCGCGAGTTCGTCGGCTTCGCCCGCATGGCCGATGGCACGGACCTGTCCTTCCTCGCCCATGACAAGCTCAGCCCCGGCGAGACGGTGA
>NZ_JAELTI010000253.1 GCF_016428755.1 Allobosea sp. ASV33
GCCACCGACTGCTTGATCAGGCTGGCTTCGGTCTCGGTCAGGATGCGCTTGAAATCCTCGATGTCGAGCGGGTTGAGCTCGACACGGATCGGCAGGCGGCCCTGCAGTTCCGGTAGCAGGTCGGAGGCTGTCTCTTATACACATCTGACGCTGCCGACGATTAACCTTCGGTGTAGATCTCGGTGGTCGCCGGAGCATTAAAGAGGGGGGGGGGGGGGGGGGGGGGGGGGGGGGGGGGGGGGGGGGGGGGGGGGGGGGGGGGGGGGGGGGGGGGGGGGGGGGGGGGGGGGGGGGGGGGGGGGGGGGGGGGGGGGGGGGGG
>NZ_JAELTI010000254.1 GCF_016428755.1 Allobosea sp. ASV33
GGATCCGGGGGCAAGCCTGGGACGACGGCATGAACTGAAGTAACGCTCGGCGATCTAGACGACCGCGGAGTCCGTCGAAGACATCTCCGGCCCCGCTGCCCTGCCGATCGGGCGATCGCCCTCGACCCTGTCTCTTATACACATCTGACGCTGCCGACGATTAACCTTCGGTGTAGATCTCGGTGGTCGCCGGATCAGTAAAAGGGGGGGGGGGGGGGGGGGGGGGGGGGGGGGGGGGGGGGGGGGGGGGGGGGGGGGGGGGGGGGGGGGGGGGGGGGGGGGGGGGGGGGGGGGGGGGGGGGGGGGGGGGGGGGGGGGGG
>NZ_JAELTI010000255.1 GCF_016428755.1 Allobosea sp. ASV33
GGGTGCAGATCGCGAGCTGGATCTCGTCCGGCCAGTTGCAGGTCGACTGGGCCTTCCGCGTCGATACGCTGACAGTGGTGATGCTGGTCGTGGTCAACACGGTCTCCAGCCTCGTGCACCTCTACTCCTGTCTCTTATACACATCTGACGCTGCCGACGATTAACCTTCGGTGTAGATCTCGGTGGTCGCCGGATCATGAAAGAGGGGGGGGGGGGGGGGGGGGGGGGGGGGGGGGGGGGGGGGGGGGGGGGGGGGGGGGGGGGGGGGGGGGGGGGGGGGGGGGGGGGGGGGGGGGGGGGGGGGGGGGGGGGGGGGGGGG
>NZ_JAELTI010000256.1 GCF_016428755.1 Allobosea sp. ASV33
CGTCGTGTCGGGATGGCCGAGGCTGTTGGAGCGTGCGAGCGCAGCCCAGTTCTCAGGCCGCAGCTTCTCGTCATTGCCGAGGACGCGGTCGACCTCGGGCATCTCGGCGAAACGGGCGGGCTCGATCCTGTCTCTTATACACATCTGACGCTGCCGACGATTAACCTTCGGTGTAGATCTCGGTGGTCGCCGGAGCATTAAAAAAGGGGGGGGGGGGGGGGGGGGGGGGGGGGGGGGGGGGGGGGGGGGGGGGGGGGGGGGGGGGGGGGGGGGGGGGGGGGGGGGGGGGGGGGGGGGGGGGGGGGGGGGGGGGGGGGGGG
>NZ_JAELTI010000036.1 GCF_016428755.1 Allobosea sp. ASV33
CGGCGGCGAAAATCGGCGTCGCGCAATCGACTCTCAGCTACGCGATCAAGCAGCTCGAAGATCGCATGGGCGTTCGCCTTTTGACCCGGACCACGCGCAATGTCGCGACCACGACCGCGGGCGAGCGCCTGCTCCAGACGATCACACCGCGGATCGCGGAGATCAAGGACGAGATCGCGGCGCTGACGGCGTTGCGCGACAAGCCGTCGGGCTCTGTCAGGCTGACGCTATCCGACCACGCGCTCGAAAGTGTCGTCTGGCCGAAGCTCAGGCCGGTCCTCCGGGATTATCCCGACATCAATGTCGAACTGATCCTCGACAGCACCTTCCGCAACATCGTCGAGGAGGGCTTCGATGCGGGTGTTCGGCTGGGCGAGAGCGTCGAGAAGGACATGATCGCGGTTCGCATCGGCCCGGACTGGCGGCTGGTAGCGGTCGCTTCGCCCGGATATCTCGCCGCGCACGGCGTCCCGGAACATCCGCAGGATCTGGTGCGCCATATCTGCATCAATATGCGCCACGAAACAGCCGGCGGGCTTTATGCTTGGGAGTTCGAAAAAGCCGGAAAGGAATTGCGTGTGCGGGTCAGCGGCCAACTGACCTTCAACAACTCCTACGCCATGATCGATGCGGCGGTGAACGGCTACGGCATCGCCTACGTTCCCGACGACATCGTCGAGCGGCAGATCGCGTCAGGTGCGCTGGCCCTGGTGCTGGACGACTGGTCGCCCTTCTTCGACGGCTACTTCCTCTACTATCCCAGCCGCCGCCAGAACCTTCCCGCCTTCAAGGTCGTTGTCGACGCTTTGCGCTATCGAAACCAGGTAGGATCAGGACGGTCTTCTGGCCTGGGCTGAAAGTCCGCTTTCCGGCAAGCCTCGAATGTCCGGAGTTGGCGCGTGACGGCCTCGGTTAGTGCGCGCTCAGCATCATCTTGCCGAGCGCGCCTGCAACCATGACCTGCTCCGCCAGGGGCAGCAAGGCGACGAGGCGTCGTTCCGTCTCGGCATGATCGCGCATCGCCGGCTCGACCAGGAGGCGGCCTTTTTCTGTAAGCTCGACGATCACACCACGCCCGTCGGTCTCGTCTGCCATGCGGCGGACATGCCCCGCCTTCTCCAGGCGCCGCAGCAGGTTCGACAATCCACCAGAGGTCAGGATTAGCGTGTCGAGCAGAGCCTTGGGCGACATGCGATAGGGCGTGCCCTGCACGCGCAGCGTCGCGAGCACCGCGAAACTCGGATATTTGAGCCTGTGCCGCGCGAGCGTGCGGTTGATCGCCGTCTGGAAGACCTCGTTGAGATGCAGCAGCCGGCCAACGATCGCCTTGCCGGAGCAATCGACCTCCGGGAACTCGCGCCGCCAGCGCTGCATGCCGGCGCCGACGCGGTCGTTCTGCCAGAGCATATCGGGCGTTTCGAACGTCAGGCTACGCGCGGCCTCGTTGCGCATTCGGATTCTCCAAGACAACCCTTTCCGACCACGCCAGCGGACAGGATGCAAGTCCGCCTCGTCACCGTCGTCACGTCAAGATATCTTTTATCTATCTTTCTTGAAAGGCAAATCGAGCCGTGCCATGCTCCCCTTGGCCGATGGGAGGGGAATTCCGTCGACCTAGGGAAACCGCGCCAACAGCGGTGTGCCGCAGGCCAACAGACGGGAACCAGCAACCATGCGTCAGATGCTTCGTCATGCGACCGCCGCCGCCGTCCTCGGCGCGGCGCTCACCTCCACCGCACAGGCCGAGGAGCTCGTCGTGGGCGCCTTCGGCGGCTCCTTCGCGGATAACGTCAAGGCCTGCCACGTCGCGGCCTTCGAAAAGGCGACGGGCGCCACCGTCTCGCTGAAGCTCGGCAATTCCTCCCAATTCGCGGCGGCCTTGCGCGCCACCGCCGGCAAGCCGGACATGGATATCGTCTATATCGACAACTCGCTGGCAGCCCAGACCGCCAACGAGAAGCTCAATGACAAGATCGATCGCGCGAAGCTCAAGAACGCCACCGACGTGATCCCGACCGCCTGGGGCAAGGACGACGCTTACGTCGTCGCGATGGTGAGCGCGACCACGCTGGTCTACAATCCCAAGCTGGTGAAGGCGACGCCGACCTCTTGGCTCGACCTGGCCGATCCGGCCTATGCCGGGAAATACGCCATCGGCGATATCAGCGGCACCTCCGGGCTGCAGTTCCTGCTGGCGCTGAACAAGCTCAAGGGCGGCACGCTCGACAATATCGATCCCGGCATTGAGGCGATCAAGCCGATCGCGAAGGGTTCGGCCGTGCTTTACACCCAGGCCGACCAGTTGCTGTCCCTGTTCGAGCGCGGCGAGATCGCGATCGCGCCCTGGTATCCGGATCGCGCCGGCGTCGCCATGGACAAGGGCCTCTCGCTCGCCGTCGCCTATCCGAAGGAGGGCGCGGTCGGCATCCTGCCGGCGGTCGTCCTGCCCAAGGGCTCGACCAAGACCGAACTAGCCTACAAGTTCCTCGACCAGGTGCTCTCGGCCGAGGGGCAGGGCTGTTTCTCCGAGCGGGCCTATATCGGCGCGGTCAACACCAAGGTGAAGCTCTCCGACAAGCTCAAGAGCATCGTGCCGAACGGCGAAAGCCTGGAGAAGGCTTGGTTCATCGACCCGGACGTGATCGCGAAGAACAGCGCGACCTGGACACGCCGCTGGCAGCGCGAAGTCGCGCGCTGAGCCGCGCGACGGCACCTGGAAAGGACGGGTAATGGGCTCGCTGACCTTCGAGGGGCTGGGCAAGTCATATGGCGAGGTTGAAGTCGTCAGGGACGTCTCCCTGACGATCGCCGAGGGGGAATTCGTCTCGCTGCTCGGTCCTTCCGGCTGCGGCAAGACCACGATCCTGCGCATGGTCGCTGGCTTGGTCGAGCCGAGCCGCGGCCGCATCCTGATCGGGCGCGACGACGTCACCACCTTGCCCCCGAACAAGCGTGGCCTTGGCCTCGTCTTCCAGTCCTATGCGCTGTTCCCGCATATGACGGTGTTCGAGAACGTCGCCTTCGGCCTGCGTCGCCGCAAGGTCGTGGGCGCCGAGCTCGACAGGCGCGTCAGGGAAGCGCTCGGCATGGTCAGGCTCGCCGCCTTCGGCGAGCGCTATCCGCGCCAGCTCTCGGGCGGGCAACAGCAACGCGTCGCGATCGCCCGGGCGCTCGCGCCGCATCCGCGCGTGCTGCTCTTCGACGAGCCGCTCTCCAATCTCGATGCCCAATTGCGCGACGAGATGCAGATCGAATTGAAGCGCCTGCAGCGCAATCTCGGCATCACCACGCTCTTCGTCACCCATGATCAGGGTGAAGCTCTCTCGATGTCCGATCGCGTCGGCGTGATGGCCAGGGGCGTGATGCAGCAATTCGCGACGCCCGAGGACATCTACCACCGCCCTGCCACAGGCTTCGTCGCCAGCTTTATCGGCAAGCCGAACCGTCTCGCCGGCTCCGTCGCCATGCGAGAAGGCCCGGGCGGCCGGCTTGCCGTCGGCGCCGTCGAAGTCCCGGCCGCGCGCATCGACCAGCCGGCCGGCGCGAAGGTCGATATCGTCATCCGGCAGGAAGCGGTCGCGATCCGCAGCGGCTTAGCCCAGCCCGGCGAAATTGCCGGCGAGGTCGCGCTGCGCTCCTTCAGCGGCGCTCGCGTGCAATATGTCGTGCGGCTGGCGGAAGGCGTCGAGATCGTCGCGGAAACCGCCTCGCACGGAGCGGAAGCTGGTCTCACGGCGGGTGCACCGGTCGCGCTCGCCATCGACCCGGCCGCCGTCTTCGCGATGCCGCCCGAAGGCGCCACGGCATGATGTCGCGGCGGCAAGGGCTCTTGCTGGTCGCGCCGCTCCTGCTGGTGCTGGCGGGGTTCTTCCTCGTACCGGTGCTGATGCTGCTGCCGACGAGCTTCGGCGTCTACGAGCCGGGCGCGGGGCTCGTCAAAGGTGCCTGGTCGCTGAAGAACTACACCCAGATCGTTACCGACGACTATTATCGCGAGGTGATCTGGCGCACGCTCGGCCTCGGCTTTTCCGTCACGCTGATCTGCCTGCTGCTCGGCTACCCGCTGGCCTATCTCATCGCGCGCGGACCGGAGCGCTGGCGCGTGCCGCTGATCCTGCTCGTCATCTTCCCGATGCTGCTCAATCTCGTCGTGCGTTCCTTCGGCTGGATCGCGCTGCTGGCCAATCGCGGCCTGATCAACAACCTGCTGATGCAGCTCGGCCTGATCGCCGCCCCGGTGAAGCTGCTGTTCAACTTCGTCGGGCTCTTCATCGGGCTCACCCATATCTACCTGCCCTTCATGGTGCTGATGCTGGTCGCGGCGATCCGCAACGTGCCGCGCGACGTCGAATCCGCCGCCGCGACGCTCGGCTCCAGCCGCGCCCATGTCTTCATGGCGGTGACGCTGCCGCTCTCGGCGCCGGGTATCCTCGCCGGCTCGATCCTCGTCTTCGTGCTGACGATCAGCGCGCTGGTGACGCCGCGCATGCTGGGCGGGCCGACCTATCAGGTCATGGCGACGCTGATCTACGACGAATACATGCAGCTTCTCGACTGGCCGAGCGGCTCGGCGCTCTCCTTCGCACTGACCTTCATGGCGGTCGCGATCATCTGGCTGTCGAGCCGATTGACCAGGCGATGGGCGGGCATGGCATGAGCGACATGAGCGAGAACCGCCCCGGCTGGGGCCTGACCGCCACGGCCTTCACAGTCGTCGCCTTCCTGCAATTGCCGGTGATCGTCGTCGTGCTGGCGGCCTTTTCGACGACCTCCTACCTCACCATCCCGCCGCAGGGGCTGACGCTCGCCTGGTTCGGCAAGGTGCTGAGCGACCCGAGCTATCTCTCGGCCATCCGCATGAGCCTCATCCTGGCCTGCGGCTCGACGCTGATCTCGCTCGTGCTCGGTGTGGCCGCCGCCTGCGCGCTGTTCCGCAAGGTGCTGCCGGGCTCTGAAGCCGTCACCTCCTTCCTGATGGCCCCGCTGGTGATGCCGGCCGTGGTCGTCGGCGTGGCGCTCCTGCAGTTCTACAGCATGACCGGACTGCGCGGTTCGCTCGTCGGGCTGCTGCTCGCCCATGTCGTCATCACCGTGCCCTATGTCGTGCGCTCGGCGCTGGCGAGCCTGTCGGGGCTCGATCTCGCCGTCGAGGAAGCGGCACGGGTGCTTGGCGCCAGCGGCTTCGAGGCGTTCCGCCTGGTCACGCTGCCCTTGATCGCGCCGGGGCTGGTGGCGGGAGGGCTGTTCTCCTTCATCACCTCGCTCGACAATGTGCCGGTCACGATCTTCCTGATCAGCGCCAGCCAGACCACCCTGCCGGTGCTGATCTTCTCCTCGGTGGAGATGGGCATCGACCCGAGCGTCGCCGCCGTCTCGACGCTGCTCATCCTCGCCACCGGCATCGTGCTCCTCATCGCCGAGCGCCGCTTCGGCTTCCACCGCTTCGTCTGAACGGAATCGCCATGCCGCTGACCTCCAAGGGTTTCCCGCTCTTCCTCACCTTCGATCTCGACGCGGAGACGATGTGGACTGGCCGCGACCCGGCTTATGCCGAGCGGCCGATCCTGATGTCGCAGGGCGCCTATGGCTGGAAGGTCGGTACCGGCCGCGTGCTCGACCTGCTCGATCGCTACGGCATCAAGGCGACCTTCTTCGTGCCCGGCCTGATCATCGACCAGCGCGAGGGGCTGATGGAGGAAATCCTGAAGCGCGGCCATGAGCTCGCCCATCACAGCTACAGCCACACCTGGATCCTCAACCTCTCGCCCGAGGAGGAGCGCGAGGAGATGGAAAAGGGCTTCCAGTCGATCAAGCGGGTCAGCGGCCGCGCGCCGCGCGGCTGGCGCTCGCCGGCGGCCGAGATCAGCCCGGTCACCATGCCGATGCTGGTCGAGTACGGCTTCGACTATTCCTCGAACTTCTTCGACGACGACTCGCCCTATCTCCACACCGTCGCGGGCGAGGAGACCAAGATCGTCGAATTGCCCTTCCGTTGGGTGCTCGATGACGCGCCCTTCTTCCAGTACTCGATCGTGCTGCCCGGCCGGACCATGCAGGCCCCCTCGGCCGTGCTCGAAGCGTGGAAGGGCGAGTTCGACGTGCTCTATGCCGAGGACCGGATGATGATGGTCGGCATGCACCCCGAGATGATCGGCCAGCCCTCGCGCATCAAGGCGCTAGAGGGGCTGATCGAGCACGCGCTGAAGCACCCCAATGTCTGGATCGGCCGCTGCGACGAGATGGTCGACGACATGCGCCCCGGCCTCGAGACCGCCCGCGCGGAGGCGAGGCGGTGAGCGGGGCGCTCGCCGACCGGCGCATCCTGATCACCGGCGCTGCCAAGGGCATCGGGCTCGCGACGGTCGAGCGCTTCGTAAAAGAAGGCGCGCGGGTCGCAGCGCTCGATCGCGATGTGGAGGCGCTGGCGGCATTGGCCGGGCGTTTCGGAGGGAATGCGTTCGTCTCCTTCAGGGCCGATGTCTCCGATCCGGCTTCCGTCGAGACCGCCGTATCCAATGCCGCCACCGCGCTCGGGGGGTTCGACGGTGTCGTAAGCTCGGCCGGCATCGATCTCATCGCCGATATCGAGAGCATGGCATTGGCCGACTGGAACCGCATCATCGCCGTCAACCTGACCGGCCCGATGCTGGTGGCGCAGGCATCCTATCCGCATCTCAAGGCGGCGGGCGGCGGCACCATCGTCAATGTCTCGTCCGGCGCCGGCCTCTCGCCGCTGAAGCACCGCTCCGCCTATTGCGCCTCCAAGGCCGGCCTGCAGATGGCCGCCAAGGCGCTCGCGATGGAGGCCGCCGAGTTCGGCATCCGCGTCAACACGGTCTGCCCCGGCGCGGTCGAGACGGAACTGTTCCGCACGAGTATCGAAACCGCTCCCGACCCCATAGCCGCCTATGAAGCGGTACGCGCTCGCTATGCGCTCCAGCGCGTCGCCTCGCCCGATGAGATCGCCGCCGCAATCCTGTGGCTGACCAGCGCGGAATCCTCCTATGTCACCGGCACCGCCATCGCCGTCGATGGCGGCCGGACCTTCCATTAGCGAGCAACGGGAGCCGGCCATGACGAGCGAGCGCTTCGCGGCCAAGACCGTCGCCATCACCGGTGCCGCGCACGGCATCGGCGCAGCAACGGCGCGCCGCTTCCTCGACGAAGGCGCGCGGGTCGCTGTGATCGACCGCGAGGCCGATGGTTTCGCTGAAAGCTTCGCCGGTCAGCCGGCCGACCGTCTTCTGACCATGGCCGGGGACTGCACCGATGCGGCCGTGCTCGCCGATTTCCATGATCGTGCTGTTGGAGCCTTCGGCCCGGTCGACATCCTCTTCAACAATGTTGGCCAGAGCGGGCGCGAGCGCGCCGCGCAATTCCATGAATCGCAGGAAGAGGTCTGGCGCTTCGTGCTAGAGGTCTCGCTCTTCACGGCCATGCGAATGAGCCATCTCGTCGCGCCGGCTATGCGCGCGCGCGGCGGCCGGATCGTCAACATGTCGAGCGACGCCGCGCTCGTCGGCGATGCTGGCTTGACCGACTATGCCGCCGCTAAGATGGGCATCATCGGCTTCACCCGCTCGCTTGCGCGCGAGCTTGCGCCGCATCGTGTCACCGTCAACGCAGTCGCGCCCGGCGCCATCCGCACCCGCGCCCATGACCGGCTGACGCCGGCGGTGATCGAGAAGATCAAGGCGACGACGCCGGCCGGTTTCATCGCCGAACCGGAGGATGTAGCCGGTTGCGTCGCCTTCCTCGCCAGCGAGGACGCCCGTTACGTGACCGGCCAGACGCTGCTGATCGATGGCGGCCGCTGGATGATCTGAGGACAGCCATGACCGATATCGCCGATCTTTCCGCCGTCGACCTCGCCGCCGCGATCCGCGCGAAAGCCATTTCGCCCCTCGAAGCGGTTGAGGCCGCGCTCGCCCGCATCGAGGAAAGGGCCGAGCTCAATGCCTTCATGGCGGTCCCGGCCGAGCGCGCCCGCACTGAGGCGAAGGCTGCCGAAGGCAAGGTGATGCGCGGCGATGCGCTTGGCGCCCTCCACGGCATTCCCTTCTCGGTCAAGGACCTGACCAATACCGAGGGCGTCACGACCACGCAGGGCTCGGCCCTGTTCGCGGACAACGTCCCGAAGGCTGATGCAGTCGCGGTCGCGCGCGCGCGGGCTGCCGGCGCGATCCTGATCGGCAAGACGACGACACCGGAATTCGGCCACAAGCCGTTCACCGAAGGCCCGTTCTTCGGCCGCACGCTCAATCCGCATAGTCATGCCCATACCTGCGGCGGCTCATCGGGCGGCGCGGCGGTGGCGGTCGCGGCCGGCATGGGGCAGCTCGCGCTCGGCACCGATGGCGGCGGTTCGATCCGCATCCCCGCCGCCTGCTGCGGCGTCGTCGGCTTGAAGGCGACGCTGGGCGCGATCCCGAACCTGCAGGCCCCGGACCTCTTCGGCGCCAATTCCTTCGTCGGGCCGATGGCGCGCGATGTCGCCGATGCCGCCCTGATGTTCGAGACGCTTCTCGGTCCCGACCGTCGCGATCCCTATGGACAGCTATCGGCCTTCCCGGAACGCCGGCTCGGCGAAAGCGAGAAGCCGCGGATTGGCTTCCTCCTGCGCTGCGGCAACATCCTCGATCCCGATGTCGAGTCGGCCGTCGTCGCCGCGATGAGGCAGGCTGAAGCTTTGGGCTGGATCGTCGAGCCGATCGAGCTCGACCTGGTTTCGCTGGAACCGCATTTTCTCGTCTTCCTGCGTTCCCTGCTAATGGCCCGACTCGGCAGCCATGCCGAGAAGACACCGGAGAAACTCGATCCGACCTTGCTCGCAACTATCGAGGCCGGGCGCGGCTACAGCGCCGTCGATCTCTGCCAGGCCCAGTTCGCGCGGACGGATTGCTTCGCCAAAGTGCAGGAGATTCTCGCTCGCTTCGACCTGATCGCCTCACCGACCCTGTCGGCGCCGGCCCTGCCGGTCGGGCTTGATCCGCTGGGGCAGATAGATATTGCTGGCAAACCGGCGGAGACGATCCGCGGCGCGTGGTATCCGTACACTTTCCCATTCAATCTCACCGGCCATCCAGCGTTGTCGCTGCCGTGCGGCCGCAGCTCGGCAGGACTGCCGATTGGCCTCCAGCTTGTCGCCAACTGGCATGCCGACCGATACCTTGTCGATGCGGCAGCAAGGCTGCAGATTGCTCTCACAACAGCTACAGCAAAAGTACCTACCAATGCCGTTATGTAGCTATGGATACCGTCGCTTGGGACGTTGACGTTTTGATGCTGGGCAGACCCGGCCGTCCTCAGCCGTCGACGAGATTGTCAGCAGTCGATCGATGCCTTCGACTGCCGCTGACAAGGTGTCAGGCCGGGAATAATCGGCCACATGGATTTCGACGCCTTGCGCGCCAAACTGCCTGGCGACCTCATGATGATGTACGTCCGTGGAAGGATCGATCTTCTCCAGGTGTGTCTGATCGGCGCGCAATGATCTCAAATGTCAGCGGGATTGCGTCAGCCCCAACTTTGCGCGCCGTTTGACACCGAAACAGGGGAAGACAGCCGTCGCACTCGCAACGAGGTCATATTAGAATCGGAGATTGTATCGGACATGCCCTGCGAAACGCTGGGCGTTTCCGGCGAACTCTCCCTCGATGCGGGCGCCGAGACTGACTGACGGGCTGAGTTTGATGTCCATGCCCGCGGCAATCAGTGCCGCATCGGGGGCGGTCCGGGCGCCTTCGGCCACGAAGCTCGCATTGGTCAGGCCGTTGAGCGTCGCGGAGATCGTCGCGCCACGCAGAAAATAATGCGCCCATGCGGCACGGACGAAGCCGGTTATCGGCGTGCCGCCCACCGGCACGTCGCCTTCGAGCTGAACGCCGATTTCGCTGCGGCTGGTCGTGTCCGTGTGGCTTGCCAGAGCGAGTGTGCCCGCGGCGATGCCGCCCCCGTCGCGCTCCATCGCCGCCGGGCTGGTTGCCTGCACCGCCTGGAAGGCAACGAGCGGCGCGATCGTGATCCTGCGTCCGCTGCCGGCCATCGAGGTCCCGATGGGAAGGCTGGCCTCGGCCCGACCGCTCCACGCCTGGGTGTGATACGATGCCGTGATGCCGGTGCGCGCCAGGGCTGGAATAGCGCGCGAGGTATTGACGTCCAGCCGCGCATAACCGAGGGCTCCCGCGAGCTTGAGCGGACCGAGCGAGGTGCGGCCATAGATGCCGAGCTGGAAGACGTCAGCGTCGGCGTTACCGGTCGCGCTCGCGAGAGCGGCGCTCGTCCGACCGCCAGAAATCGCCACGCCCGCAACGGTGCCGGCACCGAGCCGGATATCGGCACCGACCGCGAGATGGCCGTCGGAAAGCGTCCGACGGTTGGATCCGATCCCCTTGTCGCCATCCGTGCGCCCGGTCGAACCGAAACTCGCCCCCCACATCGCAAAGAAAGCCGGATCGAAGCTCGGTTTGCCGGGGCCATCGGTTTTCGAGGGCAGGCCGCCGGTGAAACCGGCCGCCCCCCCCGGAGCCGAGGGCGAGCCGTTCAGCCGCCCCGTGCCGCCCGCGTCGAGCATCGTCGTCAGGAAGCCTCCAGCGGCTTCGTTCGCCATGGCGGGAGCGGCGGCATGGACCTCACCCGACAACTGATTGACGGCTCCCGGGATGGCGGCTGCCGGAAGATTGTAGATCGCGAACAGGGGCGATACGTCGCCGCCGGCGGCGACCGCTCCGTCGAGGGCGCGCGCGACCGCGGCAGCGTTGCGGGGCGAGGTAACCCCCAGGCCGAACGGCTTCGGTGTCAGCGTGAGCAGCACATCGGTTGCCGTATAGTTCACCGCGGTCGTCACGCCGTCACCGAAGGAACCGGACGTGTCGACTGTGCCGAAGCGGGTCCCGGCGAGGCCGCCGGCCGCCGAGAGTAAAGTATAGGGTGACGAGAAGATGTAACTGCCGCCCAGTGGCACCAGCCTGAGCGTGCCGGCCAGGCTGGCACTGCCGCTCGCCACGACCTTGTCCGAGGCCGCACCCTGCACCTCGGCTGCGTAGATGCCGTTTGCGCCGAAGCTCAGATTGCCATTGACAGTTAGCGTGCCCAGCGAGTTGCCGGGGGCCAGCACGCCGTTGACCAGGACCGAGCCGATCGAGCCGGACCCGCCGAGGAGAGCCCCCGATGCGACCGTGACCGGCGAATCGATCGAGCCGTTGACGATCAAGGAGCCGCCCTCGACGGTGGTGGCGCCCGCGTAGCTATTGTTTCCCGCCAGCACCAATTGGCCTAGGTCGGTCTTCGTCAATCCGCCGGCGCCGACGAGAGGTGAGGCGATGGTCGCGGTGAAGCCGCTGCCCGCGAAAGTCCCGTCGCCGACCCTGACCACGGTCTGCGGGCTGGCGAGCGTGATCGGATCGCCAAGGACGGTATAGCCGTTGGACGCGAACTGTATGCCGCTGACGCCCACCGCGCCGGCCCCGCGGTCGACGGTCACGATGCCCGGCTGTCCCTGGAAGATCGCGAAGCCGGGTTGCGGGGACATTGGCTGGTTGCCCATGCCAGCGGCGTTGGTCCAGTTCGGCGTCGTGGCGCTCCAGACGCCGGAGCCGCCCGCGATGACGCCGTCATTGGCGATGCCGCCGCCATCCCAGAACTGGAAGGGGCCGGCCGGCAGCGTGGCCGTGCTGAGGAGGTTGACCTGACCGGCGACCGAGGTCTGTACGGTATAAGCGGCCGGCGTCGTTCCGGCGGGGACGGAGCCGATATCGAGACCATTATCGGTGAAGGCGCCGCCATAGCTCAGGATACGGTAGATACCGGGGCCGAAGCCGCTTGCGGCGGTGATGTTCAGCGTGCCGTCGAGCACCAGCGCCCCATTGACGGCGAACAGGGTTTGAGGAGAGGCGCTCCCCAGCGTGACGTTCAGGCGCGCCGTGGGGTCGAGAGCCAGGGAGGCCAAGGTCAGCGTCTGCCCGGAAGTACCGAGCAGCGCGCCGGAAACCGTGACGGGGCCGGCGATCGTGCCGGTGCCGGTCAGGGTGCCGTTCGACTGCACGTTCACCGTGGGGGCCGTCAGCGTGCCACCGACCGACAGGGCGCCGGACTGGACGGTGGCGGAGGTCGCGAAGCTGCCATTGCCGGGGAGCTGCCAGCTCGTGCCCTGCATCGTCAGGGCTTCGAAAGCGAGCACCTTGCCGATGTCCTGACTGCCGTTGCCCGTCAGAACGAGGGCGTCCACCCCCGTGCCGCCCTGGACGTTGCCGTTGAGGACGGAGCCGGTGTCGAGGGTGAGGCTGCGCGCATAGTTTCCGGAGAAGTTGATCGCGTTGACGGCGCCGGAAATCGTGCCCCGATTGATGACGCTGCCGGCGCGAGCATAGTAAAGGCCATCGCTGGCGAGCGAGCGGATCGTGCCGTTGTTGACCACCGACCCGCCTCCGGTCGCTTCGACGGCGCGGCGCGCTCCGCTTGCTCCGGTGGATTCGATCAGGCCGTCATTGGTCAACGTCAGGCCAGCCGAGGCACTGGCATAGATGCCGTTGAATGCGCCGCTGATCCGCCCCGTCGCCGTATTGGTCACGGTGGAGGGTCCGCCCTGGACCAGGACGCCTGTTGAGAAGTTGCCCCCGGTATTCGTGATCGCCCCCGCGTTAAAGACGGTGCGGGATGTGCCTTGTCCGACCGAGACTGCGTTGCCGCTGTTGCTGGCGCTGATGGTCGCGCCCTGCAGGTTGGTGACGGTCCCGCCGAAGCGCAGCGTGACAAGGTCACCGCCCACGCCGGTCTGGATGATCGTGCCGGCATTGATCACGGAGCCCGCACCTGCGGTCGCCGTGCCGATCGCGATCGCGCTCAGGCCGGAGGAGATCGTGGCTCCCGCACGGTTGTCGACGCTGCCGCCGCCCGCGAGAATGATGCCGTTGGCCGACATCGCCGTGATTGAGCCGAAATTCACGACCGACGAGCCCGCCACGGGCAGCGTAACGGAGGTCGCGGAGGTCGAGGAGATCGAGCCTCGGTTGGTCAGTGCCCATGCGCTCGTCGTCGCGCCGATGGCCCCCGACAGCAGCACGTTCGACACCGAGACGCCGGGCGCGATCTCGACGGTTGCTCCGACAAAAGTGTCAAGATTGATCCCGGTCGTAACGTTGGAGGTGACGTTCACATCCGCCGCGACGGCTGGGAACGCGAGCGCGAAGGCCAATGCCGATACGGCCGGCGAGACGAAGAGGCGGCGCTTCGTTCCGCCAACGACCGAAATCAGCATGTCGCCCCTTGTCCCGTTCCACTCAGCGGCCTGCCGATGTGAACAGAATCGCGCTCCCGAGGAGCTGGATCATCGCCGGGCAACCATTCGGTTACAGCTCCCGGAAACGGGAGGTCGTGGTCCTTATCGGAACCGAATGGTCCTTGGCGGCCCGCCTTCGTCCGATGCGTCGGAAGCTGTGCTCGCCACGAAGAGAACACGTTCCATCCGGAGCTCCACCGGGGCCGTGAGCAAGACGCAACCGCGGTCCTGACATCCCAAGCGAACTACCGAGCCGATCGCTCGGCGGTCTTGACCGATTTCAAATAGATGTCACGATCCAGGCAACCCTGATCGGCGCCAGCCCCGATGACCATGGTCGAACCCCTCGCCGAAGCTCTGCTCAAATGCGGCAACCTCACCGAGGTTGGAGCCGCGTTCGCGGCGATGGTCGCGAAGGAAGGCTTCGTCAGTTCGGCGGCGCGTGCCTTGGCTCCCAGCGCACAGCACCCCGTGCGGACCTTTTTTCTGAATTGGCCTCGGGACTGGCAGGCGCTCAGCGAGGACCGCCAGTTCCAGCGGAAGAGCCCCGTACTGCGCGCGGCCAGACGGCGCGGCTCCCCTTTTTCCTGGCGGGAACTCCAGGCAGAACGCCGGCAGGGCGAAGGCGAAAAAGAAGTCTGGAGGACCGTGAGGGAGTGGGGCTGGACCGACGGCCTCGTCGTGCCGATCCATGGTCCGGGCGGGTATTTCGCCACCGTTGGCATGTCGACGCGCGAGCGATCCTTCAAGATGGACCCGGCGAAACGGATGCGCCTGATCATGCTTGCGGCCGTCACGCACGAGCGCTGTCGTATGTTGATCGATCTTGACAGCGGGATTGAGGAGTCGGATGTGCTCACTGCCCGCGAAATCGAATGCCTGCGCTGGGTAGCCGATGGCCAGAGCGACGACGCAATCGGCTCGATCCTCGCGATTTCCTCTGAAACGGTTCGCTTTCATCTGGATAATGCGCGCCGGAAGCTCGGCGTTCGCAATCGTGCGCAGGCCGTGGCGCAAATTTGTCTTCGCGGTCTGTTGTGACGGTTTCGGTCCTCGCCGCGGGACCGGGCCGAGCGACGCGAAGTGCCCTGGTAGAGCGAAGGATTGTAGCTCTCCCTGGATTCGCGAAAAAGCCCAAACCTCCCGGTTTCGGGAGCTGCCGTCTGTCGGGCCTTCGTCGATGATCCGCAATGCGCATCGCATTTCGGAGCATCGTCATGAGCCGCCTGCTCGTCACCACCGCCGTGTTGGCATTCGCCTTTCCCATCGCAGCCTTGGCCCAGGGTCGCACCGAGAACGTCAAGTCCGGGGCCGCCTCCCGTGTCTACAATGTCTTCAGCTGCGGGCGAGGCATCGTGGGCGGCGTCAACGGAACGGCATCTCACGGCACGATCACGACCCGCACCGCTAGGCAAAATCGATGCGGCCGGCCGGATCAGGAGGTCACGGAAGTCGTCTACACGTCGCAGCCGGGCTATCGAGGTCCAGACGAGGCATATGTGTACTGGAGCGGGGGACGAACCCGAGTTTCGGTCAATGTTCGGTAAGTGACTGGCGAGAGCGATGCGTTGAAGGCCCTTCCTGGCTACGCGCCGGCCCCGAATGATATCGCAGCAGAGATTCGCGGCCACCACCACGCGCCCCAGATCCGTCCAGAGCGCTTCCTGTCGCTTGGCAGTTAAATGGGGTCTTCCTCAATTTGCGTGGTTTATCGGCTGTTAGCGAGGCTATCGCTATTGGCGGGCATGCGCACGCAATCGCAGTGGTCACCCGGCCCGAGGGTTAGGATTCTGGGTGTCGCGCTGACTGACAACCACAGTTGTGTTGTTTCGGCTGCTGGGCCCGCTATCGGCATTTGCCCCGATTGTGGTCGACAAAGCCGAAGTCGGCATGGTTGGTCCAATCGCCGGCTTCAGGATCTGCCTGTTCCCCGCAAGCCTGGGACGGTGAAGCTCCTGCTGAGCCGCTGGCGATGTTCCCATCATCAGTGTGAGCGACAAACGTTCACCGATCGGCTGCCGGCGGTTGCTTCCCCTTATGCGCGCCGGACGACGAGGGTCATCGAGATTGTCGGCCTGCTTGGCCAAAGCGCTGGTGGCCGACCGGGCGAGCGCTTGATGCAGCGGCTCGGCATGCCGGTCAGCGACGATAGCATCCTGCGGCAACTGAAGCGGGATGCCGCGGCTGTTCACGGCGGCATCGCCGATGTCCGGGTGGTTGGCATCGACGATTGGAGCTGGCGGCGAGCGACAAGCTATGGGACCATCCTCGTTGATCTTGAGCGCCGCTCGGTTTTCGACGTTCAGGGCTACCGTAGCGTCGATAGCGCAGCCAAGTAGCTGTGGGCCATCCTTCGATCGAGGTCGTCAGCCGGGGCCGCTGTGGCCACTATGCGCAGGCTGTCCGCCAGGGCGCACCGCAGGCTCGACAGGTTGCCGATCGGTTTCGCCTGATCCAGAATCTTCGCTCAGCGATTGAGGAACAGATGAGCATGTCTGGCCGTGCCACCGGTTGGGCGATCCTGTCGGAGGATGCGAGCGTCGACGCCGCGGCAACTCGCAGGCGCACGCGCCTCGCGCATCGGTGATCTCGCCAGAAAGTATTCGAGACGCTCCATGCCCTGCGCAAAGATGGGCTGTCTCACAGCGAAATCGCCCGCCGGACTGGCTGTGAACGTCGCAATGTCACGAAGTGGCTCAAGTTTGAGGCTCCGCCGGATCGGCGGTGAGCCCCCTTGAAGCCCTCATCACCATGGTATTTCGAGACGTTCCTTGCTTAGTGCTGGAAGGACGGCAATCGCTGCGGGCGCCATCTGTTTCATGATGTCAGGCAGCGTTGCTACACGGGGAGCTTTTCCCATCTGGAGCGCCTGCTGGGAGCCTGGCGGCGGGCAGAAAGAGAGCCGGCCGATGACATGCCGCCCACGGCGTTCACGATGGAACCGGTTCGGGATCTGGAAACCGGACATGCGATCTCGCCGGGGGCTGCCGCAGCGCTGTGCGTCAAGCCGCGAGGCCTGTTGACCGCCCGGCAGGCAAGGAAGGTTGATACCCTGATATCGCTTGGCAGTTAAATGTAAGAATGTGAGAAACGGCCCACACTTTGACCCCATCATCGGCGTGCAGGCTGACCCTTTAGTTATCGAGCTACGGCAATCATCTCAGAGACTTGCGAAGAATTTTGCGGGGTCCGACTTGGATGGCTGACGGGCCACAACATACCAGCATTTGACCCAAGCCGCCATCTTTTCAGCAGCATCCGCAAGTGTCAGGAACCAGTGCGTGTTAGGCACACTCGCTGCGAAAGCGGCCGTTGAACGCCTCGATGAAGGCATTGTCCGTCGACTTGCCCGGCCGCGAGAGGTCCAGGGTGACGCCCTTGGCATAGGCCCAGAGATCGAGGTCGCGGCTGACGAACTCGGAGCCTTAATCGACCCTGATCGTCTTCGGGTAGCCCAGTTTGGCGCAGACCCTTTCCAGCGTGGTGACGACGTCCTTCGGCCCGGTAGCTGAAGCGCGGATCGACCGCCGGCGAGAAGCGCGAGAAGGTATGGACCACGGTCAGAACCCGGATCTTCCGGCCCGTCGGCAGATCTCCGCTACCGGGATCCCATCCGCGCCCTGCTTCAGGATGAACGCCTTCTGGGCGTCCCAGAACTTCGAATCCTTCATCGCCTTCCGCTCCTCCCAGCCCAAGGGAAACGACACGAAAACTCTAACCCAAAGCGATCCAGTTTTAAGGGCTCAGATCACTTCGAAAGTCGGTCTCCCCGGTCAGTTCCTCTCCCTCACACTGTCCGCCGCGACGGGCGCACTCCAGATCGGGCTAGAGCAATTGGAATGTACGCGCAGCCGTCTTGCTCTGAATACATGGAACAGCGGCACGCCCCGAAAAGAGCCGTGTCGTCTCGGCGTCGCCCAGGAGGCAAGAATAGTGGGCGCTGTCGGCGGGCGAGGCTGGCATGGCGGGCCTCAGTCGACGAGGGTGGCTTCGGTCGCGGTACGGAATTCGGCCTCGCTCACGCCATCGGCAATCTCGACGATCTTGAGTCCGCCCTCGACGACATCGAGCACGCCGAGGTTGGTGATGATCCGATCGACCACGCGTTGGCCGGTCAGCGGCAGGGTGCAGGACTTCAGCACCTTGGATTCGCCGGCCTTGTTGGCGTGGTCCATCACCACGACGACGCGGCCGACGCCGGCGACGAGGTCCATCGCGCCGCCCATGCCCTTCACCAGCTTACCGGGGATCATCCAGTTCGCGAGGTCGCCGTTCTCCGCTACTTCCATGGCGCCCAGGATCGCCATGGCGATCTTGCCGCCGCGTATCATCGCGAAGCTCTCCGACGAGTCGAAGAAGGCGGTCTGCGGCAGCGCCGTCACCGTCTGCTTGCCGGCATTGATCAGATCCGCGTCCACCTCGCCGTCAAAGGGGAAGGGGCCGATGCCGAGCATGCCGTTCTCGGATTGCAGCGTCACCTCGACGCCCTCGGGAATATAGTTCGCCACCAGCGTCGGGATGCCGATGCCGAGATTGACGTACCAGCCGTTCTGTAATTCGCGGGCGGCGCGGGCCGCCATCTGGTTACGGTCCCAGGCCATCACGCGGCCTCCTTCTTGCGGGTGGTGCGCTGTTCGATGCGCTTCTCGTGCCGGCCCTGGATCAGGCGGTGGACATAGATGCCGGGCAGGTGGATGGCATCGGGGTCGAGCGAGCCGGTGGGAACGATCTCCTCGACCTCGCAGACGCAGATGCGGCCGCATTTCGCTGCCGGAACATTGAAGTTGCGCGCCGTCTTGCGGAAGACGACGTTGCCGCTCTCGTCGGCCTTCCAGCCCTTGACGATCGAAAGATCGGCGACGATCCCGCGCTCCAGGATATAGGTCTGGCCGTCGAACTCCTTGCTCGCCTTGCCGTCGGCGATCACGGTGCCGACGCCGGTCTTGGTGTAGAAGCCGGGGATGCCGGCGCCGCCAGCGCGCATGCGCTCGGCCAGCGTGCCCTGCGGGTTGAATTCGAGCTCCAGCTCCCCGGAGAGATACTGGCGCATGAACTCGGCGTTCTCGCCGACATAGGACGAGATCATCTTGCGGATCTGGCGGCTGTCGAGCAGCACGCCTAGGCCGAACCCGTCCACGCCGCAATTGTTGCTGGCGACGGTCAGGTTCTTCGTCCGGGCTTCAGGATGGCGTCGATCGGCAGTTCCGGGATGCCGCAGAGCCCGAAGCCGCCCGCCGCGATCAGCATACCGTCCTTCAGGACGCCCTCCAGCGCTTCAGACGCGCTGCCATAGATCTTCTTCATGATCCTCCCCTTCAGGCATTCAGCGGAATGCCGAGAATCTCGCGAGCCTGCTGCCAGGTCGCGACCGGCCGGCCGTATTGCCGGCAAAGCTCGGCCGCTCGCGCGACGAGGGCCGCATTCGAGGGGGCGAGCCGCTCGCGATCCAGGCGCACATTGTCCTCCAGGCCGGTGCGGGCATGGCCGCCTGCGGCGATCGCCCATTCGTTCAGCACGATCTGGTTCGAGCCGATGCCTGCGGCGCACCAGGGCACGTTCTCGCCGAAAAGCCGTTTCACGGTGCGGATGTAGTAGTCGAACACGTCGCGATCGACCGGCATCGCGTTCTTCACGCCCATGACGAACTGGACATAGGGGCGATCGACGATCTGGCCGCGCTTCCACATCTCGTGCGCCTTGAGGATATGCGAGAGGTCGAAGGCTTCGATCTCCGGCTTGACGCGATGGGCGGCCATCTCGGCGGCGAGCCAGTCGACCAGATCGGGCGCATTCTCATAGACGCGGTTGGGGAAGTTGTTGGAGCCGACGGCGAGCGAGGCCATGTCCGGCCGCAGGGACAGCATGGCGCCGCGGGCTTGGCCGGCGCCGGAGCGGCCGCCGGTCGAGAGCTGGACGATCAGGCCGGGGCAGTGCTTCTCCAGCCCCTCTTTCAGGCGGCCGTAACGCTCGGGATCCGAGGTCGGCTTGCCTTCGTCGTCGCGCACATGGCAGTGCGCGATCGTGGCGCCGGCCTCGAAGGCTTCCTGCGTACTCTCGATCTGTTCGGAGATGGTGATTGGAACGGCCGGGTTGTTGGCCTTGGTGGGCAGCGAGCCGGTGATGGCGACGCAGATGATGCAGGGTTGCGACATGGCTCAGATATCCAGGAACACGGTTTCGTCGTCGCCCTGAAGGCGAATATCGAAGCGATAGAGGCCGGGGCCGGTGCGGCGGGCGATCAGGGTCCGACGGCGCTCGACCTGTTCGATCAGGTTCAGGACGGGATCGGCGCCATTGTCCTCATCCTCGAAATACATCCGGGTGTTGAGCCCGATATTGATGCCGCGCGACACGAGCCAGAGGTTGATATGCGGCGCCATCATGCGCTTGTTGCGCCCCGGAACGGGCCCGGGTTTGATCGTCTCGAAGCTCCAGAGCCCGGTCTCGAAATCGGTGATGATCCGGCCCCAGCCGCGGAAACCGGGCGGCACCTCGGCATGGCCGGGGTCTTCCGGGTGCGGATAGACGCCGTTGGCGTCGGCGTGCCAGGCTTCGAGCAGCACGTCCTTCACCGGCGCCCCGGTGCCGTCATGGACCAGGCCCTCGACGCGGATGCGCTCGCCCGGCACTTCCGGGGTGGCGATCTGCCAGCCGAGCTCCTGGCGGTAGATGTCGAAGCCGGCGGCTCCCGGCGCCAGCCCGATATGTACATAGGGGCCGGCGGTCTGGGAGGCGGTTTCCTTCAGATAAGGCAGGGGCTGGACCATGGTCAGTTCCCCTCCAGGCGGTTCTCGAACAGGGTCGAGCGGCGGCCGCGCAGCACGATGTCGAACTTATAGGCGAGGCAATCTAGCGGCACGGCCGCGTTCAGATCGAGCGGCGCGACGAGCTGGTCGATGGCGCGCTGGTCCGGAATGGTCGCCACGATCGGGCATTTCGCGATCAGCGGGTCGCCCTCGAAATACATCTGGGTGATCAGGCGCTGCGCGAAGGCCGTTCCGAAGACCGAGACGTGGATATGGGCCGGGCGCCAGTTGTTGACCCAGTTGCGCCAGGGATAGGCGCCGGGCTTGATCGTGCGGAAGAAGTAGTAGCCGCTCTCATCCGTGAGCGTGCGGCCGCAGCCGCCGAAATTCGGGTCGATCGGCGCGAGATAGGCGTCCTTCTTGTGGCGGTAGCGCCCACCGGCATTGGCCTGCCAGATCTCGACCAGCGTGTTGGGCACGCCGCGGCCGTTCTCGTCGAGGACGCGGCCGTGGACGATGATGCGCTCGCCCACCGGGTCGCCGGTCTTGGCGTAGTTCTTGATCAGGTCGTTGTCGATCGGGTCGATGTCGCTATGGCCGAAGGTCGGGCCGGTGATCTCCGACAGCGAGCCCTGAAGCGAGAGCATGGCCAGGCGGGGGCTGCGCGCGACGGAGGTCTTGTAGTTCGGTGTCAGCGCGGGCGGCTGCCACATCCGGTCACGCTGATGGAGCTCGGCTGGTTTCACGGTCTCTCCTCCCCGGGCATGGCGGCGAAGATGTCCTTCGCGATCTTGATGGCGTGATTGGCACGCGGGACGCCGGCATAGATTGCGACGTGAAGGAGGGCTTCCATGACGTCGTCCTCGCTCGCGCCGGTGTTGCGGGTGGCGCGCAGATGCAAGGCGAGCTCCTCGTAATTGCCGAGCCCGGCCAGCAGAGCGATCGTCATCAGCGAGCGCTCGCGCAGCGGAAGCGTGTTCCGCGCCCAGACATGGCCCCAGGCAGCGTCCGTGATCAGGGCCTGGAACGGAGCATCGAATTCGGACTTGTTGGTTTCCGCGCGGTTCACATGCGCTTCGCCCAGAACGCGGCGGCGGATGGACATGCCCTTCTTGGCAAGCTCAGTCATGGGCATGGGCCCTCAGGAACGGGGACAGGATGGCGGCATAGGCCGCCGGCTTCTCGACGCAGGGCAGATGGCCCGCGCCAGGAACGACGTGAAAGGCGGCGCCGGGGATCAGATCGGCCGTGGCCTTCACCAGTTCGGGCGGGGAGGCGCCATCGGCATCCCCGGCAATCGCCAGAACGGGCAGGCGCAGCGCGGCGGTCGCGGCGGTCTGATCGGCTTGCGACAGCGTCTTGCAGGCGGCGATATAGCCCTCCGCAGGGGTGCGGGTCAGCATGTTGCGCCAGAGTGCGAGGTCGGGCGTGGCGCGGAAGGCGGAAGCGAACCAGCGCTCCATGATGCCGTCTGCGATGGAGGCCAGCCCTTGCCCGGCGACCGCGTCGATGCGGGTTTGCCAGCTTTGCGCCGTGCCAAGCCTGGCGGCGGTATTCGAGAGCACGAGGCCGTGCACCAGATCGGGCCGAAGGCTGGCCACGGTCTGGGCGATCAGCCCGCCGATGGACAGCCCGACGAAGACGACGGGCTTGGCCGCGACGGCCTCGATGAGCGCGATCGCGTCGGCGGCGTGTTCCGCAAGGGTGGTGCCGCCGCCGAGCGTCGAGAGGCCATGGCCCTGCTTGTCGTAGCGGATATAGCGCAAATCCTTCGGCAGGAGCGGCAGCAGGGCGTCCCAGAGCCGCAGATCGGTGCCGAGGGAATTGGCGAAGATCACCGCCGGGGCGTCCGTAGGACCGTCCGTGCGGTAGTGGAGGCCTCCGTAGGGGCGGGTCAGGACTTGCACGATCTCTCCTCCTGCCCATAACCTAACAGCACGAAAGCGGAGCGGATAATGCAAAAATCGCTTGAAATCATAATCATATGATTATGCATCCCGCTATCAAGCTGCGGCATATCCGGGCTTTTCTGGATATCGCGGTCGAGGGCAGCCTGTCGGCCGTCGCGCGGCGCCAGGGCATCACGCAGCCGGCGCTGAGCCGCACGCTCGCGGAGCTCGAGGAACTGCTGGCGGTGCCGCTGTTCCGGCGCGAGAAGCGGCGCCTCGTCCTGAGCGAGCAGGGGGCGCTGTTTCGCCGCCATGCCAGCGTCGGCCTGCAGGCCTTCGAGGCCGGCGCGGCTGCGCTTCATCCGGGCGCTGCCGGGAGCAGGATTCGCGTCGGGGTTCTGCCGACGGCCGCGACGCGGCTTTTCCCGCGCGTGGCGCTACGCTTTCGTGAGATCGCCCCGGAGACGGTCCTGACGATCGAGACCGGGCCGCATTCCTATCTGGTCGACTTGCTGCGCGAGGGCGCGATCGACCTCATGATTGGACGCATGCCCGTTGCCAGCGAGATGGCCGGCCTGGTCTTCGCGCATCTCTATGAGGAGGAGGTCGCGCTGGTTGCTCGCCACGACCACCCGCTGCGTGCCGAGCCGGCGGCGCGGCTTCTGCCGCAGGTGCCGATCATTGTCCCACCGGACACTGCGATCATCCGCCGCGTGGTCGACGATTATCTGGTGACCTTCAACCTCGCAGGGCTGAGCCCAGCCTTCGAGACGGTCGCCCTCCCTGTCGGCCGCGCGATCCTGCTGCGCTCGGACGCCGTTTGGTTCATCTCGCGCGGCGTCGTGGCAGACGAGATCGATCGCGGTGAGCTGTGCGAGATCGCGACGGGCGCGCGCTTCCTGTCCGGCGCGGTCGGGCTGACCCGACGCCAGGGAGGACCGGCCGTCCCCGGCCTGGACCTGCTGGAGCGGTTGACCAAGGAAACCGCCGACCGGGACGTCTAGCGCGTTGCGCGGAACGAGGCCGTCATTCCGGGCGCGAGCCCGGAACTGATCCGCGTCGCCGGGCAGGCCCTAGGAGGCCTGCATGTCCCAAGGAAAGGGCAGCGGCTGGGCGTCCGGTTTCTTCGCTGACGCAAGGCCACGGAACGACAAGTGTCGTTCGACCAGAGACCACCCGACAATTTCCCGCACGTTCCGGGCAGCTGCTATTCGCAGCGTGGCGCATGCCATCCGATCGCTCCGGAGGCGGCGCGCGAAGCTCCGACACGGTGCGGGCTGTCCTCCCGATTGGCGAGCACGTCCCGAAATCCATAATCTCTGGATTATGATCTTCGGCATGCTTTGCATTATTCAGCGCAGTTCAGCGCTGGTAGGTTATAGGAAGGAGGAAAGAGCAAATAAGGTCGAACCGACCCTGCGGACACATCCGCTGCCTTACGTAGGCCTGGCGCAACCGCTGGTGGGGTTCCGCTTCGCGCCATGTCCCAGCGTCACACTCGATACAGTCCCGCCGATGGCGTTCCGCTCCCCCGGGTTCCGGCCGAGGGGCGCCAAATGGAGCGGCCAAGCAATCGCATCCCGATTTTGCGCGATCGGCGGCGCCGACCGTATTTGCCTTGCGAAAATCGTTCCCGGTTCGGGACCAAAAGTCAGAAGATAAACTTCTACTAGGGAGATCATCATGACGATGGCAATAGAAGCCGAAGCGAGACACAATCAACAATCAAAGAAGGCGGCTGCCAGTGGCTGGATCGGATCAGCGCTGGAGTATTATGATTTCTTCATCTATGCGACGGCTGCATCGCTGATCTTTCCGCAAATCTTCTTTCCGTCCAGCAATCCGACCGTTGCGATCGTCGCTTCGCTGGCGACCTATGGAGTGGGGTATGTCGCGCGCCCTGTCGGCGCCTTCGTACTGGGTCACTGGGGCGACACGCATGGGCGCAAGAACGTGCTCATCCTGTGCATGTTCCTGATGGGGTTCTCGACCATCGCCGTCGGCCTGCTGCCGACCTATGAGCAGGTCGGCATCCTGGCGCCGATCCTGCTCGTCGTCATGCGCCTGATCCAGGGCTTCGCCGTCGCGGGAGAGATCTCGGGGGCAAGTTCGATGATCCTGGAGCACGCTCCCTTCGGCCGCCGCGGCTTCTTCGCCAGCTTTACGCTGCAGGGGGTGCAGGCGGGTCAGATCCTGGCTGCCGCCGTCTTCCTGCCGCTGGCCCATTTCATGCCCGAAGCCGCCTTCAACAGCTGGGGCTGGCGCATTCCGTTCCTGCTGAGCTTCGTCGTGATCATCGCCGGCTGGATCATCCGCCGCGAGGTCGACGAGACCCCGGCCTTCCAGCAAGAGGGCAGCCAGAACGCCACGCCCCGCTCGCCGATCGTCGAGGCGATCCAGACCACCTGGCCCGACATGATCCGCGTCATCCTGATGGCGCTGATGAACGTGATCCCGGTCGTCGCCACCATCTTCGGCGCCGCCTATGCGGTGCAGGCCGCCTATGGCATCGGCTTCCATAAGGATGTCTATCTGTGGATCCCGGTGCTGGGCAACGTCGTCGCCTGCATCGTCATCCCCTATGTCGGCAATCTCTCCGACAGGATCGGCCGCCGTCTGCCGATGATCGTCGGTGCCCTCGGCTCGGGCCTGCTCGCCTTCGGCTATCTCTATGCGATCTCGATCCACAGCGTGCCGCTGGCCATCGTGATGTCGCTGCTGATGTGGGGCGTCGTCTACCAGGGCTACAATGCGGTATTCCCCAGCTTCTATCCGGAGCTGTTCCCGACCCGCACCCGCGTCTCGTCGATGGCGATCTCGCAGAATATCGGCACCGCGGTCACCGCGCTGTTGCCGGCCCTGTTCGCCACGGTCGCCCCTCCCGGCTCGCAGAACGTGCCGCTGATCGTGGGAACCATCGCCTTCGCGATCTGCGCCGTCGCCGCTGCCGCCGCCTGGTCTGCGCGTGAGACCTACCGCGTCCAGATGAGCGATCTCGGCAACCCCGAGGCGGTTCCGGTCGATCGCGCCAGCTACGAGCGGCTGCGCGAGGGGAGCATCACCGGCTCGCGCGGCTGATGAAAGCATCGGGCTCCCAAACCGGACGCAAGGTGCCGGTCCAGCCCCTCCAACATTCGCATCGGGCCGTTCCGGCCCGATATCCCGAACCGGACCGGTCAGGCCGAAACGGCCTGACCGGTCGTTCCGTTTCCTGCTCGCGGCCTAGTAGGTGGCGCGGCCGCCGGAGAGGTCGAAGCAGGCGCCGGTCGAAAACGAGCATTCGTCGGATGCCAGCCAGGCGATCATCGCCGCGACCTCCTCCGGCTGTCCGGGGCGCCCCAGCGGGATCTTGGCAACGACTGCCGCATAGGCCTCCGGCGTCATCTGCTGGTTCATCGGCGTGGCGATGACCGCCGGCGCCACGCAGTTCACGCGGATTTCCGTATCCGCGAGTTCCTTCCCGAGCGACTTGGTCAGGGCGATGACAGCGCCTTTCGCGGCTGAATAAGCCGTCATCGTCGCATTGCCCTCCTTGCCGGCGATGGAGGCGAGATTGACGATGCGGCCGCTATTCTGTGCCCGCATGGTCGGCACGACGGCCCGGCAGCACAGAAAGGTGCTGGTCAGGCTGATGTCGACGGTGCGCTGCCAATCGGCGAAGGAATAGTCCTCGATCAGCCGGTTCGGGCCGGTGATGCCGGCGCAATTGACGAGGATGTCGACGCGGCCATGCCTGGCGAGCAGGCGCTGCGTCGCCCGCGTGACGGCGCCCTCGTCGGTCACGTCGACGCGATCGTCCGCCTCCTGCGCCAGATCCCAGGTCACGACGGTCGCCCCCGATGCCGAAAACCGCTCCGCCACGGCGCGGCCGATGCCGCCGCAACCGCCGCTCAGCAGGGCTATACGCCCCTGCAGGTCGATCGCATTCACGGTGCGGCCTCCGGCTGGCGTAGCGAGGCTCCGTTGCGCATCGCCGCGTCGCGGGCGGCCAGCGCCGTTCGTGTCGCGGCCAATGCCTGCCGCGCCCATTCGCGGACGCCGAGCTGGGCGGAGCGCTCCAGATGGGGAATCTCGACGCTGATCGGCAGGTCGGTAGGCAACTGGCTGAAGATGCCGGTGAGATCGATGCCGCCTGCGCCGGGCAGGAGACGTGCCTGACGGGCGGTGTGGATGAGGCCTTCGTCAGTCGTCGGGATCTCGCCCGGCGCGTCGCAGATCTGGGCGTAGCTCAGGCGCGATGCAGGGATCGCGGCGATATCGCCGAGGGTGGTTTGTGAGCGGGCGGCGTGAAGGGCGTCGACGAGCACGCGGCCGTTCGGTTGGGCTGCTGCGGTGACGATCCGCAGCGCGGAGCGGGCATCGGGCACCTTCGTCCACGGCATGAATTCGAGATCGCCGGTCAGACCGTAGGGGGCGGCGGCCTCGCAGAAGGTCGAGAAGGATGCGGTCAGCCGGGCCTCGTCGGGGTCGTCGCCGGCGACGAGGATCGCCCGGGCGCCCAGCTCTCCGCACAAATCCAGGAAGGGCCGGAAGGTCTCGACCGAAAAATCCGGGCCCAGCCGGACGATCTCGACATCGAAGACCGGCACGCCCGCGGCGAGCGCCCTGCGGGTCTCCGCCCGCAAGGCGGCATCATCGATCAGCGGGCTGGCGTCGCCGCCCGGAGCCGCAGGCAAGGCGCGCAGGCCGACGGCGTCGTAGCCGAGATCGGTGGCCAGGCGAATGACGTCGGGTGGGCTGAGCGGGACGCTGGTGAGATAGGCGAGCGAGATCGTCGGCATGGCTTGTACTCCGGATCAGGCAAGCGGAGAGATCGCGGTTGGCAGGGCGATCGTCGAATACATCTCGCCAGTCAGCCATTGCGGGCCGCCCTTCGGCGGCCAGAGCCCCTTCGCCACGGAATCGGCGCGGATGGCGGCGCGCTCGTCGAGGCTGGCGAAAGGCCAGATATGGGTGAAGCGTGGCGGGCCGTCGAGCGCATACATCGCGATCACGAGCGGCGAGAGTTCGACGCGAGCCGGCACGGCCGCTTCCCAGGCTGCGATGGTGGGAGGGACGCCGCCATGCTTCAGCCTATAGGTGCGGATCTCGTAGACGCTGCCATAGCGGCCGGGCCTGATCGGCGGCAGGAAGGGGAAGGGCGCATAGCTGTCGAAAGCGAGCGTCACGATGTCCTCGCCGCAGCCGAAGGGGTTGCTGCTGGCGAGGATGCGCTCGCGCTCCCGGCGCAGCTCGGCCTCGTCCGCGAAGCCGCGCAGGAGGATGATCTGGTTCAGCGTGCCGATCTCGCTCGCCCAGCAGCCATAGAGCTCGCCCTTTGCCTCGCCGGTCTTGAGGGCGGCATCGATGGCGGCGGTGACGGCGCCGGCCTTGCCGAGACGAACGGTCAAAGTTGCGATTTCATAGCGCATGGCTCTCTCCGGCATCAGGAACGGTTGTTGGCGAGCGGCACGCCGCTGGCATGGTGAGCGGCGACGTAGCCGAAGGTCATGGCCGGCCCGAGGGTGATCCCGCCGGCCGGATAGCGCCCGGCCATCATGCTCGACATGTCATTGCCGACGGCATAGAGGCCCGGAATTGGCGCGCCCTTACCATCGAGCACGCGGGCCCAGGCATCCGTCTTCAGCCCTGCGAAGGTTCCGAGGCTGCCGGGGACGATCTTCACGGCATAGAACGGGCCGGACTCGATCGGGCGGACGCAGGGGTTGGGCCGGTGCTCGGGGTCGCCCTGCACGCGATTATAGGGCGTGTCCCCGCGTCCGAAGGCGGGATCGCTGCCCTGCGCCGCCTCGCGATTGTACTGCGCGATCGTCTCCGACAGCCCAGCACCATCGATGCCACAAGCGGCGGCGAGCGCCTTGATCGTGTCTCCGCGGCGCAGATAGCCGTTCCGCAGCCAGGGGCGGATCGGGAAGGGGCGAGGCCTCGCGCGGCCGAGACCGTAGCGGCGCAGGAAGGCATGGTCGCAGACCAGCCAGCATTCGGCGGGCTCGCCGGTGGGCGTGACAGCGAACAGCGCCTGCATCACGTCATGATAGGAATCGGCCTCGTTGCAGAAGCGCCGGCCGTCGCGGCGGATCATGATCGTGCCGGGCTTGGCGCGTTCGATCAGATGCGGAAAGCGGCCGAGGGAGCCGTCCGGCTTCGGCACGAGCGAGACCGGCGCCCAGGCGCCGGCATTGGGCAGGCCGGGTTCGACATGCCCGCCGGCTGTCTCGCCAAGCTTTATACCGTCGCCCGTATTGGCCGCAGGCGCGGCGGACCAATGCTCCTCGCCCGTCGGCGCGTGCGCAAACAGTTCGGCCTTGCGCCTGGTATCGTGGGGGAAGCCGCCGGTCGCGAGCACCACGCCGCGCGCCGCCCGGATGCTCTGCCGCCGGCCACCGGACTCGACCACGGCACCGACGACCTGATCGCTCTCCCGCAGCATCTCGATTGCCGCCGTGTTGGTCCGCAGGGTCACGCCGAGATCGTCGGCCGATTTCAACAGCCGCGCCGCAAGCGCATTGCCATTGACCAGATGCAGCCCGCGGCCATGGCTTGCGCGGTCGGCGAAATGCCGCGCCAGGCGCTGCAGCACGTGCAGGAAGGACGGCAGCTTGCGCGTGGCATTGAGGAAATGGCGCAGATCGGCGCCGGAGCCGATATTCATGCCGAAGGGCGCGATCTCGTCGAGCGGAGGGCGCAGATCCTTGAGACGGGGGCCGAGTTCGCGCCCGTCGAAGGGCTTGGCGCAGAGCGAGCGCCCGCCCGTGCCGGCGCCCGGCGTCTTGCCGTGGAAATCCGGGATGAGATTGCCGTCGACGAAATCGACCGCCGTCTCGCGCTGGAAGAAGGAGACCATGCGCGGGCCCTGTTCCAGCAAGGTCGAGACGAAGGTCTCGTCATAGTCGCCGCCGAGCTCTTGGCGCAGATAGGTCCGGATAGTCTCCTCGTCCTCGTCGATACCAGCGGCCCGCGCGAGCGGATTGCGCGGTATCCACATCCAGCCACCGGACCAGGCGGTGGTGCCGCCGAACAGGCTCTCCTTCTCGATCACGACGACCTCGAGGCCGAGCGCGGCAGCGGTGACGGCGGCCGCGAGCCCGCCGGCGCCCGAGCCGATCACCAGGAGATCGCAGGATTGCGGCAACGCTTCGCTCATCAGGCGGCCTGCTCCGGGGCTGGCGAGGCCTGCCGATCCGTGCCATGGCCCAGCGCATGTCGGATCGCGCGGTAAGCGAAGGCGATCGCCGGGCCGATGGTGATGCCCGGACCCGGATAGGTGCCGCCCATGATCGAATTCGCCTCGTTGCCGCAGGCATAGAGTCGGCCGATTGGCCGGTCGCCTTCGCCCAGCACCTGCGCGTCCTCGTCGATGACGAGCCCGGTCGCGGCACCGATATCGCCCGGCATCAGCTTGACTGCGTAGAAAGGGGCGGTCGCGATCGGCCCGAGCGTGGCATTGGGGAAGCCGCGCGAGGCATCGCCATTGATGCGATGGTAATCGGTCGTGCCGCGGCCGAACTCCGGGTCGATGCCGGTGCGGGCGTATTCGTTCATATGGGCGACGGTCCCCGCCAGTGCGCTCGGGTCGACGCCGATCTTGCTGGCGAGGTCTGCGATAGTGGCGCCTTCGATCAGGTAGCCATCGGCGAGGAAGGGCTGCAGGTTCTTCGTGCCCATGCGGACCATGCCGAGGCCGTAGCGCCGCAGGCCTTCCGCGTCGGTGACGATCCAGCAGGGGATCGTCGGGCGGCTGCGATTGGCTTCGAACATCGCCCGGCTGAACAGATGGTAGGAGGTCGATTCGTTGACGAAGCGCCGGCCGGTCTGGTCGACGCAGACGGTGCCGGGCTTGCTGCGGTCGAGCACGAAATGCGGGAAGACGGCGGTCGTGCCGTCCGGCCGCTTGCGGGTCGAGACCGGGGCCCAGAAGGCGTTGTCGAGATTGCCTTCGCCGAAGCGCGCGCCGAGCTTCAGCGCGAGATCCTGCATCGCGCCGGTATGGCCCGGCGCGGCCGGGCTGAGCGATGGCGTCGGCGCATTGAGCATGTCGCCGCGCCGCTGTGGATGGCGGTTGTAGCCGCCGGCCGCGAGGACGACGCCCTGCCGCGCCGTGATCGACCGGCGGGTGCCATCCTGCGTGACGATGACGCCGGTGACCCCGGCCGGTCCGGTGAGGAGCTCCGTCACGGAGGCGTTCGTCAGCACCGTGCCGTCATGCTTCTTCAGGGTGAGGAGGAGGCTGCCGATCAGAGCGTTGCCCATGACGAGCCTGGTGCCGCGCCGCCCGCTCAGGCGGTCCAGCCCGTAGCGGCCGAGGATGCTCGCGGCATGCCGGAAGGATTTCCAGGATTTGCGCAGGTTGAGCAGGTGGCCGATATCGGTGCGGTCGATCATCATGCCGCCGAACAACGTGAATTCGGGGATCGGCGGGCGGATGCGGTTCATGTCCGCACCGAGCCGGCGGCCATCGAAGGGCACCGGTTCCAGCGCGCGGCCGCGTAGCGTTGCGCCCTCGATATCCGATTCATAGTCCGGATGGGTCGCATAGGGCCGGAAATGCACTTCCGTGCGGCTCTCCAGCGTCGCGATGGCCTCCGGGCCGGCCCGCAGGAAGGCGTCGCGCAGCCGTGCGGAGGAGCGGTTGCCGACGACGCCGTCGAGGAAGCGGGAGACCTTCTCCAGGCTGTCGCCGGTCGCGACCTTCTCCGCGTGCATCGAGTTGGGGATCCAGGTCGTGGCGGCCGAAAGGGCGCTCGTGCCGCCGACATGCTTGGTCCGCTCAATCACGAGCACGGAGCGGCCCTCGATCGCGGCGAAGACGGCGGCCGACAGCCCGGCAGCGCCCGAGCCCGCCACGATGAGATCGTATTCCGCCCGCTCCGGCAGGCTCTTCAGCGTCGTGAACATGGCAACCTCAGCCGATGCGCTCGCCGGCGAGCAGGAACTCGACCATCGCGGTCTGCAGGGCCTGATACATCTGCGTGCCCGTCGAGGTCCGGCACCCCTTGGAGCGCGCCGCCTCGATCAGCGGCGAGATCGCCGGGACGGTGATGACGCAGCCGACGAAGGTATCCGGCGATAGCTTGTCGACCTCGACCGGCAGCGCATCGCCCGGCTTCATGCCGGCGGGCGTCGCATTTGCGACGAGGCCGAAGCCGGTCGGATCGGGCGAGCCGGCGACGACCTTCGCCTTGCCCTTGCGGTTCAGCCGCTCGATCAGGTCGTCGCGCCGGCGCGTATCCGCGTCGTGGATCGCGAGTTCACTGACGCCGGCGTCGACGAGGGCGAGCGCGATGGCGGAGCCGGCGCCGCCCGCGCCGATCAGCAATGCGCGCTTGCCTTCCGGCTCGCCGCCATTGGCCTTGACCGCCCCGACGAAGCCGAGCCCGTCGACCATCTCGCCATGCCAAGCGCCGTCCTTGCGGCGGCGCATGATGTTGACCGCGCCGAGGAAATCCCCGCGCTCGGTCGCGCTGGCGCAGTGGCGGTGGCAGGCGAATTTGTGTGGGACGGTGACGATGATGCCGTCGAGGTTCGGCAGATGATCGGCAGCCTTGAGGAAGGTGTCGAGATGCTCGGGCGCGACGCGGACGGGGGCGACGACTCCGTCATGGCCACGCTCGGCGAAGGCGGCGGTCATGCCGCCCGGCGATTTCACCTGCGCGATCGGCTCGCCGACGATGACGTTGAGGCGGGTTGCCCCGGTGATCTGGAAATCCACGGTCTTTCTCCTCTCGCGGCCGGGTCAGGCCGCGCATTGTCCCTGGGTTTCAACGACGCCGAGCAGGCGCGCCTGCATCGCCTCGTCATGTTCGAGCTCCGCGGCATCGCCGGCGAAGGCGACCTGCCCGTTGACCAGCACGTAGGCGCGGTCGACGATCGGCAGCACCAGCTCGGCATGGTGCTCGACGATCACCATCGCGACGCGGCCGCGCAGCTTGACCAGAGCCTCCATGACCTCGTTGACGACGGCCGGCGCCAACCCCTCGAAGGGCTCGTCGAGCAGGATGAGCTTGCTCGGCACCATCAGGGCACGGGCGATCGCGACCATCTGGCGCTCGCCGCCCGACAGGTTCTCGGCCTTGGCCGCCTGCCGCGTGCGCAGGCGCGGGAACAGGGCGAACACTTCTTCCAGGTCGATGCCGC
Organism: Allobosea sp. ASV33; assembly: GCF_016428755.1. Taxonomy (GTDB): domain Bacteria; phylum Pseudomonadota; class Alphaproteobacteria; order Rhizobiales; family Beijerinckiaceae; genus Allobosea. The sequence goes on from NZ_JAELTI010000036.1 coordinate 32,046, forward strand.
CAGGACGCTGCGCGAGCAGCAGGTTCTCGGTCACGGTCAGGTTCGGAAAAAGGCGCCGGCCTTCCGGCACCAGCGAAATGCCGAGCCGGTTGATCTCGAAGGGGCGAAGCTTGCGCAGATCCGTCCCGGCGAAGCGGAGGCTGCCGCGGTCGAGCGGCAAGCTGCCGGTCAGCGCCCGCAGCAATGTCGTCTTGCCGACGCCGTTGCGGCCGAGCAGCGCCACCGCCTCGCCCTCCCGGATCGTCATGTCGATGCCGGAGAGAACCGTGCTGCCGCTATAGCCGGCGGCGATGTCCGCGGTTTCCAGCAGGACGGGGCTTTCCTCCGTCCTGCCGCGTTTCACGGCAGGCGCCGTCGCGCGCTCGCCATCCTTGGCGGCACCGAGATAGGCGGCGATCACCTCCGGGTTACGCGCGACGTCGGCCGGCTTGCCGTCCGCGATCATGCGGCCCTGATGCAACACGGAGATGCGGTCGGAGATCGCCAGGACGCGGTCGATGTCGTGCTCGATCAGCAGCACGGCATGGCGCTGGGCGAGCCGGCGGATCAGATCCGCGACGACGATCCGGTCGGCCTCGGCGAGGCCGGCGAGCGGTTCGTCCAGCAAGAGCAATTTGGATTCGATCGCCAGCGTCACGGCGATCTCGAGGAGGCGTTTGGCGCCATGCGGCAGGTCCTGGCTGATCTCTGCCGCCTGCTCGACGAGACCGACCGCATCGAGCAGCGACCAGCTGCGCGCATTGATCGCATCGATGTCGTGGGCGTCACGCAGCAGGCCACGGGCGCCGAGACGCTGCGCCTGCACGGCGATGCGGACGTTCTCGAACACGGTCAGATTCGGGAAGATCGACAGGATCTGGAAGGAGCGGGCGATGCCGAGCCGGGCGCGGGCATGCATCGGCAGCCTGGTAATGTCGCGTCCCTCGAAGAAGACCTGGCCTGCGCTGGGCGGCAGCACGCCGGTGAGCATGTTGTAGAAGGTCGTCTTGCCGGCGCCGTTGGGGCCGATGATCGAGTGGAGGACGAAGGGCCTGACCTCAAGATCGATCTCCTTGGCCGTGACCAGGCTGCCGAACCGCTTGGAAAGCTTGCGCGTCTCCAGGATCGGCTTGTCCGGGTCCATCGCCTGCGCCGCGCTGACATAGGGCTCGATCACGGCCGGGCGCGGGGGAATCGTGTTGCGCGTCAGGGTCCAGCGCTGGCGCTTGCCGAAGCGCTGTACGAGGCCGGTGATGCCTTCCGGCGAGAGCAGCGCGAACAGGATCAGGATCGGCGCGAAGATCAGCCACCAGTTCTCTGTGACGGCCGAAAGCCGGTTCTCCAGAATGATGAAGCTGATCGCGCCCCAGAGCGGGCCGAGAAAGTGATGGACGCCGCCGAGCACCGTCATCAGCAGGGCGTCGCCGGCATGCTGCCAGCTCAGGTTGTTGGCATAGACGCCCTGCAGCAGGAAGGTCAGCAGCGAACCGGCGAAGCCGACGAAGCCGGCCATCAGCACGAAGGAGCCGAGCCTGAGCAAATAGACGTTGAAGCCGAGGCTGCGCGCCCGCTGCTCGTTGTCGCGCACCGCCTGCAAGGCCCTGCCGAACGGCGAATGCACGATGCGCCAGAGCAGCCAGACACCGGCGACGACACAGGCGATGACGAAGCCGTGGAAGGCGAGGTCGTTCTGAAAGGTCGGGCGAGCCACGCCTTGCAGGCCGTTCTCGCCGCCGGTCACCGCCGTCCATTTGAAGGCGACTTCGAAGGCGATCTGCGAGCAGGCCAAGGTGAGAAGCGAGAAATAAAGTCCCTTGCGGCGCAGGATCAGCGCGCCGAGCACGAGGCCGAGCGCGAGCGAGAACAGCACCGAGAGCAGGATGCCGCCGAGATCGTTCGACATCCGCCCGAGCACGAAGAAGGCGGCGGCATAGCTGGCGCAGCCGAAGAAGACGGAAGCGCCGAAGGGCACGAGCCCGGTATAGCCGACGAGCAGATTCACCCCCATGCCGTAGAGCGTGTAGATCGCGATCTGCGTGATCAGGCCTACGGGTGCGCCGAGCATCAGCCATAGCGCGGTGAGGGCGCAGAGGACGATGCCGACCCAGAGGGCGGGGTGCGTGAGCAGGGTGCGGGGATTCATTCGAAGCGCTCCCATTTTTCGCCGAAGAGGCCGCGAGGACGCACGAGCAGGATGGCCGCCATCAGCACGTACATGGCCGCGCCCGACCATTCCGGCTGGAACTGGATGGTCATGGCGATGGTGATGCCGACGAGCAGCCCGGCGATGATGGCGCCGGCATAGGAGCCGAGCCCGCCGATGGTGACGATGACGAAGGCCGGCATGATCGCGCTGGCTGCCATCGAGGGCGTCACCGTCCACAGCGGCGCGGCCAAGAGCCCGGCGAGACCGGCGAGCAGGCAGCCGATGCCGAAGACGAAACTGAACACGACGGGCAGGTTGATGCCGAGCAAGCCGACCATCTCGGCATCGCGGGAGCCCGCGCGGATGATGCGGCCGAAGGGCGTGTAGGTGAGGAAGGCCCAGAAGGCCACCAGCGCCGCAATCGTTACTAGAAGCACGAACAGCCGGTACTTGGTCAGCAGGATCGGGCCGTATTCGACGAATCCGGCGAGGAAGCGCGGCGCGCTGAAGGGCAGGGGCGCTCCGCCGAAGATCATGCGCAGGATCGCCTCGATGAGAAGAGCCAGCGCGAAGGTCAGGATCAAGCCGAGGAGCGGTTCCTTGCCGTAGAGATGGCGGATCAGGACGACCTCGACCACCATGCCGATGCCGCTGGTCAGCAGCGGCGCGAGCAGCGCAGCCCACCAGCCGAATTCGCGAGCGAGAACCAGGGCGAGATAGGCGCCCAGCGCGAAGAAAGCGCCATGAGCGAAGTTCACGATACCGAGCAGGCCGAAGATGATCGACAGCCCGACCGCGATCAGAACGTAGAGAAAGCCGAGGATCAGACCGTTGACGGTCTGGGACAGGATCATGTCCAACATGAAAGGCCGCTCCTGCAGAGGACGCGAGGGACGCGCGGGACGGGCTGGCCGCGCGGTGAGGCGCGGCCGTATCGACGTCGAGGAGGCCGCTTCAGACGGCGTCCATCTTGCAGGCGCTGTCGGCCTTGCTGCCGAAGGCTTTCTCGATATCGGCCGGAGTCTTGGGCAGCTCGGCCTTGATGTCGAAATAGTCCCATTTGTCGGTGATCTTCGGCTTGATGCCGGCGACCAGCAGGCGGCTGATCATCTGGTGGTCGAAATCGCGATAATGCACGTCGAGCCCGTCGCGCCTGGTCGACCATTTCTCGAGCGCGGCGACGATCGCCGCCGAATCCGTCGATTTCGCCGCCTCGATAGAGTCCAACAGGGTTTTCATGCCCATCCAGCCCATCCAGGCCTTGTCGGCGGCCGGGCGGTTGTATTTCTTCTCGTAGGCGGCGGCCATCGCCTGTTCTTCGGGCGGGTTGTTGGGGTTCTTGTAGTACCAGGTGATGGTGTAGAGGCCGTCGGCCGCGTCGGGGCCGACGCCCCAGAGATCGGTGTTGCCGACCGAGATCTCGGCGAAGGGTATGCGGCCCTTCATGCCGAGCTCGTTCCACTGTTTCAGGAAGGTGGTGAGGTCGCTGGCGGCGATGCCGCCGATGACGACGTCGGGCTTGGCCTGCCGGATCTTGAGGATGAAGGAAGAATAGTCTGGCGTGCCGACCGGCACTTCGTCGGCGCCGACGATGGTGATGCCGTTTGCCTTGGCGTATTCCTCGAAGGAGCGCTTGATGTCCTGGCCGAAGGCATAGGCTGCGGTCAGCAGATACCATTTCTTGCCGACATCGGCGCAGTAGGGCGCCAGCACCCGCACATGCACGTCGACCGGCGGCTGCAGGCGGAAAGTGTATTTGTTGCAGGATTTGCCGGTGAGATCGCCGGTGGCGGCGTTGGCGGCGATGTAGGGCACCTTGGCCTTTTTGGCGACCGCGGAGATTGCGAGAGCGAAGGAGCTGAGCGCGCCGCCGACCATGCCGACGACCTTGTGCTCGCCGACGAGACGCTCGGCATTCTGCTGGGCGCCTTGCGGGTTGGGCTCGTCGAGCCAGACGATCTCGGCGGGGCGGCCGAGCAGCATGTTGTTGCGCTGTTCGAGCGCCAGCATGCCGCCCTGGGCGAGGTATTCCGATTGATCGACGATCGTGCCGGTCTTGGCCCAGATCATGCCGATCTTGATCGGCTCGGCAGCGGCGGCATTGCCGATATAGGGCATACCGAGCTTGGCCGAGACGATGCCGCTGGCGCCTAGTGACCCGGCGCCGAGGAGCAGGCTACGGCGCCTGATGGCGCTGGTGAATGATGGTTTGCGAGCGTCTGTCACGACGTCCTCCCTGTCTGGCGTTCCCTTGCCGTGTCGATCTTCTTGTCGGTCCGTCCGTTTCGGCGGCGTGCGGCGGCGAAGGCTGTAACATAAATGGAATCTAATTCCACTATTAATTTCAGAATTGGAATTCTATTCTGATTTGTGTTGACGCTCCCCGGTGCGGCCGACATAAATGGGGGTGGGAGAGAAACGCATGAAACCGCTGTCGATCGGGCTCGTCGGAGCCGGTGCCATTGGCCGCATGCATGCCGACGTGATTGCAGGCAGCGGCTTCGCGGAGATCGTTGCCGTCGCCGATCCGACCGAGGCCGGCCGCCTCTACTGCCTGGAGCGCGGGCTGCCCTGGTGCTCAAGCCACCACGCGCTACTCGAAGCGGGCGGCGTCGAGGCGCTCATCATCGCCACGCCTAACCAGAGCCATCTGGAGATCGGTCTGGCGGCGATCGCCCATGGCGTCCCCGCGCTGATCGAGAAGCCGGTCGCGGTCACTGTGGCTGAAGGGGAGGAGCTGTCGGCGGCATCGGCCAAGGCCGGCGTGCCGATCCTCGTCGGGCATCACCGCCGGCACAATCCGATCATCGCCAAGGCGCGCGAACTGGTGGGGCAGGGCGCGCTCGGGCGCCTGACGAACGCGACGGTGCTCTACACGTTCTTCAAGCATGACGCCTATTTCGATCTGGCTTGGCGGCGGGAGCCTGGCGGCGGGCCAATCCTCATCAACCTGATCCACGAGATCGACCTGATCCGCTTCGTCTGCGGCGAGGTTGCGGCCGTGCAGGCGGTGACGTCGGGCCGCGTCCGGGGCCTGCCGGTCGAGGATACGGCGGCGGTGCTGCTGGAACTCGAGAACGGCGCGCTCGTCACGGTCAGCCTGTCCGACACTGCGGTCACGCCCTGGAGCTGGGATCTGGTTTCGGGCGAATTGCCGAACTATCCCTGGCAGGAGAAGCCGGTGAACTCGCACTTCATCTCGGGCACGGAAGGTTCGCTGGCGCTGCCCAGCCTCGACCATTGGCGCTATGACGGCGAAAAGAGCTGGTTCGCCCCGATCACGCAGGAGGCGATCCCGATCGAGCGCCAAAGCCCCTACATACGCCAGCTCCGGCACCTCTTCGACGTCGTGCGCCACGGTGTCCGGCCGCTGATCGATGCCGCCGATGCGACGCGTACGCTGAAAGTGACCCTTGCCGTCCAGGACGCGGCGCGCCAGAGACAGCGTCTGGAGATGCAGTTTGGATAGGGCGATGGCAAAGCGGATCGAGGACGAGGCAGGGCTGGACGATACCGAGCAGGCCCCGAGCGGGTTGCTCGAGCGCACCCTCGGCGTTCTCGAACTGCTCGCGCAGAATGCGCGGGGGCTGCCGCTCTTCGAGATCGCCGAGCGGCTGAAGATTCCGCGCAGCGCCACCCATCGTGTGCTCTCCAGCCTAGCGGATCATGGCTATGTCAGGCAGGAGCGCCATCACGGCACCTATGAGCTGACCGCCAAGATCGCATCGCTCGCCTTCAGCTTCCTGGCGGGGACGGGCATCACCGATCTCGCCCAGCCGATCCTCGATCATCTCGCGCGGGAATCGGCGGAGCTGGTGCGCCTCGCCTTGATCGACGGACGTGAGCTCGTCTGGGTGGCGAAATCGCAGGGCTCGCCCTTCGGGCTGCGCTACGATCCCGATATGGGGCAGGCGGGCCGGCTGTCCTGCTCGGCCAGCGGACATGCCTGGCTGTCTTGCCTGCCGGAGGAGGAGGCGATCGCGCTCATCGAGCGGCAGGGCTATGGCTCGCGCGAGGAGTTCGGCCCGCGCGCGCCGCAGACGCAAGCGGCGGTGCTGAAATATCTGCGCCAGGCGCGCAAGCGCGGCTTCAGCATCGTCGTCCAGACCTATTCGCCCTGGATGAACGCGACCGCCGCTCCGATCCGCAATCCGCAGACGAAGGACGTGGTCGGCGCCGTGGTGATCGCGGGGCCGCATATCCGATTGACGGAAGAGAAGATGCTGGCGCTATCGCCGATGCTGCTCAGCGCGGCGCGGGAATTGTCGCTGGCGATGGGAGCGAGCCCCAGCCTCGCCTCCCGGCAATCGCGAGGGCCGTTCTTCGGCTGAGCCGGCTTCGCTCCGAGGAGGAACCGACCGGCAGGCCGGAGACGCGACGGGAGGTTCGATTGAAGGTTCTCATCACTGGCGGCGCCGGCTTCCTCGGCGCCTGGATCTGCCGGCGCCTGTCGTGTCGCGGCGACGCCATCCGAATCTTCGACAGGGCCGAGAACCGGGCGACCATCGCGGCTATCGCAGGTAGCGAGGCCGCCGCGGCCTGCGAATGGGTAACGGGCGATATCGTCGACGGCGAGGCTGTTGCGGCTGCTGCGCGCGGCTGCGACGCGATCATCCACCTTGCCGGCGTGCTGACGCTGGCCTGCAAGGAGAATCCGGTTCGTGGCGCTGAGATCAACCTGATCGGAACGCTCAACGTCTTCGAGGCAGCGCTCCGCCACGGCATCGGTAAGGTCGTCTACACCAGCAGCGCCGGTGCCTATAGGCCGCAGAGCGGCGAGCTTCCGGTACCCACCTCGCATTACGGGGCGTTCAAGCTCGCCTGCGAGGGCAGTGCGCGGGCCTATTTCGCCGATCACGGCCTCTCCAGCATCGGCTTCCGGCCTTATGTCGTCTACGGGCCGGGCCGGGACAGCGGCCTCAGCGCCGGGCCCTCCCTTGCCTGCCGGGCCGCAGCGCGTAGCGAACCCTATGTCTTTCCCTATGAAGGAAGGGCGGGGCTCGTCTATGCCGGCGACGTCGCTGCGGCCTATGACAGCGCGCTGCGCCACCAGGTCGCGGGAGCTCATGTCTTCAACATGATCGGCGAACAGGCCGCGCCGGAAGACGTGATCGCCGAACTGCTCAAGCTGGCCCCGGATTGCGACATCCGCCGTGGCGGCGCGCCGATGCCCTCGGCACCGGAGATCGCGGAAGGTCCGTTGCGGGAGGTGCTCGCCGACGTGCCCTTTACATCGCTTCGGGAAGGCATCGCCCGAACCTTCGCCTTCTGTCGCGACGGGAGCCTGTAGCAGTTGCGGCTCGCTGCCCATACCTTCGGCTTCGTCTGGCAGGAGAGCGCCGAGGCCGCGCTGAAGGCCATCGCCTCGGCCGGCTTCCGTCATGTCCAGCTCATGGCCGCGCCGCCGCATTTCGATCCCTGGCGCGACGATGCCGCACGCACGGCGCGCTTGCGGGAATTGATCGCGCGATACGGCCTCGAGCTGCTGGCCGGCGATCTCGCGAGCAGCGACATCAATCTGGCGAGCGCTTCCACGGAGGTAGTGAGTTTCTCGGTCGATGCCTATAAGCGGCTGATCGCGCGCTGCGCCGAGCTTGGGGTTGCTGCGGTCTGCGTCGGCTCCGGGCGACGGCATGCCCTGCTTGCCAAGGCGAACGACCGGGTGATGGAAAGCTTCCGCCCGGCCTTCCGCGAGATCGTCGCCGAAGCCCGCCGCCACGGCCTCGGCGTCGGGCTCGAAAACCATCCCCATGGGCTGCTCGCCGACGCCGACAGCATTCGCGGCTTCATCGAGGAGGAAGGCTACCGGGACGTGACGGTGATCTACGATGTCGCCAATGCCGTCGCGATCGGCGAGGATCCGATCGAGGGCCTCGCGGCGCTCGCCCCCTCTCTCAGCATCGTGCACCTCTCCGACAGTCCGGCCGGGCAATGGCGGCATGACCCGATCGGCAGCGGCGGCATCGATTTCGATGCGATCGGACGGGAGCTGAGGCGGCAGGGTTACCACGGCCCGGTCGCACTCGAGATCCTCTCGGAAACGCCGTTGCAGGGCCTTCTCGATGGCGCCCGCAAGCTCGTCGAAGGCGGATGGACCTTCGAGGGGCCGCTGCCTGCTGTGAAATCCGCGTAGCGGCTCAGCCGGGCGAGGCGTCCCCGGCATCGGAGAAAGCCTGCCAGCCGCCGTCGACGCTGAGGATCGCGCCGGTGACATAGGAGGCGGCCGGCGAGCACAGGAACCAGCCGGCCTCGGCGATCTCCTCCGGCTCGGCGAGGCGGCCCATCGGAATGCGCCGTTCCAGCTTTTGCCGGTCGATCCGGCCGGCCGCCTCCAGCGTCCTGACCAGCGCCGTCCCGACATAGCCCGGCGCGAGCGCGTTGACCCGGATGCCGCGGCCGGCCCATTCGCAGGCGAGGTTCTTCGTCATCTGGGCGATGCCGGCCTTCGCGGCGCCATAGGCGTTGCGGCGCGGCAGGCCGCCGAGCCCGGCGATCGAGCTGATGTTCAGGATTGCGCCGCGCTCCATCATGAACCGCGCAACCTCGCGCGACATGAGAAAGGTGCCGTTGAGATGGACTTTCAGCACCCGCTCGAAATGGCCGATATCCTGTTCCAGCGTCGGCAGATGGGTGTCCCCGATGCCGGCATTGTTGACGAGGATGTCGATGCCGCCCAGCCCGGAGGCCGCTGCCGCCACCGCAGCGCGAACAGAAGCCTCGTCCGAGACATCGCAGGCAAGCGCGATGTGATCGGCTCCGAGTTCCGCCGCGCGTGCAGCAGCGCGCTCGCCCGCGATATCGGCAAGCGCGACCCGGCAGCCGGCCGCAGCGAAGCGGCGGGCAAGCGCCCAGCCGATGCCGTCGGCTGCGCCGGTGATGATCGCAGCGGGTTGCGTTGCCATGATCCGGTCTCCGTCAATCCGCCGCTGCCTCGCCCGGCGCGTGGCCCGGCCGCGGGATCAGGCTCATCAATCCGCGCGTGAAGCCGCCATCGACGGTGATCTCCTCGCCATTGACATAGGCGGCCCGGTCGCTCGCCAGGAACAGCACGGCGTCGGCGATATCCTCGGGTCGCCCGATCCGTACCTGCGGCACCGCTGCCTCGCGCCGGCGCTTCAGCTCCGGGTCGGCGTAGAAGCTCTGGCTCATCGGGGTCAGTACGAGGCCCGGGCTGACGACGTTGCTGCGGATGCCCTGCGACCCCCATTCGAGCGCGATCTGCCGCGACAGCATGACGATGCCTGCCTTGCTGACGCTGTAGGCGCCGCTGAAGGCCTGCGCATGCGTACCCGCCACGGAGGCGACATGGACAATGGAACCGCCGCCAATCGGGCGCATCTGCCGCGCGAAGGCCTGGGCGCAGAGGAAATAGCCGGTCAGGTTGACCGCGAGCACGGCATTCCATTCCGCGGGGCTCAGGGTTTCCAATGCGCCCGGCCGAAGCAATGCGGCATTGTTGACCAGCACCCGGCAAGGACCGAATTGCGTCCGGCAGGCCTCGGCCGCGGACTCGATGCTGGCGGGATCCGAGACGTCGCAGGCAAAGACGGCGCCATCCGCTCCGGTCTGCCGGATGGCGGCGAGCGTTGCTTCGGCCGCGGCCGGCGACCGATCCAGCATGGCGATCCGGGCGCCCGACCCGGCGAGGGCGAGGGCGATCGCGCGCCCAAGCCCGCCGCCGGCGCCGGTGACGACACAGACGGAATCCTTCAAGCCCGGCATGGTCGGGGTGTCGTTGTCCATCGTCTTCACCCGGCTCACGGTTCGCGACCGGCGAGGTGGCAGCCGGCCAGGTAGCCGAAGGTCATGATCGGGCCCAGCGTGATGCCGGCGCCGGGATAGCTGCCGCCCATCATGCTCGCCCTGTCGTTGCCGACGGCGTAGAGCCCTTCGATGGGCTCGCCTTCGGCCGAGAGCACTCGCCCGACGACATCGGTCGAGAGCCCGTCGAAGGTGCCGAGGTCGCCCATCACCAGCTTCAGGGCGTAGAAGGGGGCCTTCCGGATCGGTGCCACGGTTGGATTTGGCTTGTGGTCGGGGTCCCCGAGGAAGCGGTTGAAGGCGCTGCGTCCGCGGCCGAAGGCGGGATCCTCGCCACGTTCGGCATCGCGGTTGAAGCCCTCGACCGTCGCCGCGAGTCCGGCCGGATCGATGCCGGCTGCCTGCGCGAGCTCGCTCAGCGTGCCGCCGCGCTTGAGATAGCCGCTGCGGACATAGCGGCCGGTCGGCACCGGCGCCGGCTTGGCGAAGCCGAGGCCGTATTTGCGCATCGCGGCATGGTCGCAGATCAGCCAGGCCTCCGTCGGGCCGCCCTGCGCGTTGTCGGCGATCATGGCGGCGCCGACGTCATGATAGGATTCCGACTCGTTGGTGAAACGCCGTCCGGCGCGGTTTACGGCGATCACGCCTGGTTTGTAGCGATCGACGAGATGCGGAAAGACGCCGACGCGTCCCTTCGCCAGCGGCACTTCGGACACGGGCATCCAGGCGGCGGCGTTGGGATAGCGGATTTCGCAGCGTCTGCCTGCGGTCTCGGCCAGCCGGATACCGTCCCCGGTATTGCCGGGAGGCGTGGGCGAGACATGCCGACCGCCGCGCGCGACATGGGGATAGGCCACGGCCAACCGCGCCGCATCGTGAGGAAAGCCGCCGCAGGCGAGGACGACCGCACGCCGGGCGCGGATCTCCTTCTGCCCGCCCGAAGAGAAGCGGGCGCCCACGACACGCCCGCCCTCGACGATGAGACCCTCCGCAGGCGTTTCGGTCAGGATCGGGATGTCGAGGTCGAAGGCTGTCCTGGCCAGGCGGGCGGCCAGCGCGTTACCGCTGGTCACCTGCACGCCGCGCCGATAGAGCGCGAGATCCTTGATATGGGAGGCGAGGCGGCGCGCCACGTAGAGGGCGGAGGTCAGCGAGCGTGTCGCCCGGAAGAAGTGCTTCAAATCCTCGTTGGAGGAATTGAACATCATCCCGATGAAGGTGATCGTTTCCAGTGGCGGACGTAGCCGCCTTAGCTCCTTGCCGAGACGGCGCGCATCATAGGGCATGGCCGTCAGCGAGCGCCCTTTCGGCACGCCGCCCGGCCTATCCGGGTGATAGTCCGGATAGTTCGACAGCAGGAATCGGACGTCCGTCTCGCGCTCGAAGAACTCGATCATTCGCGGACCCGCGTCGAGGAAGGCCTCGACCACGTCCTCGGCGTAACAGTTTCCCGCCTCCTGCCGCAGATAGCTGCGGGCAGCGTCGCGGGAGTCGGGCAGGCCAGCCCTGGCCGCGTGAGCGTTGCCGGGAATCCAGAGCACGCCGCCGGAATAGGCCATGGTGCCGCCGAAAAACTTATCTTTTTCCGTAACGGCGACGTCGAGGCCATGCTTGCGAGCGGTGATGGCCGTGGACAGGCCGCCGGCGCCGGAGCCGATCACCAGAACATCGCATTCGGCCGGGCGTTCTCTCATCTTGTATCCTCCTGAGGGCGCCTTAGCGGTGTCGCGCTATCCGGCGCGGGCCCGGTCATCGGCCGATGGGAGCGTTTCCTGTTCCGCTTTGCTGCGGTAACTCGCTCGCCAGCGTAGGGCGGCAGCGCGTCCCGGCAATGGACGCAGCACGGGAATAATTGTACTTTTACCGTAATACGGAATGCCTCACGCATCAGGGGCGTCATGGCCGGGCCGATCGAGCACTACAGGCTGTATGGCGAGCCGATCAGGCATGTCGAGCCGCGCTTCATCCATGTCGAGCCGATCCGGGAGCGCAGCGGCTTCCATCACTGGCGCATCGCTCCGCATGCCCATCGCGAGCTGCATCAGCTGCTGCTGGTGTCTGGGGGCGGCGGAGCGATGAATTGCGAGGCTTCGTCCTTCGTCATCGCGGCGCCGGCGATTCTCGTGATCCCGGCCGAGACGGTGCACGGTTTCGCATTCGAGCCGGGGACCGACGGGTGGGTGATCTCGATCGCGCGCACCGCCATGCCCGGTGCGGCTGTGAGTGACCGGCTGATCGCGACGTTGTTCGATCGCGTGCGCTGCGTCGGACCGGTCGAGCGGGAGACGGCGCGCCAGATCGGCCAGGACTTCGTGTCGCTCTCGAACGAGCTGGCCTGGGATGGAGCGGGCCGCAATCTGGCGATTGAGGGCGACGTGCTGAGGCTATTCGTGGCGTTCGCGCGCGCCGGCCTGGCCCAAGAATGGATGGGAGCGTCGTTCACCGATGCGGAATCCGTGCTCCTCTCCCGTTTCCGGGCGCTGGTCGAAGCGCATTTCGCCGAGCATCTTGCGGTCGCCGCCTATGCGCGCCGGCTCGGCGTCTCGGAAGATCGACTGTTGGCGGTCTGCAGGAAACGTTTTGCCGTGCCGCCAATCCAGATCATCCACCAGCGCGTGATGGTCGAGGCTCAGCGCTGGCTGCTCTATACGACGGCTCCCGTCAGCTCGATCGCGGACGCGTTGGGCTTCAAGGATATCAGTTACTTCTCCCGCTTCTTCACGCAACGATTAGGAGAGAGCCCGCGCCGATTCCGGTCGGCACAGGCATCCCGCTCCAAAGAGCCGTGATGTTTTCCGATTGCCGGGCGGCTTTCCGGCCCCACGGTGCCGCTTGTTTCGTGCGAATTCGCAAATGGACCCGAAGGAATGGATACCTGCTCGGCAACCGATACCGCCAAACTGGACATCGCACCTGTTCGCTTAGAGACAGGAGGAGATCGCTTCGAGCTGAAAAGGCTAGCGCGGTTCCTCGCGCCGGAAAGCGGCCGTCCAATGCCGATGTCCCGATGGTAAATCCGGCGGCCCCAGCCCGGCGTACCGCCTCGATCTGCGCGGGCTGGTCGATCGAGCCGGCGATGATCACGGGCTTGTCCGTCGCGCCGCGGTCGAGCCCGAGATATTTGACCGGAATGAGCCCTTGATCATGGTACTGGGCGACGACAACATCAAACCGGCCGGTGCGCGCCTGCATGAAAACGGTGTCGCCGGACCAAGGGCCACTTGCATCGATCCCCTCGAACTGCGCTGCCCTGACGGCCGGCGCGATGATCTCACGCTCCTCGAACCCGAACAGTCCGCCTTCGCCGGCATGCGGATTGAGACCAGCGACCGCGATGCACGGAGCGGCGATGCCGAGGGCCCGCCCGCCTTGATGGGCCAAACGGATCGCCGACATTTGCGCCGCGAAATCACCCCGCCCGATCGCCTCGCGCAGCAAGCAATGGATGGTGACGAGCACGGTGCTGATTTCGTCGTTCACAAGCATCATGGCAACGCGGCCTGCGCCGCCCCGCTCGGCCAGGATTTCCGTATGTCCTGGATAGGCGAAACCCGCAGCGGCCAGCGATTCCTTATGGATCGGGGCGGTGACGATTCCCGCGACCTGACCCTCCCTGGCGAGATCAATCGCCATGGCGATCGCAGCGAACGCAGCCTTGCCGCTCTCGGCGCTGACAGTCCCGAGTGTTGGGAGAACCTCGAGATGCGAGGATGCGATGATATCGATCGTGCTCTCCTCGAAACGAGCCTCGCCAACCCTCCCGACTATCCGAAGCCGGGGTGCGTCCTGCAGCGACTGCAGAACATGGCGCATGACCAACGGATCACCGACGACGAGGGCAGGCCGCGCCCCGCCTTGGGCGAGCGCCGCGGCATCGACCATGCGCCGGGCGAAAAACTTCGCCGCGATCTCTGGGCCGATGCCGGACGGGTCCCCCATGGTGATCGCAATGGGCAAAGCTGGAGACCTCATCAGGCACCCTCCTGGGGCAAGGGGAGAAGCAACCGCCACGCCGCATGGAGCAGTGTCGCCGGATGGTCAAAGCCACCGGCCTTCATCGCCATGAGGAGCGGCGAAGCTGCTTCCGCCATCGCTGCGTAGCCAATCATACCTTCAGCGTCACCGACTGGTTTTCCCGCACGTCTCCGGAGGTGCTGGCTCAAAATCTCGGATTGAGCCGCGAACAGGTCGCACAGCTTCCGTCCGGCGAGGCCTATTTCGCCCAAGGACCCGTCCCCGACGACCGCTCGACCGACGCCACGCCGCGCGCGACGGCTGCTTTGACGACGCCGCATCGCTACCCGCTGCTGGCCCAGCAACCAAGGCGCGT
>NZ_JAELTI010000257.1 GCF_016428755.1 Allobosea sp. ASV33
CCCCCCCCCCCCCCCCCCCCCCCCCCCCCCCCCCCCCCCCCCCCCCCCCCCCCCCCCCCCCCCCCCCCCCCCCCCCCCCCCCCCCCCCCCCCCCCCCCCCCCCCCCCCCCCCCCCCCCTTTTTACTGCTCCGGCGACCACCGAGATCTACACCGAAGGTTAATCGTCGGCAGCGTCAGATGTGTATAAGAGACAGGACCGGCGCAGGCGAAATGAACCAGGCCGACCGGCTTCTCGACGCTGCCGCCGCCGGGGCCAGCGACGCCGGTGATCGAGACCGCGAAAGTGGCATTGAGGCGTTGGCGCCCGCCTTCCGCCATG
>NZ_JAELTI010000258.1 GCF_016428755.1 Allobosea sp. ASV33
CCCCCCCCCCCCCCCCCCCCCCCCCCCCCCCCCCCCCCCCCCCCCCCCCCCCCCCCCCCCCCCCCCCCCCCCCCCCCCCCCCCCCCCCCCCCCCCCCCCCCCCCCCCCCCCCCCCCCCCCCCTTTCACGCAGAAGACGGCATACGAGATCGCGCCTAGAGTCTCGTGGGCTCGGAGATGTGTATAAGAGACAGGGCCCGGACAGCATCGGCATCTCGCCCGGCGCCGCGACGATCTGCGGCCCACTCTGCTTCGGTGCCGGCGGCAATGTGTCCTCCGGCTCCTGCGGCTCGATGCGCGCCTTGAGCTCGGCTAGCGCCC
>NZ_JAELTI010000259.1 GCF_016428755.1 Allobosea sp. ASV33
GCCCTGGCCGTCGAGCAGCACGGCCGGCGCGCCGAGCGCCTCGACCATGTCCCGCACCAGCGCGGCATTGGAAGCCGAAAGATTGACCATGGAGAACCCGGAGACAGACGGCGGGTGCCGACGGGCCCTGTCTCTTATACACATCTGACGCTGCCGACGATTAACCTTCGGTGTAGATCTCGGTGGTCGCCGGGTCATTAAAGAGGGGGGGGGGGGGGGGGGGGGGGGGGGGGGGGGGGGGGGGGGGGGGGGGGGGGGGGGGGGGGGGGGGGGGGGGGGGGGGGGGGGGGGGGGGGGGGGGGGGGGGGGGGGGGGGGGGG
>NZ_JAELTI010000260.1 GCF_016428755.1 Allobosea sp. ASV33
TTGATCCAGGGCAGATCGAAATTCAGCGCCGGGAAAGCGAGCTGCGAGGCGATGAGCAGGCCGACCGCGAAGCCGGCGATGCCCCAGACGCCCCAGATCTGTCTCTTATACACATCTCCGAGCCCACGAGACTCTAGGCGCGATCTCGTATGCCGTCTTCTGCGTGAAAAACGGGGGGGGGGGGGGGGGGGGGGGGGGGGGGGGGGGGGGGGGGGGGGGGGGGGGGGGGGGGGGGGGGGGGGGGGGGGGGGGGGGGGGGGGGGGGGGGGGGGGGGGGGGGGGGGGGGGGGG
>NZ_JAELTI010000261.1 GCF_016428755.1 Allobosea sp. ASV33
TCGACGGCGAAGTCACCGGGCTCCGGCCGCTTGTGCGAGTAGCCGTGATGGCCGATCTCGTGCCCGTCCCTCGCGATGGCTTCGCACATCGCCGGATGCACCTCGACGACCCAGCCGGGAATGAAGACTGTCTCTTATACACATCTGACGCTGCCGACGATTAACCTTCGGTGTAGATCTCGGTGGTCGCCGGCTCATTAAAAGGGGGGGGGGGGGGGGGGGGGGGGGGGGGGGGGGGGGGGGGGGGGGGGGGGGGGGGGGGGGGGGGGGGGGGGGGGGGGGGGGGGGGGGGGGGGGGGGGGGGGGGGGGGGGGGGGGGG
>NZ_JAELTI010000262.1 GCF_016428755.1 Allobosea sp. ASV33
GACATAGGGCGTCCAGAAGGGCGAGAGACCCTTGTGCCAGGCATCGGCGAGGAACTGGAGCTGCGGATGGAAATGCGCCTTGGCATCCCAGGGGATGGTGACGCTGCCGGAGAGCCAGGGCCAGGACCTGTCTCTTATACACATCTGACGCTGCCGACGATTAACCTTCGGTGTAGATCTCGGTGGTCGCCGGATCAGTAAAGGGGGGGGGGGGGGGGGGGGGGGGGGGGGGGGGGGGGGGGGGGGGGGGGGGGGGGGGGGGGGGGGGGGGGGGGGGGGGGGGGGGGGGGGGGGGGGGGGGGGGGGGGGGGGGGGGGGGG
>NZ_JAELTI010000263.1 GCF_016428755.1 Allobosea sp. ASV33
GAGTTCGGGGCGATCTCGACAAGGTCGAGGCCGGCATCCTCGGCGAGCTTCAGCGCATCGAAGAACGAGACCACGCCACGGTTGGCGCCGGTATCGTCGATGAGCTGGACTTCGCGAACTCCGCGGACTGTCTCTTATACACATCTCCGAGCCCACGAGACTCTAGGCGCGATCGCGTATGCCGTCTTCTGCGTGGAAAAGGGGGGGGGGGGGGGGGGGGGGGGGGGGGGGGGGGGGGGGGGGGGGGGGGGGGGGGGGGGGGGGGGGGGGGGGGGGGGGGGGGGGGGGGGGGGGGGGGGGGGGGGGGGGGGGGGGGGGGG
>NZ_JAELTI010000037.1 GCF_016428755.1 Allobosea sp. ASV33
CCCCCCCCCCCCCCCCCCCCCCCCCCCCCCCCCCCCCCCCCCCCCCCCCCCCTTTTTTAGATGTGTATAAGAGACAGGGTCGAGTGTGTTCAAGACGTGGATGCTCGCCACAAGGGCGAGCATGACGAAGCTGGAACAAGGTCGTGTTCATGGATTCCGGGTTCGGGCCTTTCAGGCCCGAACCCGGAATGACGGCGTTGCGTTTCGTCAGCTCAGCGGCGCGTATTTCACGACGCAGCCATAGGCCTTGGTGCTGGCTTCCGAGACCGGCTTGCCGGCCTTCAGCTCGGCGACGGCCTGGCGGACATAGCTCTTGGCGCCTTCGAGGCTCGATGCGGCCGAGGTCGGCTTGTCGTCGATCGCTCCCATATAGGCGAGCGTGCCCTCGGGATCGATGATGTACATGTGCGGCGTGGTCTGGGCGCCATAGGCGCGTGCCATCACGCTTTTGGGATCAAGCAGGATGCCAGCCGGGGCGGCGTTACGCTGGACCGTCAAGTCCTTGGCCTTGGCCGCGTCGACATGGCTCTGCTCGCCCGGCGGCGAGGAGATCACCGAGAGCCAGACGACGCCCTCCTTCGCCATATCCTTCTGCAGGTTCTGCATGGTCGCGCTGTTATAGTGCTTCCGGACATAGGGGCAGTCGTGATTGGTCCATTCGAGGATCACCGTCTTGCCGGCGAACTCGGAGAGGTTGCGCGTCTTGCCCTCGACATCGACCGCCTGGAAGGCGGGGGCGGGCGCGCCGACCTTGGCCGCGCCCTGCGCGAAGGCGGCTGCCGGGAAGGCGAGGCCCGCGAGGGCGAGGCCGGCGATGAAAGTCTGCCTGGTCAGGCTTTGCATGTCTGTCTCCCTTGGTTGAAGTCGAAACCTATGGCAGGGCCGCCGTCTTGGCGTTGCGACCGCCGGCGCGTTCGGCCGCCGCGATCAGCGTGTCCGCCGTTAGGAGTTGCGGCAGGATCTCGGCCTGCGCCTCCTGGCGGGCGGGGTAGAACAGATAGAGCGGCACGCCGGCGCGGCCCTGCTCGGCCAGCGCCTTGGCGATGCGGCTGTCGCGATTGGTCCAGTCGGCCTTGAGATAGACGACGCCGAGCTTGGCGAAGGCGTCCTTCACCTCCTGCCGGGAGAGCGCGACGCGCTCGTTGGCGAGGCAGGTGATGCACCAGGCCGCCGTGAAATTGACGAAGATCGGCTTGCCCTGCGCCTGCAAGGCCGCGACCCGCTCGGGCGACCAGGCTTCGATATCGCCGGCCCGCGCGTCGGTCGCCGCACCGGGAACGGCGTTCTGCAGAGTGAACCAGCCGGCGCCGAGCACGACCAGCGCCGCCAGCGCCGAGCCGAAGGCGCGGCGCGCGAACGATCCGCGCGTCACGCCGACGAGCCAGACGGCGAAGCCTGCCGCCAGCACCGCGACCAGCGCGGCGAGCACGCCCTGCGGGCCACTCTGCACCGAGGCGACCCAGATCAGCCAGATCGCGGTGGCGAACATCGGGAAGGCGAAGGCCTGCTTCAGGACCAGCATCCAGCGGCCGGGCTTCGGCAGTAGGCGCAGCAGGCCGGGCGCGAAGGAGAGCGCGACCACCGGCAAGGCGAAGCCCAGCGCCAACGCCATGAACACGGAGAGGGCGACGGCCGGCGGCTGCGTCACCGCATAGCCCATCGCCGCGCCCATGAAGGGCGCCGTGCAGGGCGTCGCGACGACGACCGCGAGCACGCCGGTCATGAAGGCGCCGAGGCGCCCGCCCCGGCTGGCGAGGCCATCGCCGAGGCCGGTGACCGAGGTGCCGATCTCGAAGGCGCCGAGCAGGTTGAGGCCGATCAGGACCATCACGACGGCGAGCGCGATGACGAGCGGCGGGGACTGGAGCTGGAAGCCCCAGCCGACGCTGCTGCCGAGGCTGCCCAGCGCGATCACCGCAACGGCCAGGGCCATGAAGGTCAAAAGCACGCCAGCGAGGAAGAGCAGGCCCTGCTCGCGCACTTCGGAACGGCTGCGATGGGCGAGCTGGGCGAAGCCGAGCGCCTTGATGAACAGCACCGGCAGGACGCAAGGCATCAGGTTGAGGATCAGGCCGCCGACGAAGGCGAAGGCCAGTGCCGCCCACAGCGTCAGGTCTGCGCCCTCGGCCGGCATCGGAATCCGCACCACCGCCGGGCGGGCTTCCGGCGCAACCGTCCCGCCGGCCGCCATCAAGGCCGGATCGGCATCGGCGAGCAGCGTGATCGCGCGTGGCGCGCCGCCTTCGGTGAAGGTGAGGACGCCCGGGACTTCCGGCGTCGCCAGCTTGAAGGCACCCGACCGGGTCAGCGTCAGCGCCGGCTTGTCACCGGCCGTGAAGGGCTGATCGGCGGCGTGCTCGATCAGCGTGTCGGAAACCGGGAAGAAGCGCAGATCGGTGACGCCCGCAGGCAGGCCGGGCAGATCGAGGACCAGCTTGCCGGCATCGTCACGCAGCTTGCCGCGGAAGGCGGCCGGCTTTGGCAGCGCCGCGATCGCGGCATCGATCCGCGCTGCGGCGGCTTCATCCACCGTGCCCACGGCGGCGATGGGAAGGTCGAGCGAGAAAGTACCTTCCTCGGGAATGCAGATCTTCTCGCAGACCAGCCAGGTCGCCTCCGCCTTCAGCTCGAAAGTCTCGCCGGGCCTGGCATCGGCCGGCACCGTGATCTCGAGCGGCAGCAGGACCGTGCCTTCGAAACCGAAATTGACGAGCGGCTCGACCCGGATCGCCTTGGGCGCCGGCCACTGGATCTCGCTGGCAGTCGCTCCGGCCGGCAGGTCCCATTTGATCTGGGTCGGCTCGCCGGAATCGCCGGGATTCAGCCAATAGGTGTGCCAGTGCGGCGCCAGCTTCTGGACGAGCGCGACTTTGAAACGCTCACCCGGCGCGACCGTATCGCGGCTCGACAGCAGGGTCGCGGTGACGCGCGGCGAGGTGACGGCGGCGGATTCCGCGGCGAGCGGGAGGCCGGGCGCAAACAGCCCGAGCGCCAGCATGGCCCCGGGCAGGATACGCGTGCCGAAGTACCGCCGCATGATGCCGTCGCAATCCCTGATCATCCCGACCCCATGCCCCAATCCGCCCTCACCTGCCAATGACAAGGCAGTGAGGCGGGGTCAGGCCCATTCTGAGCGATCCGGCGCCGGCACGCAGCGCGCCATGATGTCGCCGCTCCATTCGGGAGGCTGCGTGATTTCCGTCGTGGTCGGGCTTGTCCCAACCCTCCGCGTCTTCCTTCAGGCGATGCAGCGTTCAAGACGTGGATGCTCGCCACAAGGGCGAGCATGACGGTCGTGGATCAGATCGCGGCGCCGTCCGTGACGATATCGGCGCCGAGGCCCTGGCGGACCGCGCGCACGATCTCGGCCTCCGCCGCGGCGCCGCGCTTGCGCGGACGGCTCGCGTCGATGCGGTGCTCGGCGATGATCTGGCCGGGCGCGCCCGACAACACGACGACGCGGTCGGCGAGATAGGCAGCTTCGTCGATATCATGGGTGACGAAGAGCACGGTCTTGCCCGTGCGCTGCCAGACGCGGATCAACTCGTCCTGCAGGTTCTCGCGCGTCAGGGCATCGAGCGCCGAGAAGGGCTCGTCCATCAGCAGGATTTCCGGCTCGACGGCGAGCGCGCGAGCGAGCGAGACACGCTGGCGCTGGCCGCCGGAGAGCTGATGCGGCCAGCGCTGCGCCAGACTGCCCAATCCGACGAGATCGAGCATCTCCTGCGCCTTCTTCAGGCGCTCGCCACGCGATGTCCGGCCTTCAAGACCAAAGCCGACGTTGGAGACGACCTTGCGCCAGGGCAGGAGGCGCGAATCCTGGAAGACCAGCGCGACCGGCCGGCGCGCCTTGTCCTTCGCGTCGATCACGACCTCGCCGCCACTCGGCTTGGCGAGGCCGGCGATGACGCGCAGCAGGGTCGACTTGCCGACGCCGGAGGGGCCGACGATAGCCAAAAACTCGCCGCGCCCGACATTCAGGTCGAGCTTGCGCAGAACCTCGGTCTGTTCGCCATCGCGGGTGAAGGTCAGCGACAGGCCCCGAATCTCAATCGCACTCTTCTCGGTCACGCTTTCCAACGCAGCACCCATTTCTGGAAGGCGACGAAGCCGGTGTCGAGCAGGCCGTAGAGCGCCGCCATCGTCAGCATGTAGACCACGACGATATCGGTCGCGAGGAGGCTCGACGCCTGCATCATGCGCTGGCCGACACCGGCGACGCCGAAGATCTCGGCCGCGACCACGGCCATCCAGGCCTGGCCGAGCGCCGTCCTGATGCCGACGAGGATGCCCGGCAGGGCCGCCGGCAGCAGGATCTTGAACAGGCGCTGCCAGGGCGAGCGGAAGCCGAAGGCATCCGCGACCTCGATGAGATCGCGATCGACGCCGCGGATCGCGCCCTGCGCCGCGAAGAAGACGATCCAGAACACGCCGATGGCGATGATGAAGACCGCTGCGCCCGGCGTGACGCCGAACCAGATGATGGCGAAGGGCACCCAGGCGAGGCCAGGAATCGGGCGTAGGACCCGAACGACCCAGGCCGTCGCCTCCTCGGCGATGCGGGACATACCGATGAGCACACCGAAGGCGATGCCGAGCCCGGCGCCGACGAACAGGCCGACGAAGTAGTGCCAGAGCGAACCGAGTATGGCCGCGAGCCAGGCGCCGGAAGAGAGCTCCCGCATGAAGGCCTTCGGCAGGGCGCTCGGCCCCGGCAGGAAGGCCGGGTTCACCAGTCCGAAATAGGGCATCGCCTCCCAGAGCAGGAGGAAGGCGACAAGGCCCAGGAATGCGAGGGCCGGAGCCCGCAGCGACTGCAAATCGTTTCCTTTACGATCGGATAACGCAAAGTCATTCCGGCCGGAGCGAAGCGGAGAGCCGGAATGATGGCGTGTTTTTCACCTTCATCCCACAACCGGGGCCGTTCAGCCGCCCGCCTTGATCGCGCGCTCGTAGTACTGGGTCTCGAACAGCCCGTCGAAGGGGAGTTCTTTCTCCAGCGAGCCGAGCTTGACCTGGTAGGCCTGCATCGCACGGGCGGGCTCGATGATCTTGCGCGGGTCGATCTCGAAGCGGCTCGCCGGCGAGACCAGCGCCTTCTGGATCAGCTCGGGATCGACGATGCCCTTGCCGAGCGCGGCGCCGACATGGGGGGCGGCCTTGGTCGGGTCGGCCTTGATCAGCGCCGCCGCCTTGACGAGGCCGGAGACGAGGTTCTGCACGGCCTGCGGGTTCTTGGTGGCGAAGGCGCCGGAGACGGCGACGACCGTGCCGGGCTGGCCCGGAAAGACTTCCTCGCCACCGGCGACGAGCTTGATCTGCGGGTTGCGGGTCTGGAGGATGGTCAGCGCCGGCTCGCGGACGGAGCCGCCATCGACCGCGCCGGCGAGGATCGCCTGCTGGGTCGCATCGATGCCCATCGGCACGATCTCGACATCGGCCTTGTCGACCTTCGCGACCTCCCAGAGCCAGTATTGCAGCGTCGTGTTGGGCACCGAGCCCGCTGGCTGGGTCGCCAAGCGCGCGGCCTTGCCGTTGGCGGCGCGGAAGGCCTTGAAGGCGGCGGCGGCATTGGTGCCCGCCGTGAAGAACTTGGTCAGCGAGGGCGCGCTGACCACGACGTTCTCGCCGATCGCGGTCGAGGCGACGACGCGGATGTCGATGCCGCGCGAGCGGGCGACGGCGAGCGGCGCGACGCCGGCGACATAGACGTCGATCGTGCCCGAGGCGAGCGCCTGGATCATGTTCGGGCCGGATTCGAAGACGGTGACGGCGACATCGATGCCGCCCTGCTTCAGCCAGCCCTCGCCATTGGCGACGAAGAAGGGCGCCGTCCCGACGACCGGGATGTAGCCGACGCGCGCGGCAACGCTCTGGGCGCGGGCCGGACCGGCGAAGGGCATGGCCGCCGCAAGGCTCGACCCGGCAATGAGGAACTGGCGGCGATCCATCGTTCAAATCCCTTTCGAAAGTAGGGTCGAACGCGACCCCATTGACATCTGAGAAAAGGATTTTCTATCTGGATGCAATAGATTGGCTCGAAAAAGATGATTGATCTCTTTCTTGCGAAATCTGCGAAACAAATTTCTACAGATAGCGAGCTTGAGAGAATGGACGCCATCGACCGCAAGATTCTGACCGTGCTCCAGGCGGACGCGAACATCTCGATCGCGGAGCTCGCCGACCGCGTCGGGCTCTCGCAGACGCCGTGCTGGAAGCGTATCCAGAAGCTCGAACAGGCCGGCGTGATCCTGAAGCGCGTCGCGCTGGTGGCGCCCGAGAAGATCGGGCTCGGCCTCACCGTCTTCGTCCAGATCGAGACGGCGGACCATTCCGGCCCCTGGCTGGAGAAATTCGCCCAGATGGTGGCCGCCATGCCGGAGGTGATGGAGTTCTACCGGATGGCGGGGGATGTCGACTACATGCTGCGCGTCGTCGTCGCCGACATGGCCGCCTATGACGGCTTCTACAAGAAGCTGATCGAGACGATCCCGCTCAAGAACGTCACCTCGCGCTTCGCGATGGAGCGGATCAAGGCGACGACGGCCTACAAGGTGCCGGACCTGCCCCGCACCTGAAACGATATCCTTGAATCTCGCGGCTCCTCAGGATGAGGGCTACGATTGAATTCCCGCTACGCTTCCCAGCGCGGCACGGCAGATGCTACGTAACGGGCCGTTCGCCATCCGCGTGCCCGAGGAGCCGCCTTGTCCGCTTCCCGCTCCGTTCTCCTGATCATCGGCGGCGGCATTGCCGCCTACAAGATGCTGGAGGTCATCCGCCGATTGAAGGATCGCGGCATCGCCTCGCGCTGCATCGTGACCAAGGCGGGCGAGCAGTTCGTCACGCCGCTCACCGTCTCGTCGCTGGCGGGCGAGCGCTGTTTCACCGATATGTTCTCGCTGACCGACGAGGCCGATATCGGCCATATCCAGCTCTCGCGCTCGACCGACCTCGTCGTGGTCGCCCCCGCGACCGCAGACCTGATCGCCAAGATGGCGAACGGGCATGCCGACGACCTCGCCTCGACGGCGCTGCTCGCCACCGACAAGCGCGTGCTGATCGCCCCCGCGATGAACCCGCGCATGTGGCAGCACCCGGCGACGCGGCGGAACATGGCGCAGCTCGAAAAGGACGGCGTCCTCGTCGTCGGCCCCAATGTCGGGGCGATGGCGGAGCGCGGCGAGAGCGGGCCGGGCCGCATGGCCGAGCCGCCGGAAATCCTCGCCGCGATCGAGGCGGCGCTGGCCGGTGAAAAACCCAATGCCCAGCGCGCCATCGGCTTCCTCGGCCGGCTGCCGGGCGGCGAACAGGCGACCGGCTCGCTGGCCGGGCAGCATGTGCTGATCACCTCGGGGCCGACGCATGAGCCGATCGACCCCGTGCGCTACATCGCCAACCGCTCCTCCGGGAAGCAGGGCCATGCCATCGCGGCCGCGGCCGCCGCTGCCGGGGCGCGGGTCACCTTGGTCAGCGGGCCGGTGAACCTGCCCGATCCGACCGGCGTCGAGACCATCCATGTCGAATCGGCGCGCGAGATGCTCGCCGCCGTCGAGACCGCGCTGCCGGCCGATATCGCGATCTTCGCCGCCGCCGTCGCCGATTGGCGCGTGGCCGACGCGGCCTCCGACAAGCTGAAGAAGGACGGCAAGGCCTTGCCGCCGCTCGCCCTGGTCGAGAATCCCGACATCCTCGCGACCGTCGCGCATCGCAAGAGCGGGCGGCCGCCGCTGGTCGTCGGCTTCGCGGCGGAAACGCAGAACGTGATCGACTATGCCCGCGCCAAGCTTGCGAAGAAGGGCTGCGACCTGATCGTCGCCAATGATGTCGGTGGCACCGGCGTGATGGGCGGCGACGCCAATACCGTGCATCTGGTCACGGCATCGGGCCTCGAGACCTGGCCGACCCTGCCCAAGGGCGAGGTCGCGGCGCGGCTCGTCGCCCATATCGCAGGGCTGGCGTCCGCCCGGCAGGCGGATTGACGATGGTCGCACTCCTGCTGCAACGCCTCCCGCATGGCGCCGACCTGCCCTTGCCGGCCTATGAGACGGAAGGGGCGGCCGGGCTCGACCTACGTGCCGCGATCGGCGAGAACGTGACGCTAGCGCCCGGTGAGCGCGCGCTCATCCCGACCGGGTTGGCGATGGAGCTCCCGGAGGGGTTCGAAGGGCAGGTCCGGCCACGCTCGGGGCTTGCCGTCAAGCATGGCGTGACCGTGCTGAACGCGCCCGGTACGGTCGACAGCGACTATCGCGGCGAGGTCAAGGTGCCCCTCATCAATCTCGGGCAGGAACCCTTCGCCATCGCTCGCGGCGACCGGATCGCGCAGATGGTGATCGCGCCGGTGACGCGAGTGATTCCGACCGAGGTCATGGGCCTGAGTGCCACGGCGCGCGGCGCGAGCGGTTTCGGCTCGACCGGCGTTCGTTATGGCAGCGGCGAGGAGCGGTCATGATCCTGCTCTCGCGCCGCAGCCTGCTCGCCATCGCCGCCGTAGTCGATATCGCGCTGCATGCAAGGCCGCAGCCGGTCGCGGCCAAACTGCTCGCCGCGCGCCATGCCCTGCCGCCCCGCCATCTCGAAACCCTGCTGCAGACGCTGGTGCGCGTCGGCATCCTCAAGGGCGTGCGCGGCCCGCGCGGCGGCTA
Source organism: Allobosea sp. ASV33 (assembly GCF_016428755.1). Taxonomy (GTDB): domain Bacteria; phylum Pseudomonadota; class Alphaproteobacteria; order Rhizobiales; family Beijerinckiaceae; genus Allobosea. The sequence continues at coordinate 8,649 of NZ_JAELTI010000037.1, forward strand.
CGAGCTCGCCCGCGAGCGGCGCAAGATCACCGCCGGCGACATCGCGCGCGCCGCGATGCAGGAGGCCATCGAGGAGGGGCTGGGGCCGGAGCCGCAGTCGCGCCTGGTCGACGAGGTCGTCGGGCCGGAGGTCGCGCAGGCCTCAGCCGCGTTCCTGGCCGCTCTCGACACCGTCACGGTCGAGGAACTGTGCCGCCGGGCGCAGGCGAAATCCGTCTTCGGCGATCCCGATGCGAAGGCTGATTTCACGATCTGATGATGTGATTCATTTCTTTCAATCGACAGTTTCTGTGAATTGATCTAGCGTCGCGACCAAACGTTCTCTCGTCCAGAGGAGTCATGTCATGGCCGAAACACAGAAGACGACGAAGGCGCCCGGACGCGGACGCATCTACAATTCGATCACCGATACGATCGGCGATACGCCGCTGGTCAAGCTCAACCGCCTGCCGGCCGAGCGCGGGGTCAAGGCGACGATCCTCGCCAAGCTCGAGTTCTTCAACCCGATCTCGAGCGTGAAGGACCGCATCGGCGTCAACATGATCGATGCGCTGGAGGCTTCCGGCGCGCTGAAGCCGGGCGGCACGCTGATCGAGCCGACCTCGGGCAATACCGGCATCGCGCTCGCCTTCGTTGCCGCGGCGCGCGGCTATCGCCTGATCCTGGTGATGCCCGAGACGATGTCGCTGGAGCGGCGCAAGATGCTCGCCCTGCTCGGCGCCGAGCTCGTGCTGACGCCCGGCCCGGGCGGCATGCGCGGCGCGGTCGCCAAGGCCGAGGAGCTCAAGAACGAGATCCCGGGTTCCATCATCCCGCAGCAGTTCGAGAACCCGCATAATCCCGAGATCCACCGCAAGACCACCGCAGAGGAGATCTGGAACGACACTGAAGGCGCGGTCGATATCGTGATTTCCGGCGTCGGCACCGGCGGCACCATCACCGGCGTCGGCCAGGTGCTGAAGGCGCGCAAGCCGGGCGTGAAGATGGTCGCGGTCGAGCCGGAGGATTCCCCAGTCCTGTCGGGTGGACAGGCCGGTCCGCACAAGATCCAGGGCATCGGCGCCGGCTTCGTGCCGGGCATCCTCGATCGCGGGATCATCGACGAGGTCGTCACCGTTGGCAACCAGACGGCTTTCGAGACGGCCCGCGCGCTCGCCAAAAGCGAGGGCATCCCGGCCGGCATCTCGTCGGGCGCGGCGGTCGCGGCCGCGCTCGAAGTCGGCGCCCGGCCGGAGAATGCCGGCAAGACCATCGTGGTGATCATCCCCTCCTTCGCCGAGCGCTACATCTCCAGCGCCCTGTTCGAGGGTCTGTGACCGCAACGGCGATCCAGATCGTCCGGCTGGCCGAGAGCCTGCCGGACGATTTCGAAGCCTTGCGCCACGAGGCGAGCGCCGAAAGCTACCGCTTCGTCGAGGGTTTGCGCGAGGAATGGCTCGCCGGCCATTATGGCGGCGAGGACGAGCGCTTCGTCACCTTCGCCGCCTTCCATGAGGGCGAGTTGGCCGGGGTCGGCGCGCTGACGCCCGATCCCTACGATCCGGCGCCCGACCTGTTGCGGGTCCGGCATGTCTATGTCAGGCCGCTGCATCGCGGAGCCGGTATCGGGCGCGTGCTGGCCACAGCGCTCATCCAGCAGGGGCTGGATTTGGCGCCGCGCTTGTCGTTGCGCGCCGCCGATCCGCGCGCGAGCGCCTTCTGGGAAGCGAACGGCTTCGCGCCCGATACCGGCGGAACGCGCCGCTCGCATCTGCTGACGCGCTAAGTAGCAGTCCGTCATTCTCGGGCGAAGCGCAGCGCGGACCCGAGAATCTCAGGATGAAAAGGCACTGGTTTCCGAGATGCCCGGGTCAGGCCCGAGCATGACGGCTGTATTATCAGCGCACCAAAACCAGCCGGTTGTTCCAGGGATCGGTGACCGTCGGCACGCCGTCGGCCTCGCTGCCGCCAGCGGCCAAGATGCGCTGGCGCATCGCCGCGAAATCGGCTTCGTCGCGCGCGACCAGTTCGAAGCGATCGAGCCCTGCTTCGCCCGGCTGGCGCGGACCGGCGCCGCGGCTGCCCCAGATATTGCCGGCGATGTGATGGTGATAGCCGCCGCTCGAGAGGAAGCTCGCGCCGGGATAATGCACCATCAGGTCGAAGCCGAGCAGGTCGCGATAGAAGGCTTCCGCCGCCGCGGTATCGCCGACGCGCAGATGGATATGGCCCATGCCCGTGCCCTCGGGCATGCCGGCATAGGTCGCCTCATCGGCTTCGCCGAGCAGCTTGTCGAGGTCGAGCCGTTCGGTCGCCATTGCGATGCCGCCATCGGGCTTGCGCGGCCATTCCTCACGCTTCCGGTCGCGATAGATCTCGATGCCGTTGCCTTCGGGATCGGAGAGATAGAGCGCCTCGCTGACGAGATGGTCGGAAGCGCCCTCAAGCGGAATGCGCGTGACCGCGGCATGCCTCAGCCAGTTGGCGAGATCGCGCCTGGACGGCAGCAGGATGGCAAGATGAAACAGGCCGGCGGCGGAGGTCGGCCGGGCCGCACCCGCCACCAGCCGGACGAGCACCCGCCCGCCGATGCCGAGCTCGGCGCTCGTCGCGTCCTGCCGGATCAGGCGAAGCCCGATCGCGTCGCGGTAATAGGCGGTCAGTGCCGGAAGATCATGCGCACGCAGCGTCACCGCGCCGATGAAGACCGGCGCCTTGTGGGCTTCGAGGGTGGCGGCGGGGGCCGTCCGTTCGATGGTTGCGACCATGGGACATCCTTTCGCGGCGGCCATGCCGGCCGCATCCCTAAAATGGCGCTTCCACCTGGTCTTGTCGCCTCCCCGACCGGCAAGGCTGCGATTGCACGGCTGCAATCACGTCGTCAGCCGGGGCGCGGCCGGTCGATGGCGAAATGGCGGAACCAGCGCTTCTCCCGCCCGCTCGCCAGCGCGCCGATCAGGCGCGAGGCCATGAAGCTGAAGGTAATGCCGTTGCCGCCATAGCCGTAAGCCGCGAGCAGGCGCGGCTGCCCCGGCACGCGCCCGATCAAGGGCAGGCCATCTTCGGTCTGGCCGAAGGCGCCGGACCAAGCATGGCTCAGATCGAGATAAGCCTGCGGGATCAGGGCGTGCAGGCGCGCCTGCAACGCCTTCGTTTTTTCTGGACCGACGGCCTCGCGCTTTTCGGGATCGTCGAATTCCTCGTCCTCGCCGCCGAAGACGATGCGGCCATCCGTCGTGGTGCGGCAGTAGCAATAATCCTCCGACGCCTCCCAGACGAGGGCCGGGCCGGGCCATAATGCCTGCGGCTGTTGCGGCACCGTCGCGATCGCCCAGCTCGACGCGACACGGTGCAGGTCGTCCTGGACACAATCCGGCATCACATAGCCGGTCGCGAGCACGATTTGGCTGGCCTCAACGATCCGCCCGCTCGCGAGAGTGACTGCGGCTGCGGTGCCGGCGCCTTCGAAGGCCACGGCCTCGTCGCGGATCAACCTGGCCCCCCGCCGCGCGGAGATGGCGAGAAGCCCATGGCAGAGGCTGAGCGGATCGGCCTCGGCCGAGCCCGGCGAGACGATGGCAGCGGCGCGGTCGAAGCCGAAGGCCTCGCGCAGGGCGGCATGCTCGACGAAGCTGCCGGGCAGCCCGGCCCGCTCGCGCAGCGTGGCCTCCTCCAGCAGCTCACGCGGGCCGCTCTCGCCTGCCGCGAGATAGACGGTCTGGCGAGGCGAGAAACCGCAGGGAATGGCGAGCTCGCCGATCAAGCTGCGCAAGCCCTGAACGGCCTCGAAACTCAGCCGGTAGACCTCGGCAGCGGCCGAAAAGCCGTAGAGGGCCGCGAGTTCGGACAGCTTGAGGTCGATTTCCCATTGCAGCATCGCGGTCGATGCCGCCGTGCTGCCGAAGCCTTCGCCCTCGCGGTCGATCAGCACGACATCGCGGCCCATCGCCGTCAGGTGCTCGGCGACCATCGCGCCGGTGATGCCGGCGCCGACGATGGCGACGTCGCAACGCGTATCGGCCTCGAGCTCGCGACTCGGGGGGCGCGCCAAGCCGTCGAGCCAGGGGCCCTTGCCCGTGCGCAGGTCGTCGTGGCGTGTCGTCTGGGGGTCGAGCATCAATCCGCCCTTGCCGGGCCGACCCGGTCTGCCATGGTCGCCCCACGCTGGCCGAGCGGCTTCGGCCGCCCGATCGTGGTGTCATGCGCCGTCTGGTGCTCCAGCTCGGCATTGAGCTCGGCCCCCGCCAGGACGATCGTCGCCGACAGCCAGAGCCAGGTCATGAACACGACGACGGTCGCGAGCGAGCCATAGGCTGCCGTGTAGTTGCCGAGCGTCGAGACATACCAGGAGAACAGGTAGGAGGCCGCGCCCCAGAACAGCGCGGCGGCGATAGCGCCAGGCATGACCCAGACGAAGCGCACGCGCTCGCGGCTGGGGCCGATCCAGTAGAGCACCGCGATCGAGAGCGTCGCCATCACGAAGAAGGACGGCCAGCGGACAAGGCGGATCAGGCGCTCGAGCTCGAAATGGAAGGGGAACAGCGCGGTCACCAGCGGCAGGCTGGCGATCGCGATCAACGCGGCCGTGAGCAGCACGACGCCGCTGACGGTGGTGAAGAGCGAGATGGCGTTGAGCTTGAGGAAGCTGCGCTTTTCCATCTCGCGATAGATGATGTTGAGCGCATCGAAGAGCGCCTTCACCGCCGCATTGGCCGACCAGGTGGCGACGCCCAGGCTGATCCAGAAGGTCAGCGACAGGTTGAAGCCGGATTGCCGCGAAAGCCGCATCGCCTGCTCGTGGATGAGCTCGCGCGCGGCTTGCGGGAACATGGTCGTGACCGTGTCGAGCTGCTCTGCGATGGTCGCGGGGTCGGTGAAGTAGCGGTAGATCGTGACCAGCAGGGACAAAGCCGGCACGAGCGAGAGCAGCGTGAAGAAGGCGACCGCGCCGGCCAGCGAGGTCAGGCGGTTATCGGCGACATTGCCGATGAAGCGCAGCAGCACGTCCTTCCAGCCGAGCCAGGTCATCTGCAGCGGGGATCTGGCGAGGCGGCCGCGCACGGCTTCTTCACGGCGCCGCCCGAGCTTGTCGGTCACCACTCCCGACAGATAGCCGAGCGCGACCCCGATCCCGGCGGCGCCCGTGATCCGTTTGAGGAAAGCCATGTCGGGATTCGCGCTCCACCTGCCGTTCCATCGCAGCTTGCGAGCAACGGGCCGCGTTCGCAATCGTTCCGATGAGGAGGCGGCGACAGGACCGCTTAGCCGATTGTTAACCTTAATGCTTCGTTATGACGGGGCGCGGCCGCGAGCGGCAGGCGCTTGTCTGCCCTTCCGGATAAGCCCGATGACGAAGCTCTTCAGAACCGGCCTGACAGGCCTCGCGATCCTGCTGTCGGGCGCGGCCGGTGCGGCCGATCTGCGCAAGGTCGCCTTGCCGCCGGCTCCCGAGCTGCCGGCGCTCTATTCCTGGACCGGCTTCTATGCCGGCGTTCAGGGCGGCTATGCCTGGAGCAGCAACAAGGTGCGGATCGGAACGACCGGCGGAGCCTTCGCTCCCGTCAGCTTCCGCGCCGGCGAGGATACGGCCTTTGGGGGCGCCCATGGCGGCTTCAACTATCAGCTCGGCGGCATCGTGATCGGCGTCGAGGGCGACGTCGAAGCGCTCGACAGCCGCAGCCGCTTCGACGGGCTCGGCCTGTCCGGCCGCGTCAGCCAGGATTGGCAGGGCTCGGCCCGCGCCCGCCTCGGTCTCGCCTTCGACCGCTGGATGATCTTCGGCACCGGCGGCGCCTCCTTCACAGAATACGAGCGGCGGGTCTTCGCGCCCGGCGGCGGCCTCAGTGAGCGGCTGACCAGCGCGCGGACCGGCTGGAATGTCGGCGCCGGCGTCAATTTCGCCTTCACCGACCACCTGATCCTCGGCGCCGAATACCGCTACACCGATTTCGGGCGGAACCGCTTCGCCAGCTCAGGCGCCTTCCCGGGCCTGACCGGCTCGCAGGAACTGTCGAGCCACAGCGCCCGCGCCAGCGTCGCCTACAAGTTCTGAAGACGCTTCAGCCTAGCCGTCATGCTCGGGCTTGACCCGAGCATCTGGTGACGCGTTGGCTCCCGCGCCCCATTCTGCCTGAGATTCTCGGGTCTGCGCTTCGCTCCGCCCGAGAATGACGCGCGACGTCTCAAAATCCCGTGCGCTGGCGGATGGCGGCGGCCAGCGTCCCATCGTCGAGATAGTCGAGCTCGCCTCCCACAGGCACGCCATGGGCGAGCTTGGTCACCTTCAGCGGCAGATGCGCCAGCAGGTCGGTGATGAAATGCGCCGTGGTCTGGCCGTCGACCGTCGCGTTGAGCGCCAGGATGACCTCCTTCACCGCCGGATCGGAGGCGCGCGCCACCAGAGCGTCGAGCGAGAGATGCTCCGGCCTGATGCCGTCGAGCGCCGAGAGCACGCCGCCGAGCACATGATAGCGGCCGGAGACCGCGCCCGAGCGCTCCAGCGCCCAGAGATCGGAGATGTCGGCGACGACGACGATGAGCGAATCGTCGCGGCGCGGATCGGTGCAGAGCCCGCAGGGGTCGCTGGTATCGACATTGCCGCAGCGGGCGCAGACGACGATGCGCTCGCGCGCCACCGCCATCGCCTCGGAAAGCGGGCCGAGCAATTGCTCGCGCTTCTTGACGAGATGCAGCGCCGCGCGCCTTGCCGAGCGCGGCCCGAGCCCCGGCAACTTGGCCAGGAGCTGGATCAGCCTTTCGATCTCGGGGCCGGCAATCGCGCGGGACATGATCTTCTCGAAAAGAACGAAACCGTCATTCCGCGCGACCGGAGGGAGACCCGGAATCCATCAAAGGGCGTTGCGCTCTACAATGGATTCCGGGTCTGCGCTTCGCTCCGCCCGGAATGACAGCGGAGAAACCGGAACATCTCAAAACAGCTTCATGCCCGGCGGGATCGGCAGGCCCTTGGTGATCTCGGCCATGCGCTCCTGCATGACGCGCTCGCCGCGGGTGCGGGCGTCGTTGGCGGCTGCGACGATCAGGTCCTCGAGGATCTCGCGCTCGTCCGGCACCATCAGGCTCGGATCGATCTTCACGCCCTTGAGCGCGCCCTTGGCCGTCATCGTCACCGTGACCATGCCGCCGCCGGCGCCGCCCTCGACCTCGATATTGTCGAGTTCGGCCTGCATGTCGGCCATCTTCTGCTGCATCTGCTGCGCCTGCTTCATCAGGCCCATCATGTCACGCACGGGACATCCTCCTCGCAATCGTCAGAAATCGATGCCGTCGAAATCCGGTTCGGAATCGTCGAACAGGGGTTCGGCATCGGGCAGGTACTCGTCTTCGGTCGGCACGGAGGCCGCCGCCTCGGCAGCGGCGATGGCGCGAGGATCGCGGACATCAACGATGCGCGCGCCGGGAAAGCGCTCCAGTACCGCCTTGACGGCGGGGTGAGCCGCCGCGTCGCTCTCGCGCTGGTCCTTCGCGGCCGCCGCTTGCTCGCGCATGGTGGCGCCGCCCTCCGCGTTGACGACGGCGACCATCCAGGTCTGGCCGGTCCATTCCTTGAGGCGGCGCGACAAATCCTGCGCGAGGGTTCGCGAAGCGCCCTCGGCCAACGAGAATTCGATGCGGCCGGGCTCGAAGCGCACGGGCCGGATATCACGCTCCAGCGCGATCTTGAGAGTGATGTCGCGATGCTGGGAGGCGAGCGCGACGACATCCTCCAGCGTCGCGACGATCGCCATCGGCGCAGCCGCCGCGCGCGCGACCGGAGCGGGCGCGGGGTTGGCGCTGGCGAGGATCGGGCGGGCGGCGAGCGCGGTATTTCCGCCGCCGGAAGGCGGGCGGGGCATGCCCATGCCATTGCCGCCGCCATTCCCGCTTCCTTGGCCGTTTCCGGCCGGAACCGAGCCCATGCCGTCGCGCAGCAGTTTGAGCGCCTCGTCCGGCGTCGGCAGATCGGCGGCGTGGGCGAGGCGGACGAGGACCATCTCGGCGGCCATGACCGGCCGGTCGGCCTGCTTCACCTCGCCGAGCCCCTTGAGCAGCATCTGCCAGGTACGGGCGAGGATGCGGACCGAGAGGCGCTGGGCGAAATCGCCGCCGCGCACGCGCTCGGCCTGGGCGAGGCTGTTATCCTTCACCGCCTCGGGCACGAGCTTGAGGCGCGTCACGAGGTGGGTGAACTCGGCAAGGTCGTTCAGCACCACGACCGGATCGGCGCCGGCATCGTATTGCGCCCGCAATTCGCCGAGCGCCGAAGCGATGTCGCCCTTCATCACGGCTTCGAAGAGATCGATGACGCGGGCCCGGTCGGCAAGGCCGAGCATCGAGCGGATATCGTCGAGCGTGATCCGGCCGGCCGCATGCGCGATGGCCTGGTCGAGGATCGAGAGGGAGTCGCGGACCGAGCCCTCCGCGGCACGGGCGATCGCCGCGAGCGCCTCCTGCTCGGCATCGACGCTCTCGGCCCGGCAGATCGTGGCGAGATGGTCGACCAGCACGTCGGATTCGACGCGGCGCAGGTCGAAGCGCTGGCAACGCGACAGCACCGTGATCGGCACCTTGCGGATTTCCGTCGTCGCGAAGATGAACTTCGCATGCGGCGGCGGCTCCTCCAGCGTCTTCAGGAAGGCGTTGAAGGCGCCGGTCGAGAGCATGTGCACCTCGTCGACGATATAGACCTTGTAACGGGCCGAGACGGGCGCATAGCGCACGGCGTCGTTGATCTGGCGGATATTGTCGACGCTGTTGTTGGAGGCGGCGTCGATCTCCATCACGTCGATATGGCGGCCCTCGATGATCTCGCGGCAATGGATGCCGAATTCCCGCAGGTCCGTGGTCGGCGCGCCCTGGCCGTCCGGCGTCTGGAAGTTGAGCGCGCGCGCCAGGATGCGGGCGGTCGTGGTCTTGCCGACGCCGCGCACGCCGGTCAGCATCCAGGCCTGCGGGATGCGGCCGGCCGCGAAGGCGTTGGTCAGGGTGCGCACCATCGCTTCCTGGCCGATCAGGTCGCCGAAATGCGCCGGACGGTACTTGCGCGCGAGCACGCGATAGGGCGCCGGCGCCCCGGTGGCGGCGGGCGGCGGCGCAGGCGCCGGATCGAAACCGGCAAATCCCGGTTCGTCAGCAGAGGCGGCGTCGATTGGGTCGGTCATGCGGACTGGTTTCGCCAATCGGAAGGCGAGGGTCAATGGCGCCGCGCCGGCTCCGTGTTCGGTCCGGCGCTTTATCGGGCGCATGAGGTGGGAGGCTGGACGAAGACCCGTTCGGTCTCGTTAGGGCTGCTTCCTTCCGGACCTGACCCGGTTGGCGAGTGAGACGTCCCTCGCCAACCTCCCGCCCGCTATATCGGGGATGTCTCGGAGAATCGCAAGCCGGCATCGCAGCGGCGCGAAGCTTCGTCGCAGCCGGCGCCAAATCTGCCAGTTTGGCGTTGACTTGGTGTCGTCCATCCGTCATAAGCCCGCGACTTGCGCAGCCGAGAGGCGGCGCAGACCCTTATCGCATGACAGGCTCGGTTGGCCATGCTTTCCCTGGGAAAGCCGCGGCCGTCGTGCTCATAAAGGCCCCGGAGACGGACCGTGAAGAGAACCTATCAACCCAGCAAGCTGGTTCGCAAGCGCCGCCACGGCTATCGCGCCCGCATGGCGACCAAGGGTGGCCGCAAGGTCATCGCCGCCCGCCGCGCCCACGGCCGCAAACGCCTGTCGGCCTGACGAGCCCTGGCGCGTCACGACAGCGCGCCGGTTTCGGAAGACAGGCCAATCGCCATGCGCCTCGCCCGTCTGACGCAACGCAAAGAATTCCTGGCGGCGGCCGATCACGGCCGCCGTTTTCGTTCGTCCGCCTTCATGGCGCAGGTGCGCGACGCCGCACCCGACGAGCCCCGCAAGGGCGGCGAACCCGTGGCCTTGAGGCTCGGCCTCACCGCCTCGCGCAAGACCGGCAATGCCGTGAAGCGCAATCGCATCCGCCGGCGCCTGCGCGAAGCGGCCGAACAGGCGCTCGTCAATCAGACCGGGCGCCCCTGCGACATCGTGATCGTCGCACGCTCCGACGTGCTGACCGCGCAATTTAAGACGCTCGTCGCCGATCTTTCGATTGCCATCGACCGGGCAAAGCCTCACAAGCCGCATGCCGATAAGCGCCGCCCGCATTCCAAGCGCGGCGCGCCGTCGCAAGCCTGACCCGCCGCGCCTTTACCGGACCAAGCGAGATCCGTTTTCGACCATGATGAAAGAAGACAACCGCAATCTGCTTCTCGCGATCGTCCTGTCGGTGATCATCCTGCTCGGCTGGCAGTTCTTCTACGCCAAGCCGCAGATGGACAAGCAGCAGGAGATCGCCCGGCAGAACCAGCAGGCCCAGGGCCAGCAGACAGCCGCGACATCCGGCTCCACCCCGGCCCCCGCCACGCCCGGCCAGCCCGCAGGCTCGGCCGCGCCCGGCGCAGCCGCGACGCAGGCGATCGGCACCCGCGAGCAGGCGCTGGCGGCTAGCCCCCGCGTCAAGATCGACACGCCGAAGATCGCCGGCTCGATCTCGCTGACCGGAGCGCGCATCGACGACGTCTCACTCAAGGCCTATCGCGAAACCGTCGACCCGAAGAGCCCGATCATCGTGCTGCTCTCGCCGGTCGGCGGCCCGGATGCCTATTATTCCGATTTCGGCTGGGTCGCGGCCCCAGGCACGAGCGTGCCGCTGCCGAACGCGACGACGGTCTGGACTGCCGACAACCAGGTGCTGACCCCGGCCAAGCCGGTGACGCTGAGCTGGGACAACGGCCAGGGCCTGACCTTCAAGCGCATCGTCAGCGTCGACGACAACGCCATGTTCACGATCCGCGACGAGGTCGAGAACAAGGGCGGCGCCGCCGTGACCCTGTTCCCCTATGGCCAGATCGTGCGCCAGGGCAAGCCGCATACGCTCGGCTATTACGTGCTGCACGAGGGCCTCGTCGGCAATCTCGGCGAGCAGGGCCTGCAGGAATATACCTACGACAAGCTCGACAAGGAGCCGCTGCTCTCGCCGGGCACCACCGGCAAGACCTGGAAGGATGCCGTCGGCGGCTTCGTGGGGATCACCGACAAGTACTGGGCCGCCGCGGTCATCCCCGACCAGCAGCGCAAGTACGAGGGCCGCTATTCCTCGGTCCAGACCGGCACCGGCCGCACCTACCAGGCCGATTTCCTCGGCGAAGGCGTCGCGATCGCCCCGGGCGCCACGGCCTCCTCGAACGCCCGCATGTTCGCCGGCGCCAAGGAAGTCGCGGCCATCGACGGCTACGAGAAGAATCTCGGCATCAAGCGTTTCGAGCTGCTGATCGACTGGGGCTGGTTCTATTTCATCACCAAGCCGCTCTTCTTCGTGCTCGACTGGATCTACAAGCATATCGGCAATTTCGGCGTCGCGATCCTGATCGTCACGGTGCTGCTCAAGGGCCTGTTCTTCCCGCTCGCCAACAAGTCCTACGCCTCGATGGCAAAGATGAAGGCGATGCAGCCGGAAATGACGGCGATCCGCGAGCGTTATGCCGACGACAAGATGAAGCAGCAGCAGGCTCTGATGGAGCTGTACAAGACGCAGAAGATCAATCCGGTCGCCGGTTGCTGGCCGGTGCTGCTGCAGATCCCGGTGTTCTTCGCGCTCTACAAGATCCTGTTCATCACCATCGAAATGCGGCACGCACCGTTCTTCGGCTGGATCCACGATCTCGCGGCGCCGGACCCGACCAACCTGTTCAACCTGTTCGGGCTGATCCCGTTCACGCCGCCGGCCTTCCTGCATCTCGGCGCCTGGCCGCTGATCATGGGCGTGACGATGTTCATCCAGATGAAGATGAACCCGGAGCCGCCGGACCCGGTGCAGAAGATGATGTTCACCTGGATGCCGGTGTTCTTCACCTTCCTGCTCGGCTCGTTCCCGGCCGGCCTGGTGATCTACTGGAGCTGGAACAACCTGCTCTCGGTGACCCAGCAGGGCTTCATCATGAGGAAGAACGGGGTCAAGATCGAGCTGTTCGACAACCTCAAGGGCATGTTCGGCAAGAAGCCGGCAGCCGCAGGCGGCGCGCCCAACCCCGCCAACACCAACAAGAAGTGAGAGATCGAAGGGCGGGGTTTCCCGCCCTTCGCTTTTGAAGGCCTTCGACCCGATGCCATTGCCCGATCCGAGCACGCGCCATCCGATTCCCGGCTGGAAGGGCACGGCCTTCCTGAAGGCGGTGGTCGACCATCCGCTGATCGACATCGGCGACTACAGCTATTACGACGACTCGCGCGGGCCGGAGCACTTCGTCGCGCGCTGCGTGCGCTATCATTTCGACTTCATCGGCGACCGGCTGATCATCGGGAAATTCGTCGCGATCGCGCAGGCGGCGCAGTTCATCATGAACGGTGCCAACCACCCGATCGGCGGCTTCTCGACCTTCCCCTTCCAGATGTTCGGCCTCGGCGACCCCGAGAGCCTGAAGCGACCCGGCCCGAACAATCGCGGCGACATGGTGATCGGCAACGATGTCTGGATCGGGCGCGAGGCGGTGATCATGCCGGGCGTGACGATCGGCGACGGCGCAATCATCGGCACACGGGCGCAGGTGACCAGGGACGTGCCTGCCTATGCGGTCGTCGCCGGCAATCCCGGCCGCGTCGTCAAGATGCGCTTTCCGCCGGAGATCGTCGCGGAGCTGCTGGCGATCCGCTGGTGGGATTGGCCGGCCGACAGGATCGCGCGTCATGTCGACGCGATCCAGGGCGCCGATATCGACGCGCTGCGCGCAGCCGTGTAGGCAGGGTTCCATGACCACATCGACGACAAAGCCTTATGACGCCGAGGAGATCGAGGCCGCCCGCAAGCTCTTTGAGGGGCCGTGGGATTTCGTCTGGGCCTCGACCAAGATCGACGACCTGCCGCCGATGGTCGGCCAGGAGATCGCCTTCGCCGGCCGCTCCAATGTCGGCAAGTCCAGCCTGATCAACGCGCTGACGCGGCGCAACGCGCTGGCGCGGACCTCGCATACGCCCGGCCGGACGCAGCAGCTCAACTTCTTCCGCCAGACCGAGCACGAGGAGCCCGCCGGGGCGGGATCACAAGGCAGCAAGCGCTCGCGCGAAAAGCCGGTTCCGGTTTATTCGCCCCATGCGCCGACGATCGTCGACATGCCCGGCTACGGCTACGCCGCCGTCGGCAAGGAGAAGGTCGCGGCCTGGACCCGGCTGATCCACGATTACCTGCGCGGCCGCGCCAACCTGATGCGCGTCTATGTGCTGATCGATGCCCGCCATGGCATCAAGGATGTCGACGGCGCCGTACTGGAGACGCTCGACAAGGCCGCCGTCTCCTACCAGGTCGTGCTGACCAAGGGCGACGCGCTGAAGCCGGCCGACCAGACATTCATGACCGAGGCGACCTTCGACGAGATCAAGCGCCGCCCGGCGGCTTTCCCCGAGGTGCTGCTGACCTCCAGCGAGACAGGCGCCGGCTTGCCGGAATTCCGCGCCGCGATCGGCCGGGTTCTGGCGGAGCATAGCTGAACCGGCATGACCGCGACACGCATTCACTTGGTTCTCGCGGCGCTGATGGGCCTTGCCGGCGTTGGCCTGCTGGCGGCGGCCGCGCATATCACCGGCACGGCCAATGTCCAGACTGCCGGCCAGATGCTGCTGTTCCATGCCTCGGTGATCATCGGCGCCACGGCGGCGCGCAAGGGCGGGTATCTCCAGGATGTCATCGCCCGCATCGCGCTCTCGGCGATCATCCTCGGCGCGGCCCTGTTCGCGGCCGATCTCGCCCGGCGCGGCTTCGCCAACGAGGCGCTGTTTCCGCGCGCGGCGCCGATCGGCGGCTGGTTCATGCTCGGCGGCTGGCTGGGGCTTGCCGTCGCTGCCGTGACCGCGAAGCGCAGCTGAGCGGCGTCAGCGTTCTTCCGCCTCGGTCGATCTTGAGCTAGAAGCGCCCCGCATCTGTCCTTGCGGCCGCGCGGAGCCTGCCCGAATGACCGACCATCCCAACCTGACGCCGTCGCAATCCGCCGAGCTGCTGGTGCAGGCGCTGCCGCATATGCAGCGCTACGACCAGGAGATCATCGTCATCAAGTATGGCGGCAACGCCATGGGCGACGCGGCGACCGCCGAGGATTTCGCCGAGGATATCGTGCTGCTCGAGCAGTCCGGCCTGAAACCGGTCGTTTGCCATGGCGGCGGCCCGCAGATCGCGGCGATGCTGAAGAAGCTCGGCATCCAGTCCGAGTTCAAGCAGGGCCTGCGCGTCACCGACGAGGCGACCGTCGAGGTCGTCGAGATGGTCTTGGCCGGCTCGGTCAACAAGGAGATCGTCGGCTACATCAGCCGCGAGGGCGGCCGCGCCATTGGGCTCTGCGGCAAGGACGGCAACATGGTCACCGCCCGCAAGGTGACGCGCACCGTCGTCGATCCCGATTCCAAGATCGAGGAGGTCCTGGACCTCGGCTTCGTCGGCGAGCCCGAGAAGGTCAACACGACTGTGCTCGACGCGGTGCTCAAGGCCGAGCTGATCCCGGTTCTGGCGCCGGTCTGCGCCGCCGCCGACGGCCAGACCTACAACGTCAATGCCGACACCTTCGCCGGCGCCATCGCGGGCGCGCTCAACGCCAAGCGCCTGCTGCTGCTCACCGACGTGCCGGGCGTCCTGAACAAGGACAAGCAGCTCATCCCCGAGCTTACGGTCGAGGAATGCCGCCACCTGATCGCCGACGGCACGATCTCCGGCGGCATGATCCCGAAGATCGAGACCTGCATCTACGCGCTGGAGAAGGGCGTCGAGGCGGTCGTCATCCTCGACGGCAAGGTGCCGCATGCGGCGTTGATCGAGCTCTTCACCGATACCGGCGCCGGCACGATCATCCGGCGTTGACGGAACGTCTCCATCCCCGTCATTCCGGGCGAAGCGTAGCGAAGACCCGGAATCCATCATAGAGCGCAGCGCGCTTCGATGGATTCCGGATCGGCGCCGCGCTCGCGGCTTGTCCGGAATGACGGCGGGGAGGGTTTCGGGCACGACAACCATTAAGCCCCCGCCAAGGACTTGCGGCGCAGACTCCGGCTCGCCACATCTCGGAGTCCGATGAACATACTCGCAGACACCCCAGCCGCGACCCCGCCCCTGACGGCGGAAGACTTCGCGCATGTCGATCACTGGATCTTCGATCTCGACAACACGCTGTACTCGCATGAGAGCCGCGTCTGGCCGCAGGTCAACGAGCGCATCACGCTGTTCCTGCAGGAATTGTTCGGGCTGGACGGCCTGTCCTCGCATGCGCTGCGGCAATATTACTATCATCGCTACGGCACGACGCTGAAAGGGCTGATGGAGGAGCACCAGATCGACCCCGATCGGTTCCTCGACTTCGCCCATGATATCGACCTGACGCTGCTCGAGCCCAATCCGGAGCTTGGCGCGGCGCTGGCGGCCTTGCCCGGCCGCAAGCTGATCCTGACCAACGGCTCGGTCGGCCACGCCAGGAACGTCGCCGGCAAGCTCGGCATCCTCGACCAGTTCGAGGATATCTTCGACATCGTCCATGCCGGCTTCCTGCCGAAGCCCGAGCGCGCGACCTACGAGAATTTCCTCGCCAAGCACTCGGTCGATCCCGGCCGCGCCGCGATGTTCGAGGATATCGAAAAGAATCTGATCGTGCCGAGCGACCTCGGCATGAAAACCGTGTTGATCATCCCGCAGACGCCCGACCCCTTCCGCGAAGCCTGGGAGCAAGCCGCGATCGATGCCGGCCATGTCCATCATGTCACGGCCGACCTTACGGGCTTCCTCAGGCCGCTCGGACGGTCCGGCGAACGGCAAGCCTGAACAGGAGGCGTTTCCTCCCGCCAGGGTTCCCTAAAAAAGGAAATTCCGTTCTTCTTTACGAACTCCTTGGGAGCTGATACTGCTCCTGTCCGTTATAAAGAACGGATCGAGAGTTCCATGCCGTCACCGGACAAAGCCGCAGCCAAGCTGCATCCCGAGACCCGCCTCGTCCATGACGGCATCCAGCGCTCGCAGTTCGGCGAGACGTCCGAGGCCCTGTATCTGACGCAGGGCCATGTCTACGACAATGCCGCGCAGGCCGAGGGCCGCTTCCTGAACACCGATCCCGGCTTCCAGTACGGCCGGCTCGGCAATCCGACCACGGCGATGCTGGAGGCCCGCATGGCCTCCTTCGAAGGCGCCGAGACCTGCCGCGCCACCGCGACCGGCATGGCGGCCGTCACCGCGGCGATGATGGCGCCGGTGCGGGCGGGCGATCATGTCGTCGCCGCGAGCGCGCTGTTCGGCTCCTGTCGCTACATCATCGAGGACCATCTGCCGCGCTACGGCGTCGAGACGACGCTGGTCGAAGGCACCGATCTCGACGCCTGGCGCAAGGCGGTTCGCCCCAACACCAAGCTGTTCTTCCTGGAATCGCCGTCGAACCCGACGCTGGAAGTGCTGGATATTGCCGCCATCGCCGCGATCGCGAAGGAAGCAGGCGCCAAGCTCGTCGTCGACAATGTCTTCGCCACGCCACTCTACCAGCGTCCCCTCGAACTCGGCGCCGATATCGTCGTCTATTCCGCGACCAAGCATATCGACGGCCAGGGCCGCTGCCTCGGCGGCCTGATCCTCGGCTCGAAGGAATTGATCGAGGCCGATATCCAGAACTACCTGCGCCAGACCGGCCCGATCCTCTCGCCCTTCAATGCCTGGGTGATGCTGAAGGCGCTGGAGACGCTGCCCTTGCGCGTCGCCAAGCAGGCGCAGAACGCCACAGCTGTAGCCGACTGGCTGGCGGCGCAGAGCAAGCCGACCAAGGTGATCTTCCCCGGCCACAAGAACCACCCGCAGGCCGAGATCATCAAGCGCCAGATGAGCGGCCCCTCGACGATGATCGCCTTCGAGGTGCCAGGCGGCAAGGACGGCGCCTATCGCCTGCTCGACGCCTGCAAGCTGATCCGCATCTCGAACAATCTCGGCGACGCCAAGAGCCTGATCGTCCACCCGGCGACGACGACGCATCAGCGCTTCACGCCGGAAGTGCGCGCCGCGATGGGCGTCAGCGACGGGTTGGTCCGCCTCTCGATCGGCCTTGAGCACCCTGACGACCTGATCGCCGATCTGGAGCAGGCGCTGGCGAAGGTTTGAGGCTTTTCGCGCAAGAACCTGCGTCGTCATCCCGGGCGAAGCGAAGCTAGACCCGGGATCCATGCCGGAGCGCTTCCGGTAAAGGTTCAGGCATGGATCCCGGATCGGCGCCGCTTCGCGGCTTGTCCGGGATGACGCCGAGGGTTTGGGCAAGGTCGCGCCTGTGGCCATCGTCGCCCGCCCCTGCTAAAGCGTGGCCGTTTCCCGCTAAAGGCTTGAGAGGCCAGCATGCGTTCGGGCGAAGTGAAGCGCCGCACCAACGAGACCGATATCGCGGTCTCGCTCCTGATAGACGGCACCGGCAAGGCCGAGATCGCCACCGGCGTCGGCTTCTTCGACCATATGCTCGACCTCTTCGCCCGCCATTCGCTGATCGATCTCACGGTCAAGGTGAAGGGCGACACGCATATCGACGACCACCATTCGGTCGAGGATGCCGGCATCGCCATGGGCGAGGCCCTGAAGCAGGCGCTCGGCACCAAGAAGGGCATCCGGCGCTATGCCGATGTCCATCTGCCGATGGACGAGACGCTGACGCGCGTCGCCGTCGACGTTTCCGGCCGGCCGTTCCTGGTCTTCCGCACCGAATTCAAGGCGCAGAAGATCGGCACCTTCGATACCGAGCTCGTGCGCGAGTTCTTCCAGGCCTTCGCGATCAATGCCGGCATCACGCTGCATGTCGAGACGCTCTATGGCGACAACGCCCACCATATCGCCGAGAGCTGCTTCAAGGGGCTGGCGCGGGCGCTGCGCCAGGCGCTCGACGTCGATCCGCGCGAGGGCGATCGCGTGCCCTCGACCAAGGGCGCGCTGTAGGAGGTCCCGATGCCGTTCTACACCGTCATGACGCCGCCGCCGGAAGGCGACCGGCGCGAGGAGATCGAGCAGGCGCGGCTGATCCCCGAGCACTTCGCCTGGGGCGCCTTCCTGCTCACGGGCCTCTGGCTGCTCGGCAAGCGGCTCTGGTTGGCGACGCTGATCCTCGTGCTGGTCTGGGCGGTCGTCTTCTATCTGAACAGCCGGTTCGGGCTGCATCCGACCGCGCTCGGGCTGATCTACTGGTCGATCGCCGTGTTCCTAGGCGTCGAGGGCAATAATCTCGTCGTCCGCAAGCTGACGCGCCAGGGCTGGCGGCCCGCCGATGTCGTCGAGGCCCGCACGCTGGCCGAGGCCGAGCGCCGCTATTTCGAGCGGGCGCTGGCCGGCGAAGCGGCGCTGCCGCGCGTCGAGCCGGCACCCACCCCGGCCGCGCCCCGTCCGAGCGGGCCGCTGCCGATCATCGGCCTGTTTCCGGAGGCGCGCGGACGATGAGCCAGAGCGTCGCGATCATCGATTACGGCTCGGGCAACCTGCACTCGGCCGCAAAGGCCTTCGAGCGGGCGGCGGCGGAAGCCGGCCTTCCTTCGACCATCCATGTCACCAGCGACACCGATATCGTGCGCGCGGCCGACCGCATCGTGCTGCCGGGCGTCGGCGCCTTCGCCGATTGCCGGCGCGGGCTCGATGCCGTGCCCGGCATGGTCGAGACGCTGGAAGAGGTCGTCAGGCAGAAGGGCCGGCCTTTCCTCGGCATCTGCGTCGGTATGCAGTTGCTGGCCTCGCGCGGGCTGGAATACACGGTGACGCAGGGGCTCGGCTGGATTCCCGGCGACGTCACGCTGATCAAGCCGACGGACGACGCCCTCAAGATCCCGCATATGGGCTGGAACACCCTGCACAAGCAGGACGAGCATCCCTTGCTCGACGGAATCGAGACCGGCCCGCAAGGGCTGCATGCCTATTTCGTGCACTCTTATGCGCTGGCGGCGTCCCGCGCGCAGGACGTGCTGGCCCTGACCGACCATGGCGGGCCGGTCACCGCGATGGTGGCGCATGGCAACGTTGCCGGCACGCAGTTCCACCCCGAGAAGAGCCAGAAGCTGGGGCTGAAGCTCATCACGAATTTTCTGAACTGGGCACCATGATCCTCTTTCCCGCAATCGACCTGAAAGAAGGCCGCTGCGTCCGGCTGAAGCAGGGCGACATGGCTCAGGCTACCATCTTCAACGACGATCCGGCGGCGCAGGCGGCGGAGTTCGAGGCCCAGGGCTTCGAGTGGCTGCATGTCGTCGATCTCGACGGCGCCTTCGCCGGCAAGCCGATGAATGCGGCGGCGGTCGAGGCGATCCTGAAGCGCGTGGCGTTTCCGGTGCAGCTCGGCGGCGGCATCCGCGATATGAAGACGGTCGCCGGCTGGCTGGAGAAAGGTATCCGGCGCGTCATCATCGGCACGGCGGCGGTGCGCGATCCCGGCTTCGTGCGCGAGGCGGCGAAGGCATTCCCGGGGCAGGTCGCTGTTGGTATCGACGCGCGCGACGGCTTCGTGGCCGTGGAAGGCTGGGCCGAGACCTCCTCGCTCGCGGCAGCCGATCTCGGCCGGCGCTTCGAGGATGCCGGCGTCGCCGCGATCATCTACACCGATATCGCCCGCGACGGCATGCTGGAGGGCATCAACTGGGAGGGCACGATCGCGCTGGCGCAGGCTGTGTCGATCCCGGTCATCGCCTCAGGCGGGCTGGCCTCCATGGCCGATATCGAGCGCCTCTGCGCCGACGATGCCGCAATCCTCGAAGGCGCGATCACCGGCCGGGCGCTCTATGACGGGCGGATCGATCCCGCCACGGCGCTGAAGCGGCTGGCGGCGTAATTTCATCCCACGCAGGTCATCCCGGGCAAGCGAAGCGCGGACCCGGGATCCATTCCTGAACCTTCGTCGGCAGCGCTCCGGCATGGATCCCGGATCGGCGCCGCCAAGAGCGGCTTGTCCGGGATGACGGCGTAGTGGTTGTCGATCAGCGCACGAACTGGTCGTAGATCTTCGCGAACTCGCCCGTCGCCTTGGCCAGATGCAGCCACTGGTCGACGAAGGCCTTGAAGGTCGCGTCGCCGCGCGGGAGCATGTAGCCCATCTCGCCATATTGCAGCGGCTCGTCGGGATTGACCGCGCAGAGGCCGGGCTTGGCCTTTTCCTGCACCTTCACCTCGATCGACTCGGCGATCATCAGGTCGGCCTTGCCGGCGAGGATCTGGTCGAAGATCGTGACGTTGTCCGGGAAGACCTCGATCTTGGCCTGCTTGAAATTCGCCCGCACGAAACGCTCGTTGGTGCCGCCGGGATTGACGATGACGCGGGTCTCCGGCTTGTCGATATCGGCGACGCTCTGGAACTTCGCCTTATCGGCGCAACGCACGATCGGCGCCTTGCCGTTGACGAGATAGGGCGCGGAGAAGAACACCTTCTTCTGCCGGTCGAGCGTGACCGAGATGCCGCCCATCGCGACGTCGCATTTGCCAGAGCCCATATCGGTCAGCAGATCGGCCCATTTGGTCTGGACGAACTTGGCCTCGACGCCGAGCGCCTTGGCGAGCGATTTCGCCAGCTCGTATCGATGCCCTCGAAGGAGCCGTCCTTCGCCAGGGTGAAGGGCTTGTAGTCGCCGGTGGTGCAGACCTGCAGCGCGCCGCGGCTCTGGACGGTGTCGAGCAGGCTCGGCGCCGTCTCCGCATGGACGGCACCGGCAAGGGTCATCCCGAAGGACAGGACGGGGAGCAGCAGGCGCAAGCGGAGAAGCGAGGAAAAGCGCATCATGGGAACCTCGGCATGCGGGACGGAGGCCTGCAAGGAAGGAACCTGCGCGAAACACTGTCAACTGCCACCGCAATGGTTTAGATGGGCCGTCCTCCATCCGGCCGAGACCCGCCGATGACCCTGAAGACCCGCATCATCCCCTGCCTCGACGTCAAGGACGGCCGTGTCGTCAAGGGCGTGCAATTCGTCGACCTCGTCGATGCCGGCGACCCGGTCGAGGCGGCCAAGGCCTATGACGCAGCCGGGGCGGACGAGCTCTGCTTTCTCGACATCACGGCGAGCCATGAGAACCGCGGCACCCTGCTCGATGTGGTGACACGCACCGCCGAGGCCTGCTTCATGCCGCTCACCGTCGGCGGCGGGGTGCGCAAGGTCGAGGATATCCGCGCCTTGCTGCTCGCAGGCGCCGACAAGGTCGCGATCAACACCGCCGCCGTGACCAACCGCCAATTCGTCAGGGAAGCGGCCGAGAAATTCGGCGCGCAGTGCATCACCGTCGCCATCGACGCCAAGCAGGTCTCGCCCGGCCGCTGGGAGATCTTCACCCATGGCGGGCGCAACGCCACCGGCATCGAAGCGACCGCCTTCGCGCGCGAGGTCGTCTCGCTCGGCGCCGGCGAATTGCTGGTCACCTCGATGGACCGCGACGGCACCAAGGTCGGCTACGATCTCGGCCTGACGCGGGTGATCGCGGACGCGGTCTCGGTGCCCGTCATCGCGTCGGGCGGCGTCGGCGATCTCGACGATCTCGTGGCCGGCGTCGCGCAAGGCCATGCCTCGGCCGTGCTCGCCGCCTCGATCTTCCATTTCGGCACCTACACGGTCGGACAGGCCAAGGCGCATATGGCGGAAGCCGGCCTCCGGATGAGGCTGGACTGATGAAGCAGGGTGCTTCCGTCATTCCGGGGCGGACCGCAGGTCCGAGTCCGGAACCCAGGACCGAGGCCGGTTCCGGGAGAGACGCCGGCTTCATCGCATCAACCGGACAGGGCATCGGTTCTGGGTTCCGGGCTCACTGCTGCGCAGTGCCCCGGAGTGACGGCGAGGCAAACGAGACATGACCTTCACCCTCGCCGATCTCGAAGCCCGCATCGCCGAGCGCGCCGCGGCCTCGCCCGAGGAATCCTGGACGGCGAAGCTGCTGGCCGCCGGGCCCGAGCGCGCCGCCAAGAAATTCGGCGAGGAGGCCGTGGAGGCCGTCATCGCCGCCGTGAAGGGCGACCGGGCCGAGCTGATCGCCGAGAGCGCCGACGTGCTCTATCATCTTTTGGTTGTGCTCCGGGCGCGCGATGTTGCATTGCAAGACGTCTTGAGCCAGCTTGAGGCGCGTACGGCCCGCTCCGGACTGGCGGAAAAGGCGGCCCGGCCCCGGTAATCAGCCGGTTGAGTTGCGTGAGGATGGACCTGCCAGGATGACCCTCCCTTGAACCTCGAAGCCTGGATTGCGGGCCGCGTCATGGACCAGCGCCTGATCTCCTCCCCGCCCGAACGCGATCTGGTCTCGCCCTATCGCCTGTTCTCGCGCGACGAGTGGGCGCATCTGCGCGCCGATCAGCCGCTGACGCTCTCGGTCGACGACCTCACCAAGCTGCAATCGATCAACGACCCGATCTCGCTCGACGAGATCGTGGCGATCTACCTGCCGCTGTCGCGCCTGCTCTCGCTCTATGTCGCGGCGACGCAGGGGCTGTTCAAGGCGACGCAGCGCTTCCTGATGGCCGAGTCCGAGCCCAAGGTGCCCTATGTCATCGGCGTCGCCGGCTCGGTCGCAGTCGGCAAGTCGACTACGGCGCGCGTGCTCAAGGCGCTGCTCTCGCGCTGGCCGAACACGCCGAAGGTCGAGCTCGTCACCACGGACGGCTTCCTGCTGCCCAATGCCGAACTGGAGCGGCGCGGGCTGATGCAGCGCAAGGGCTTCCCCGAGAGCTATGACGGCGCGGCGATCCTGCGCTTCCTCTCGGACGTCAAGGCCGGCAAGCCGCGCGTGAGCGCGCCGGTCTATTCGCACCTCGTCTATGACGTCGTGCCCGGCGAGACGGTGACCGTCGAGCGGCCGGACATCCTGATCCTCGAAGGGCTCAACGTCCTGCAGCCGAGCCGGATGCCGAAGGACGGCACGGCCATCCCCTTCGTCTCCGACTACTTCGATTTCTCGGTCTATCTCGACGCCGACGAGAACGACCTGCACCGCTGGTACGTCAACCGCTTCATGACGCTGCGCCAGACGGCCTTCCGCGATCCGCGCTCGTTCTTCCGCAAATATGCGGAGATCGGCGAGGAGGAGGCGCTCGCCATCGCCGAGAAGCTGTGGACCGGCATCAACCTGCCGAACCTGCAGGACAACATCCTGCCGACCCGCCAGCGCGCCAGCCTGATCCTGACCAAGGGCGCGAGCCATCGCATCCAGCAGGTAGCGCTGCGCCGGCTGTAGCGCCCGCCGCACGATCGCGATGACGACCTATGTCGCCCTGCTGCACTCGATCGTGCTCGGCCCCGGCCGGCGCGTGGTGATGGCCGACCTGAAGGCCATGGCGTCAGGGCTCGGCTTCGCCAATCCGCGGACCTGGGTTGCCACGGGCAACCTGATCTTCGAGGGCGAGGAAGCGCCGCTCGCGACGATCGAAGAGCGGCTGGAAGCCGGTTTCCGCGACCGCTTCGGCAAGCCCGTCGACATCATCCTGCGTACGGCGCCGGCCTGGAAGCGGCTCGCCGCGCAGAACCCCTTCCCGGAGAGGAACGGCGCCGAGATCGGCATCCGCGTCATGCGCCAACCGCTCGGGCCGGCGGTCCTGCCCGGGCTCGAGGCCTTCGCGAGGCCCGGCATGGCGCTTGCCCTTGTCGACGGCGATCTCTGGATCGATTTCGCCGGCGAGCCGAGCGAGGTGCGGCTGCTCTCGCACCTGACGACCAGGAAGCTCGGCATCGGCACGCTGCGCAACGCCAACACGGTCAAGGCTCTGGCCGCGATGCTCGCGTGATGGACGCTCTGTCTTCCCTTGCCGCGATGGCGGTCGCGGCCTTCGTCGCCGCCACCTTGCTACCCGCACAGTCGGAAGCCGTCTTCATCGGGCTTCTCGCGGCGAAGAGCGTCGACCCGCTCGCGCTCTTCCTGACCGCGAGCATCGCGAACACGGCCGGCTCGATCCTCAACTGGTGGCTCGGCCTGATGATCGCGCGGTACGGCGTCGACAGGCTGCCGGCCCGGCTGCGACCCGATCCGAAACGCTTCGCCCAGGCGCAGGGCCTGTTCGCCCGCTTCGGCTGGCCCTCGCTGCTGCTCGCCTGGCTGCCGATCGTCGGCGATCCCCTCACTTTCGCGGCGGGCACGCTGAACTATCCGTTCTGGCGCTTCACCCTGCTCGTCCTGATCGGCAAGGCCGGGCGCTATGCGGCACTCTGGGCGGGGTGGGCGAGCTTCGCCTGAGCGTCCGCGAACCGGCCGATCGCATTTTCGGGCGAGACTTCCGTTGGGTCATCCGCATATCGTTTGCGAAACCGGGCGGGCCGGGCTACCAGCGAAGCGTCCGTTCAAGGAGATCAGATTATGAGCATTAACCGTATCGGCGTCGGCCCGCGCATGTCCAAGGCCGTCGTGCACGGCAACACCGTCTATCTGGCCGGCCAGGTCGCGGACAAGGCTGCCGGCAAGAGCGTCGGCGAGCAGACGGCCGACATTCTCGGCATCATCGACGGCCTCCTGGCCGAGGCCGGCACCGACAAGACGAAGCTGCTGATGGTCAATATCTGGCTCTCCGACATGTCGACCTTCGCCGAGATGAATGCCGTCTGGGACAAGTGGGTCGTCGCTGGGGCCACGCCGGGCCGCGCCACGGTCGAGGCCAAGCTGGCCGCGCCACAGTTCACCGTCGAGATCGCGGTCATCGCCGCGAAGTAAATCGCGTTCGATCGCGGCGCGTCCAGGCGGGCGCGCCGCGGTCCCTGTCACCAACCGGGCGGGAGCGGGAGGCAACCATCAGCCAATCCGACCAGATCGCTCCGCTCCTGGCGCGCGTCGCCGGGCATCGCGGCATATCGCCGATGGCGATGGCGGCCATGATGGCGGACTGGCTGCGCCGTGCCGGCACCGCCTTGCCGAGCGATGCTCTGCTCAACCGCAAGGCGACCGATTTTCTGGCGCTGACGACACGCCTTTCCGCGCCATTGGGCGACGACGAGATCAGGCGCCTGCGCCAAGAGGCGGCGACCGCGATCGCCGCGGGCCGCTTCGCCGAGGCCGATAAGAGCCTCGCCCAGGCCGAACTGCACGCCATCGGCGGCTCCACCGACCTGTCGGCCCTCCCGCTCGAACGCCGGCTGCTGATCGGCGAGAATCGGGCCGACCGGGCATCGCTCAGTTTCCTGCGCACCACCGCCGAGGCCTATCGCGAAGCCGCCGCGCGCCATGGCGAAGCCTCCGCCCTGATCGGCCTCGCCGCGATCGACCGCAGCCGCGAGGCCGCGCTGGAGCAGGCGAAGGCGCTGGCGCGGATCAGCGAGGATTTCGGGGGGCGCGACGGCTATGACGCCGCCATCCCGGTGCTCCGGCGCCTGCTCGAAGGCCTGGACAGCCTGGCCGATACCATCGCTTTCGCCGGGGTCCAAGACGCGCTGGCCGCCGCACTCGACAAACTGGCCGCGCTCACCGGCGACGCCAAGCTGCTCGGCGAGGCGCTGGCTCATTGCCGGGCCGGGCTCGAAGACCTCCGCCATGACGAAGCCCCCGCGCTCTGGCGCGCGCTGAAGCTGCGGCTGGGCCGGCTTGCGGTCAATCTCGGCGTCTCGCAGAAGGACGACAACCTGCTCGAAGAGGCGGTCGCGACCTATGCGACCGCGCTCGCCGTCTGGAAGCGCAGCGACGACGAGGCCCGCTGGCTCGAGGCCGAGCACATGATCTCGCGCGCCCGCGCCACGCTCGGCCGGCGCCGTAGCGACCTGTCCCTGCTCGAGCGCGCCTTCAACGGCCTGAATCGGGTCTCGCAGGCGACCGATCGCAGCCGCACGCCCCTGCGCTGGGCCGAGCTGCAGGACCAGATGGGCGGCGTGCTGGCCGCGATGGGCGAGCGTTACAGCGAGCCCGTCGTGATCGAGGAGGCGATCGCCGCCTTCGCCGCGGCGCTGGAGGAGTATCGCCAGGATCGCGCACCGCTGCTCTGGGCACAGACATCAGCGAACCAGGCCGAGGCCATGCTGCAGCTCGCGCGCCGCAACAAGGACAAGACGCTCGCGCAACAGGCGCTGACGCAGTTGATGGCAGCCACCCAGACCGCTGGGCAGGCCACCAATGGCGGCGCGGTCGCCGCCGACCTTCAGAAGCGGCTCGGAGCGGCTGGCGCGACGGCGACCAAACTGATCGGCGGCTGATCCCGCCGAACTTTCACCTCAGCGCGGCCGGCGGGCGGCCAGCCGCTCCAGCGCCGCATCCAGCGTCGCGTCGCGCTTGGCGAAGCAGAAGCGGACGACGTTCTTCACCGCACCCTCCGCATAAAACGCGCTGACCGGGATCGCCGCGACGCCGTTCTCGGTCACCAACCTGCGGCAGAAATCGACATCGTCGCTCTCGCCGAGCGGGGCGATGTCGACATTGAGGAAATAGGTGCCGGCGCTCGGCAGGACCGTGAAGCCGAGATCGCGCAGTCCAGCCGCGAAACGATCGCGCGAGCGCTGGAAATCGGCGCGCATGCCCTCGAAATAGCCGTCATCCTTGCCGAGCCCGTAGGCGACGGCGGCCTGCAGGTTCGGCGGGGTGGTGAAGGTCAGAAACTGATGCGCCTTGGACAGCACGCGCATGATAGCCGGCGCGGCCATTACCAATCCGACCTTCCAGCCGGTCAGCGAGAAGATCTTGCCGGCGGACGAGATCTTGACCGTGCGCTCGCGCATGTCCGGCCGCCCCAGCACCGATGCGTGACGGTGCCCGTCGAAGACGACATGCTCCCAGACCTCGTCGCAGACCACGATCGCATCGTGGCGGATGCAGAAATCGGCGAGCAGGTCGAGATCGGCCTTGCCGAAGATCGTCGCCGTCGGGTTGAGCGGGTTGTTGAACAGCACGACCCTGGTCTTCGGCGAGAAGGCTTTCGCCAGCGCCTCCTCGGTCAGGCCGAAATGCGGCGGGGTCAGAGTCACGAATTTCGGGATGCCGCCGGCCCGCCGCACCAGCGGCAGATAGGCGTCGTACATCGGCTCGAACAGCACGACCTCGTCGCCCGGCGTGATCAGGGCCATCAGCGCGCCGGCGATGGCCTCGGTCGCGCCCGAGGTCACCATGATCTCGCTGTTGGGATCGAGATCGAGCCCCTGCCAATGCTTGTAATGCTTCGCCGCTGCCTCGCGCAGTTCGGCCAAGCCCATCATCGGCGGATACTGGTTCCAGCCGTCGATGACCGCCGCGGCGGCCTTCTGGCGGACATCGAGCGGGCCGGGATCATCCGGGAAGCCCTGGCCGAGATTGACCGCGCCGGTCTCGCGGGCGAGCTGCGACATCACCTCGAAGACGGTGGTGGGGAGGGCGGAGAGGATCGGATTCATCGCGGTCGGATCGGCTCGGCAAAGGCGGGAGCTGTTGGCTTTAGCATGCCCGACCAGCCCGCGCATCCGACGGAAAATCGATCTCGGCCCGGCGCTGAAAATAGCGAATGATGAATGTTGACATTCGTCAGCGTTCAGTGTTTATTCAGTTCAGCCGGCCTTCGACGGACGCCTGTTGCGACTTCGCCCCTTTGGCGCAGCAGGATGCCGTAGGAGGCCGGCGAACCTTGTCAGGATGATGCAAGCCGTCTCCCGACGCGCGAAATCCGCGCCAAGCTCCCTCGCCATCCTTGCGTGAAGATTGCCGCCTCCTCCGGGGCCGCGAATCTGCGGCTTCCTTGCGAGCACAGCGAAGCAACGACGCCCTGCTTCCCTCGAAATCCAGCAGGCTCTAAGCAGGCGCATGGCCCGCTCCCCCGTTCCCGCGATCATGGTCCTCGGCACCGGCTCCAATGTCGGGAAATCGCTGATCGTCGCGGGGTTGTGCCGGCTCTTCGCGAATCGCGGCCTCAAGGTGCGCCCGTTCAAGCCGCAAAACATGTCGAACAATGCCGCGGCGACCGGCGCCGGCGAGATCGGCCGGGCGCAGGCGCTGCAGGCGCGCGCTGCCCGGATCCCGCCGCATCCCGACATGAACCCCGTGCTGCTCAAGCCGGAGGGCGAGCAGGGTAGCCAGATCATCCTGCAAGGACGCGTCGCCGGCCGCCTCGCCTCGCGCGACTTCGCCCGACGCGGGGATTTTATGCCGCAGGTGCTGGAGAGCTTCGGACGCCTGAGCGAAGGCGCCGATCTCGTCATCGTCGAAGGCGCGGGATCGCCGGCCGAAACGAACCTGCGCGCGCGCGACATCGCCAATCTCGGCTTCGCGCGGGCTGCGAACGTGCCGGCCGTCCTGATCGGCGATATCGACCGCGGCGGCGTGATCGCGAGCCTCGTCGGCACCCATGCCGTGCTCGATGCCGAGGACCGGGCGATGATCCGCGCCTTCGCGATCAACCGCTTCAGGGGCGCCGTGGAATTGTTCGCGCCGGGCGTCGCGACGATCGCCGAGGCCACTGGCTGGCCCTGCCTCGGCGTCGTGCCCTGGTTTGCCGATGCCGTGCGCCTGCCGGCCGAGGACGGGCTCGACATCCGCTCGGGACGCAAAGCCGGTGCCCGGATCAGGATCGCCGTGCCCGTCCTGCCGGGCATCGCCAATTTCGACGATCTCGACCCGCTCAAGCTGGAGACGGATGTCGACCTCGCCATGATCGGCCCGGGGCAACCGCTGCCGGGCGATGCCGACCTCGTCATCCTGCCAGGCTCCAAGACGACGATGCGCGATCTCGCGGCACTGCGCCGGGAAGGCTGGGATATCGATCTCCTCGCCCATCGCCGCCGGGGCGGGCGCGTCCTCGGGCTCTGCGGCGGCTACCAGATGCTCGGGCGCGTCGTGCGAGACCCGCTCGGGCTGGAGGGGCCGCCGGGGGAGGCACTGGGCCTCGGCCTGCTCGATGTCGCAACCACGCTCGACGCCGAGAAGACCGTGCGCGAGGTGGGCTTCACCGATATCGCCAGCGGCACCGAGGGCCGGGCCTATGAAATACACCTCGGCCGTACGGACGGCGCCGATACCGCCCGGGCTCCGTTCCGCGTCGACGGCCGGGCGGAGGGCGCGGCGAGCCCGGACGGGCGGGTCGCCGGCAGCTACCTGCATGGCGTCTTTGCTTCCGACGCGGTGCGCTCCGCATGGCTTTCTGCCCTCGACGGCCAGCAGCGCGTATCGGGCCTGCATTACGAAGACGCGGTCGAAGCGACGCTGGATGCCCTGGCAGCGCATCTGGAACGCCATTTCGACACGCAAACACTGCTCGATCTCGCCCAAACCCGCATTTCGGGGTAGGCGGTCATTTCGGGAACCGCAGCCGCCCCCAGCGGTTCTCCTGGCAGGAGCGAGCAGGAGGATTGATGCACATCAAGGCAAAAGTCTTTATTCGCCATTATGTTGACGAATGACGAAATTCGTCATAACGATCAATTCTTCACTGCATTCGTTTGAAACAACCCAGCCGGCGGCGCCGTGAGCAACCCCGAACGCGATACCAGGCAGACCATCGTCGACACCGCCGAGCGCTTCTTCCGCGATATCGGGTACCAGAAGACGACCGTGGCGGACATCGCCAAATCCCTGCGGATGAGCCCCGCCAACGTCTATCGCTTCTTCGATTCCAAGAAGTCGATCAACGAGGCCGTGCTCGAGCGCTACAAGCGCGAGCAGGAAGAGGCGATCGCCACCATCGCCGACGAGGACCGGCCGGCCGCCGAGCGGCTGCGCGACATCCTCGCCACCTCCTATCGCCTGAACGCCGCCCGCTTCGCCGGCCATGCCCGGATGCAGGAAATGGTCTGCGCCGCGATGGAGGAGAGCTGGGACGCGATCATCGCCCATATCGAACGCTTCGATGTCGTCCTGCGCCGCGTCGTCGCCGACGGCATCGCGCGCGGCGAGTTCCGGCCGATGGAGCCGGCCCATGCCACGGGCTGCATCCGCACGGCGATGATCCGCTTCATGCACCCGCTGCTGATCACGCAATGCGAGTGCATCCCCGGCCCGAATCCCGACGAGATGATCGCCTTCGTCCTCAGCGCGCTGGAAGCTCGGCCGCAGGCCCACTGAGCGATCCGCTGGATTTTTGATTTCGCATCGGCTTTCCCGAAAACCGCTCTCCCCTTTTCAGGCCGATGCTCCGACGCGTTGACAAGCCGCCGAGGGAGCGGGATACCGCCCGGACATGGCCATCCTGCCCAAACAGAATCTCAAGAAGCTCGCCGTCATCCTGCATGACCTCGCGGTCACGGCACTGGCGATCTGGCTCGTCTTCGTCGTCCGCTTCGAAGGCGCGCTGCTCGTCGAGCATCTGCGCTATCTGCCGCGCTTCCTGCCCTTCTTCGTCGCCTATGCCGGGCTGGTCTACTGGCTGTTCTCGCTCTACCGCTCGAAATGGCGCTTCGCCTCGCTGCCGGACCTCTCGAACATCGTCAAGGCGGTCTCGGTCCTGACCGTTTCGCTGCTCGCGGTCGACTATGTGCTGGTCGCGCCGAATTTCTACGGCGGCTTCTACTTCGGTAAGATCTCGATCGCGCTGTACTGGCTCGTCCAGATCGCTCTGCTCGGCGGGCCCCGCCTCGCCTATCGCTATTTCAAATACGCGCGGTCGCGCACCACGGCGGTGCGCGAGGCGAACCTGCCTGCGCTGCTGCTCGGGCGCGGCGTCGAGGTCGAAATGGTGATCCGCGCCATGGAAGCCGGCACGATGCGGCGCTTGCGGCCGGCCGGCATCCTGTCGCCGCGCAGCGACGATCTCGGCCAATCGATCCGCGGCGTGCCCGTGCTCGGGCTGCTCGGCGATATCGAGCGCATCGCGGGCGAGGCGGTTGAGCGCGGGGAAGCCTTCCGACGCATCGTCGCCACGCCTTCCGCCCTATTGCCGGAAGCGCAGCCGGAAAAATGGCTGGCGCGGACCCGCAAGCTCGCGTTGCCGATCTCGCGCATCGACAGCCTGGGCGAGGGCGTGCGCGACACCGAGGTCGCCCCGCTGGAGATCGAGGACCTGCTGGTGCGCTCGACCGTCACCATCGACCGCGAGCGGCTGGGCGGATTCCTGAAGGGCAAGCGCGTCATCGTCACCGGCGGCGGCGGCTCGATCGGCTCCGAGATCTGCCTGCGCTGCGCCGCCTTCGGCGCGGCGGAATTGCTTGTCGTCGAAAGCTCGGAACCCGCCCTCTTCCAGATCAGCGAACAGCTCTCGGTTCAGGCGCCCGACACCACGGTCTCCGGCGTTCTGGCCGATGTCCGCGACCGCGACCGCATCATGCCGCTCTTCGCCGGCTTCAAGCCCGATATCGTCGTTCATGCGGCCGCGCTGAAACACGTGCCCTATCTGGAGGCCGACTGGAGCGAGGGCATCAAGACCAATATCTTCGGCTCGGTGAACGTCACTGATGCCGCCGTCGCCGCCGGCGCGCGGACCTTCGTGCTGATCTCGACCGACAAGGCGATCGAGCCCGTCTCGATGCTGGGCGCGACCAAGCGCTTCGCCGAGATCTACGCGCAATCGCGGGATGCCGAGCTCGTGGCCGCGGATTCCGGCATCCGGCTGGTCGCGGTGCGGTTCGGCAATGTGCTGGGCTCGGCCGGCTCGGTCGTGCCGAAATTCAAGGCGCAGATCGCCCGCGGCGGGCCGGTGACGGTCACCAGCCCGGAGATGATCCGCTATTTCATGACGATCCGCGAGGCCTGCGACCTCGTGCTGACCGCCGCCTCCCATGCCCGCGCTGGCGACGCTGAAGCCGATCGCGCCGCCGTCTACGTGCTCAAGATGGGCCAGCCGATGCGGATCATGGACCTGGCCGAGCGGATGATCCGCCTCGCCGGCTTCGAGCCGGGCGAGGACATCGAGATCATCGTCTCCGGCGTCCGTCCCGGCGAGCGCTTGAACGAGATCCTGTTCGCCCGCGACGAACCGATGGCCGAGACCGGGCTCGACGGCATCATGGCTGCCAAGCCGATCTTCGCCGGCCGTGCCAGGATCGAGGCCTGGCTGACGCAGCTCCGGGCCGCCGTGAAAGCCAATGACCAGGCCGCGGCCAATGCCGTGCTCGACGAGGCGATCCCGGATTTCAGCCGGCGCGACTCGCGGCAGCCAGCCGCGCCAGCGCCGTCTTCGTCTCTGCCTGCGGCTGCCAGCCAGCGCTGAGCAGCCGCTCCGGCCGGGCCACGAGGCTGCCGGCCAGCTTCAGGAAGGTCTCCTCGCGGCCGGCGAGACGCGCCAGCCGGCGCAACCATGTTTCCGGCACCGGCAGCAGGCCGGGGCCACGCCCCAGCCCGGAGCGCATGGCGGCGAGCATGTCCGAGACACTGATCGGCTCGGGATCGGCAATCGTATAGGTCTGCCGCGCCGGACAAGCCGGCGTCAGCGCGAACAGGATGGCACCGGCGAGATTCTCGACAGCAAGCAGCGAGCGCGGTGCCTTCAGCCCGCCGAGGGGCAACGGCATGGGCAAGCGCGCCAGCTTGAGCAAGGCCGCCATGTTGGCTTTCACGCCCGGTCCGTAGATCACGACCGGACGCAGCGCGATCCAATCGAGATCGCATGCGGCAAGCCCTTGCTCCGCGGCAAGCTTGGAGCGGCCGTAGACGTCGCCGGGAACAGGCGGCATGCCCTCGCGCAGCGGCGGGCCGTCGGAGGCGGCGGTCAGCGCTTTGATCGAGGAGAGATAGACAAAGCGCCCGATCCCGGCCGCTTCGGCGGCACGCGCGAGCTCCAGCGTCGCCTCGGTGTTGATGCGCCTATAGAGAGCCTCGTCGAGGCCCGGCCCGGCATGGGCGAGACCGGCCAGATGCACGACATGATCGACGCCCTCCAGCGCGGCCCGCCAATCGACGGGAGCCGCCAGATCGCCGGTCACCACCGCTTCGGCGTCGGCCGGGACCGGCTGCGGCTTGCGCTGGGCGAGGCGCGGACGATAGCCCGCCTGGATCAGGGCCGCAACGACATGCGGGCCGACGAAGCCGCTCGCGCCGGTGACAAGGACGCGCCCCTCAGCCACGGCGAGGCCCTGTCGCGAAACGATGCAGGAGCAGGCCTGTCAGCACGGTGCCGACCGCCAGGCACGCGAACTGGACCGGAAGCGCCGGCCAGGCGAGCGATACACCCGCGATCGCGGCAAGCGCCAGGTTGAGCAGGGCGACACGGCCGACGACGCCCATCACGCTGAAGCCGTTCGTCGTCGCCTGCTGGTAGAAATGCGAGCGATGCGCCTCCCAGACCTTCTCGCCCCGGGCGAGGCGCCGCAGCAGCGTGATCGTCGAATCGGCGATGTGATAGAGCGGCAGGATCACAGCGGCGGCGAAAGCGCCCGTGCCCGCCAGGCGATAAAGCAGGTAGGCGGTGAGGAGCCCGATCGGCAGCGAGCCGACATCGCCGAGGAAGAGGCGGGCGACCGGCCGGTTGAAGGGGGCAAAGCCGAGGAGGCCACCGCAGAGCGCGGCGGCGAGCCAACCCGTGACCGGGTCGATCGTGCCCATCATGCCGGCCAGCGCCAGAGCTGCCGCGACGGGCACCATGCCGGCGACCGTGATCCAGTCGAGCCCATCCATGAAATTGACGAGATTGACGAACCAGACCCCGGCCAGAAGCGCCAAGGCGCGCTCGACCGACAAGGGCAGGAATTCGGGAAACAGGCGCAGTTCCGGCGCGGCGCGAAACAGCACGAAACCGACGCAGGCCGCCTGAAGCACCAGCCTGACACTGGCCGGCAAGGGCCGGATATCGTCCCAGGCACCGACGATCCCGAGCCCCGCCACGGCAAGGGCGAGCACCAGAACGGCACGGGCCGCCTCGCTATCGACCGGCGCGAGCCAGAGCGGCAGGCCCAATGCGACGAAAGCCCCGGCGAGCACGGCAATGCCGCCGCCTTGCGGGGTCGGGATCGTGTGGCTGGAGCGGGCATTCGGCCGCGCCAGCGCATAGCGCAGGAGAAGCGGGCGCAGCACCACGCACAGCACCGCCGCCAGAACGGCGGCGGCAGCACAGATCATCAGAGGGCGGAGCACGTTGTCCAAAGTGCCCGCACCATAGTCGAGGCGGCGCAAAAGCCTAGAGGCCGCGCCGCCTTTATCCGCGTGAAGCGAAGCGGCTCGAGGCTAGTTCCGGAAGCCGATCAGCACGCCATCGGCGCCGAGCTGCAGTTGCAGCCCCTGGCGGCGCGTGGCGAGCTTGAGCGTCACGCCCTTGTCGTTGCGCAGCCAAGTCGTACCACGGCCCGCGTCACCGACCGCCCAGCCCTCCTTGAGCTGGACATAGGCCCCGGCGAAATCGGAGACCTGACGCAGCCCGTAGACCGTGCCCATAGCGACCGAGCGCGCTGCGCCGATCGAGCCGATGCCGAGCCCGCCGACCGTGACCGGATAGGAGCGGCCGCGAAAGCGCAAAGTGCCGCCGCCGGCTTCGCCGGAGGCGATGAAGCCTGCCTGGACCTGCTCAAGGCGTACGGTCCCCGTCGAGGGGCCGAGCGCGCGTTGCTGCGCCATGGCCGGCGTGGCCAGCATCAGAACGGCGGCGATGGTGGTGGCTGTCTGCCTGATCGTCATCATATCCTGCTCCTTGCGCCGAACCGGTGGCGCTGCGGATCAACACACGAGAGGCGGATTCGATCCCAAGCCAGGCAAAGGATTGTCGCGAGCCGGAAAGCGTAGCCTGAAAATCGCGGCGTACCTCCGGCGCAGGCGGCTCACTTGCCGCCTTTCTCGTTGCGCAAGGCGTTCGCGACCTGGTCGACAAGGCGGCGCGGGTCGGGATGGCCGTCATATTCGATGACGCCGACATTCAGCGTGTTCTTGAGCACGGTCTGGCCGTCGATCGAGAAATGGGTCGCCGCATAGCTGTCGACGATGCTGCGGGCGAACGCCGCCGCCTCCCGGGCATCGCTCCCGACGCGAATGATCAGGAAGGTCTCGCGGCCCATGCTGAACACCGTGTCGCTCGACCGCACGGCATTCAGCAGCATGGCGGCCGTCTGCTGGACGACCGTGTCGGCGCCGCCCTCGCCGAGACGGGCGCGCAGCGTATCGAACTGGGAGATCTCGAGCATGATCATCGAGAAGGGCCGGCTCGTCTTGCGGCGGAGCGCGACCTCGCGGGAGATCGCGGCCCGCAGATAGCGGCGGTTGAGCAGCCGCGACAGCGGATCCTTGGCGCTGCCCATGTCGAAGGAATGGCTGAACTGGACGCTCAGGAGATTGTTGATCTGGCCGACGATCTGCCTGATCTCCCGCAGGAGTTTCTCGCGTCGTGCCGGATCCGCTTCATCATGCAGGCGCCGGACGAGTTCGTCCGCCTCGGCCACCAGCCGGGCGATCGACGCATATTCCGCGGTCCGGCCGAAGAGAAGGTTCGCACGGTGGGAGAACCACAGACCGAATTCGGACCGGCTCAGCGGCAGCACGCCATCGGCCTCGCCGGCGATATGAGACCCGAAGAAGACCGCCTGCGCCCATTCGGCGAGCGACGCCTTCTGCTTTTCCCGCTCGGCGCGGAAGTCATGGTCGATCGAGACCTGGCGAAGCGCTTCCTCCGCCCGCAGGTTGCGGTCGAGACCGCTGAGATGGGCGGCGACGATCGCCGCCGTCGCGACATCGATGACACCCGAGACGTAAAGCGCAGCCTGGGCGAATTCGTCGCGCGACAACCGCGTGTGCTTGAGATTGTTATAGATTCCGCGCTTGAACACGCGTGCCGCAAGCAGGCTCAGCGAGGTCGGAATCTGGATACGGGCATGCGTCGACCCGATCTCCGCCTGGCGCATGAGGAAGGGCGTCGCCTCGATCGGCTCCTTTGGAAAGATATCCACGAGCCATTGCGACAGGGTGCCCCGAAACCGGCGAGCGATGACCTCGCTGTCGAACAGGGCCTGGACCCGCACATGGTGCGCGAGATCCTTCCAGAGTTCGTCGACCAGCTCGACCGCAAAGTGCCGGACCGTGCTTGCCACCATAGCGCGCACCGGCGCCGGAATTGCGCTGCTCAAGGTTGAGATTTCAACCTTCAGTTGCGCGAAGTCTTCGTCTTCCCAGAGCGCTGCGCTCAGCATTTCATCTTATCCGGCAGAATATCGGCTCTCGATGAGGTCAACCGATAGTATCTTATAGTTATCAAACGACAACAAAGCTGCGCGCGTCTCGTTAGCGATGCGTTAACACCTCTTAACGCGTTAACACTCCTTCTCCCAAAAATCCATGAATTTGGCCCGCAAACGGCCAAAAACTGCCGTTCATATGCAAAACAGCGCGCTAAATCGTAAACTGCGGCCTTGCCGTTGAACTTCCTTAACAAATCGTTGAACAGGCCCTTCGACGCCACCATTCGTTATTTAACTTGGCTAGAGCTTTCTTCCCTGCGTCACATCGCGTTAGGGACGGACAATGGCTTTCAATCTCTTCAGCAGTGACCGCGCTTCAGCGCAGATCGCGGCGATCCAGCGCTCCCAAGCCGTGATCGAGTTCGACATCACGGGAACGGTCCTTCTCGCCAACGAGAATTTCCTGGCGGCGACCGGCTACCAACTCGCAGAGATCGTCGGTCGCCCTCACGCGCTCTTCATGCGCAAGGACGAGGCCGACGCTCCCGATTACAAGGCGTTCTGGAGCGCGTTGCGTCGCGGAGAGCCACAGGAAGGGCAGTTCCTGCGCCTGCGCAAGGACGGCGCGCCGATCTGGCTGCAGGCGATCTATGCCCCGATCCTGGGGCGCGGCGGCAAACCGACCAGGATCGTGAAATTCGCGACCGACATCACGGCGCAGAAGGCCGAGATCGCCAATTCGGAAGCCCAGATCGCCGCGATCCGCAAGTCGCAGGCCGTCATCGAGTTCAACCTCGACGGCCTCGTCCTCGATGCCAACGAGAATTTCCTGAATGCCCTCGGATACCGCCTCGACGAGATCAAGGGCCAGCATCACCGCCTGTTCGTCGCGCCGGAGCAGCATCAGTCGGATGAATACAAGCGCTTCTGGTCGAAGCTCGGCCGGGGCGAATACGACGAGGGCGAGTATCTGCGCCTCGGCAAGGGCGGCCGCCGGATCTGGATCCACGCCACCTACAACCCGATCCTCGATTCGGCGGGGCGGCCGTACAAGGTGGTCAAGTTCGCCTCCGACATCACGGAGCGCCGCCGCGCGCAGGAGGCCCTCCAGCTCACCGTCGCAGAAACCCGTGAGGTCGTCGCGGCCGCCAAGCAGAAGAACCTCAATCCGCGCATCGACATGGCCGGCAAGGCCGGCGACCTGCGCAATCTCTGCGAGGGCGTGAACGCGCTGATCGAGACGCTCTGCGATGTCGTGACGACGACGGCCGACATCTCGGGCACGCTGAGCGCCGGCTCCTCGACGATCAACCAGGACAGCCGCAACCTCGCGCAGCGGACCGAGGAACAGGCCAGCAGCCTCGAAGAAACCGCCGCGACGACCGAAGAACTCGCGGCTTCCGTCAAGCAGAGCGCGGCGCGGGCGCAGGAGGCGACGGCGCTGGGCGAACAGGCCAATGCCATCGCCAATCGCGGCGGCGACATCGTCACCGCGGCGATTGCGGCGATGGAGCGCATCGAGCGCGCTTCCGCCAATATCGCCGAGATCATCAACGTCATCGAC
>NZ_JAELTI010000264.1 GCF_016428755.1 Allobosea sp. ASV33
GCAGGGTGTCGATGATCTCCCGCGCGGCCTCGACGGCATAATTCGCCGAGACCGGGTTGCCGTTGACGTTCCAGATGCTTTCCAGGGCATGCGAGAGCGCGTCGAGCCCGGTTGCCAGCGTCAACCCTGTCTCTTATACACATCTCCGAGCCCACGAGACTCTAGGCGCGATCTCGTATGCCGTCTTCTGCGTGAAAATGGGGGGGGGGGGGGGGGGGGGGGGGGGGGGGGGGGGGGGGGGGGGGGGGGGGGGGGGGGGGGGGGGGGGGGGGGGGGGGGGGGGGGGGGGGGGGGGGGGGGGGGGGGGGGGGGGGGGGGG
>NZ_JAELTI010000265.1 GCF_016428755.1 Allobosea sp. ASV33
TCACCGTCTCGCCGGGGCTGAGCTTGTCATGGGCGAGGAAGGACAGGTCCGTGCCATCGGCCATGCGGGCGAAGCCGACGAACTCGCGGCCGCGGAACTCGGTCGAGACGACCTGCGCCTTGAGGCCTGTCTCTTATACACATCTGACGCTGCCGACGATTAACCTTCGGTGTAGATCTCGGTGGTCGCCGGGTCATTAAAAAGGGGGGGGGGGGGGGGGGGGGGGGGGGGGGGGGGGGGGGGGGGGGGGGGGGGGGGGGGGGGGGGGGGGGGGGGGGGGGGGGGGGGGGGGGGGGGGGGGGGGGGGGGGGGGGGGGGG
>NZ_JAELTI010000266.1 GCF_016428755.1 Allobosea sp. ASV33
GTCCGCGAAATCGTCTGGGTGCTCCAGAACGGGCGGGTGCTGCTGGAGCCGGCGGCGGCCTGCGTGGTGGCCGCGGCCGTGGCGCGCAAGGACAGCTTCAGGCCCGACGAGCGGGTCTGCCTCGTGCCTGTCTCTTATACACATCTCCGAGCCCACGAGACTCTAGGCGCGATCTCGTATGCCGTCTTCTGCGTGAAAAGGGGGGGGGGGGGGGGGGGGGGGGGGGGGGGGGGGGGGGGGGGGGGGGGGGGGGGGGGGGGGGGGGGGGGGGGGGGGGGGGGGGGGGGGGGGGGGGGGGGGGGGGGGGGGGGGGGGGGGG
>NZ_JAELTI010000267.1 GCF_016428755.1 Allobosea sp. ASV33
CTTAAACCGCGCCTCCCGGGCGCGGTCAATCGGAAAACCAGCCTGCGGGACAATTCAGGCCGCCTTCTTCGCCTTCTCGGCCGCCATCAGCTCGGTGAAGCGGGTGAAGAGGTAATGGCTGTCCTGCTGTCTCTTATACACATCTGACGCTGCCGACGATTAACCTTCGGTGTAGATCTCGGTGGTCGCCGGGTCATTAAAAGGGGGGGGGGGGGGGGGGGGGGGGGGGGGGGGGGGGGGGGGGGGGGGGGGGGGGGGGGGGGGGGGGGGGGGGGGGGGGGGGGGGGGGGGGGGGGGGGGGGGGGGGGGGGGGGGGGGG
>NZ_JAELTI010000038.1 GCF_016428755.1 Allobosea sp. ASV33
CGTCCTCAAGGCTGACGCGTCGGTGGCCTCCGGCCGGACGTTGAAGGCCATCGCGGCGGGCCGCGGGCGCTCGCCCAAGCCCTTCCTGCTGGCCGAACAGGCCATCGACGCCGATGCGGTCTGGGACAGCAAGCAGGGCTTGGCGGCCCGGGAGCGCGCGGACAAGGCTGCGCCGACGAAGACCGCTCGCCGGTCCTCGACAGCTCGCGGCGCCTCCGCTGCGGCCGATCTGCCGGGCTTCGTCCCGCCGCAGCTCTGCCGGAGCGTCGAGCGGCCGCCGGCGGGCAGCGGCTGGATCCATGAGATCAAGTTCGACGGCTATCGCATCCAGGCGCGTGTTGCGGGCGGCAAGGTGACGCTGAAGACCCGCAAAGGCCTCGACTGGACGCAGCGCTTCGGGGCCGTCGCCAAGGCTTTCGAGGGCTTGCCGGATTGCATCATCGATGGCGAGATCGTCGCGCTCGATGACCATGGCGCGCCCGATTTCGCCGCGCTCCAGGCCGCGCTGTCCGAGGAGCAAACCGAAAACCTGGTCTTCTTCGCCTTTGACCTGCTTTTCCTCGACGGCGAGGATTGGCGCGAGCAGCCGCTGCTGTCCCGCAAGGAGCGACTGGAGGCGCTGCTGCACGAGGCGGCCGATGGCGTCACCCTGCGCTATGTCGAGCATTTCGAGACCGGCGGCGAGGCCGTGCTGAAATCCGCCTGCCGGCTCTCGCTCGAAGGCATCGTCTCGAAGCGGGGCGACGCGCCTTATATCTCCGGCCGCAGCGATAGCTGGAGCAAGGCTAAGTGCCGCGCCGGCCACGAGGTCGTCATCGGCGGCTGGGCGACCACCGGGGGAAATTTCCGCTCGCTGCTCGTCGGCGTCCATCGCGGCCCGCATTTCATCTATATCGGCCGGGTTGGCACCGGCTATGGCGCGGCCAAGGTCGGGAAGCTGCTGCCCCGCCTGAAGGAGCAGGAGGCCGAAGCCTCGCCCTTCACCGGCAAGGGCGCGCCGCAGCGCGCCGCAGGCGTCCATTGGGTCAAGCCCGTTCTCGTCGCCGAGATCCAATTCGCCGGCTGGACCGGCGACGGCATGGTCCGGCAGGCCGCCTTCAAGGGGTTGCGGGAGGACAAGCCTGCGGCAGAGGTCGAGACCGAATTGCCGACCCCGCCTGACGATGTCGCGCCGCCGAAGCCCACGCGGACTCGTGGCGGCCGGATCGATGTCCTGGGCGTGCCGCTGTCCAAGCCCGACAAGCCGCTCTGGCCGGATGCCGAAGATGGCAAGCCGGCTACCAAGCTCGACCTTGCCCGCTATTTCGAGGCCGTGGGGTCCTGGCTGCTGCCGCATATCAAGGGCCGGCCCTGCTCGCTGCTCCGGGCGCCCGACGGGATCGATGGTGAGGTCTTCTTTCAGCGCCATGCCGGCCTGGGCACATCGAGCCTGTTCGAGCTCGTGACGATATCCGGCGACAAGAAATCCTATCTCCAGATCGACCGGATCGAAGCGCTGATAGCGACCGCGCAGATCGGCGGGATCGAATTGCATCCCTGGAACTGCCGGCCTGGCGAGCCGGAGGTGCCGGGGCGATTGGTCTTCGACCTCGATCCGGGACCGGATGTTTCCTTCGACGCCGTGATCGCGGCCGCCAAGACGATGAAGGAGAGGCTGGACGCGCTCGGCCTCGTCAGCTTCTGCAAGACCACCGGCGGGAAGGGGCTCCATGTCGTGACGCCGCTGAAGAAACCCGGCCGCGGCGGCCCGGGCTGGGCGGAAGCCAAGGATTTCGCACGCAGCGTCTGCGCGGCGATCGCCGGGGACGAGCCCGAGCGCTATGTCGTCAACATGGCCAAGCGCCTGCGCAAGGGACGGATCTTCCTCGACTATCTCCGCAATGACCGCATGGCGACGGCGGTCTCGCCCTTGTCGCCGCGCGCAAGGCCCGGCGCGCATGTCTCGATGCCGCTGACCTGGCCGCAAGCGAAGGCGGGACTCGACCCGGCCCGCTACACCATCCGCACGGTTCCGAAGCTCCTCACGGCGAGCAAGGCCTGGGCGGATTATGATGAATCCGAGCGGCCTCTAGCCGATGCGATCAGGAAGCTCGGCCGCTCCTGACGGCTCGGCGGAACGCTTCGCACGACGATGCGTTTCGGGTGGGACCGGAGTGAAGTGCCCATGGCCCAGCGGACGTTCTGGAAAGGCTATCTCAAGCTCTCGCTCGTGACCTGCCCGGTCGCGATGATGCCGGCGCGCTCGGAAAGCGAGAAGGTCCGCTTCCACACGCTGAACCGCAAGACCGGGCACCGCATCCAGAGCCGCTTCGTCGATGCCGTCACCGGCAAGCCTGTCGTCGATGCCGACGAGGTGAAGGGCTATCCCAAGGGCGACGACGATTACGTCATGCTGGAAGATGACGAGCTCGACGCGGTCGCGCTGGAGAGCACGCGCACCATCGATATCGAGCTCTTCGCGCCGCGCTCCTCCGTCGGCTGGATCTGGTACGACACGCCGCATTATCTCGTGCCGGACGGCAAGATCGGCGACGAGGCCTTTTCCGTCATCCGCGAGGCGATGAAGGCGACCAAGACCGTCGGCATCTCCCGCGTCGTGCTCTACCGGCGCGAGCGGGCCGTGCTGCTGGAGCCGCGCGACAGGGGCATCGTGCTATGGACGCTGCGCTATGGCGACGAAGTCCGTGACGAGAAGGACTACTTCGCCGAGATCAAGAAGGCCAAGCCAGAGCCCGACATGCGTGCGCTGATGGAAAAGCTTATCGCGTCGCGCACCAAGGACTGGTCCCCGGACCTCGCTCAGGACCCGGTCCAGGACGAGCTTCTGGATCTCATCAGGGCCAAGCAGAAGGGCCGTAAGCCGGCCAGGAAGCCCGCGCCGGTCGAGAGCGAGGGCAATGTCGTCAGCATCATGGATGCGCTCAAGCGAAGCCTCGCACCGCGGAAATAGTCAGCCGGCCTTGCGCCGCGGTTCGGCCTTGCCGGCCGCCTTGCGCTTTCCGGCCGGCTTGTCGCCGGATGTCGCGCTCTGCCGGAGGGCGTCGAGCAGGTTGACAACCTTTGCCGGCTCGGTGCGCTTTGCCGGCTTGATCTTCCGCCCCTCGATCTTTGCCTTGACCAGCTCCGCCAAGGCGCTCTCGTAGCGGTCGTCGAACGCCTTGGGGTCGAAGCGGCCGGCCTTGGTGCGGATGATGTGCTCGGCGAGCTCCAGCATCTCGCCCTCGATCTTCAGCTTCGGGATATCGTCGAAGGCGCTCTCCGCGGGGCGGACCTCGTAGTCGAAATTGAGGGTCGTCGCGATCATGCCGGATTCGTGCGGCCGGATCAGGATCGAGCGCATCCGCCGGAAGATCGTCGCGCGCGCCAGGGCCGCGGTCTCACGGCTCGCCATGACGTCGCGGATCAGGCCGAAGGCCTCGGCGGCGACCGGCGTGCTCGGCGTCACGTAATAGGGCCGGTCGAAGAAGAGATCGTCAATCTCGTCGCAAGGCAGGAAGGTCGAGACGTCGAGGACCTTGTCGCTCTCCGGCGTGACATCGGCGATCTCCTCGGGCTCCAGCACGATGTAATCGCCGTCGCCGCGGTCATAGCCTTTGACCTGGTCGTCCTTCTCGACCGGTTTGCCGGTGACCTCGTCGACGAACTGGCGGTGGACGCGGTTGCCGGTCTTGCGGTTCAGCGTATGGAACGAGATGCGTTCGCTGGTCGAGGCGGCCGCGTAGAGCGCGACCGGGCATGTGACCTCGGCGATTTTGAAGACGCCCTTCCAGATCGCGCGCGGCGCCATGGTCGTTCCCCTGACTGTGCATCCTCGACGTCGGGGATCAACGAAGGACAGCGTGCGATCGTTCCCGCGACGAAGCCGCCGGTTTCGTGCCTGGTTGTCCCGTGCCGCCATTCGGGGGAGCATCTGGCCGGACACGGAGCTGGAATCGTCGCTCGCCGGGAGCAGAAGCACGGTGGGATCCCGAGCCATCGGACGACGCGTGAAGCCGAGCATCGCGCCGGCGCTGGGAGCGCTTCGACGATATCGCGGTCCCTACCGCCGGGGCCATTTTCAAACCGGACAGTTGTCATATGATGGCGCATGCATCGATGAGCCCCGGTAGGTTTGTCCCCATGCCCTTCTCGTCGCTCCAGAACCCCGTAGATCTCGCCCGTGCCCAAGCCGCGCTGGATGAAGTCTGGGCGCAGGTCAAGCCACTGATCGATGAGCCGGATCGTGAACGCGAGCGTACTCGCCTTTCCTATATCGTGGCGTCCCTGGTGAAGCTGGCGCTCGATGAGGAGGATCTGGTCGATCGTGCTTTGCGGCAATATCGGGCGCGTCGATAGCCCGCTGGACGGGGAACCAAGCACCCGGGCCCGCGTTCAGCCGCGAACATCCCCTTTGCCATTGCTGGACCAAGCATGAATTCGCACGCTATCGAGGTCAACGATGTCTCGAATGACCTTTTTCGCCCTCTGCAACCAAACGACTTCCTGAACCCCCCGATTTTGCTGGCGGGGGTCGTGGACCATATGATGTATGCCTTTTTTCGGGACCGCCTCATGAGCGCGCCACCCGAGGGCATCATCGTCATCGAGCTGAGCACGCTCGGAGGCGACCCCGAGGTCGCCCGCATGATGGGAGAGGATGTCCGCTTCCATAGCGAGCAGGAGCCGGGACGACGGTTCGTCTTTCTCGGCAAGACCGCGATCTACTCTGCCGGCGCCACCTTCATGAGCTTCTTTGCCCGCCCGAACCGCTATCTCACGCGCGGCACGAGGCTGATGGTGCATGAGCG
The DNA here is from genome assembly GCF_016428755.1 of Allobosea sp. ASV33. Lineage (GTDB taxonomy): Bacteria > Pseudomonadota > Alphaproteobacteria > Rhizobiales > Beijerinckiaceae > Allobosea. The sequence goes on from NZ_JAELTI010000038.1 coordinate 4,788, forward strand.
CAAGATCCAGACGAACATCACCCTGGATGGCCCGTTGACGATGTGCATCGCCAATCTCAAGGCGAAGCTGAACGAGATCGAGCATTCGATCCAGATTCAGAACGAGGGGTTTCAGAACCTGATCTCCGGATCGTCGGTGACGATGGACCAGGTGCTCAAACTCGCACCCGAGAACTGGTATATCGAAGCCAACGAAGCCAAAAACCTCGGCCTCATCGAGGGTGTCATCTAACAACGCTCACTTTGGGGAAGCGGGTCCGTAGCTTTCCAACGGCGGCAGAAGCTCGGCGCCGACCCGCAGCGCTGCGGACAACAGGCTCGCCGGGACGATGACGTCGCTATCTAGGCACCATCTCACGTAAGTCACCGATCTGTTGGCTGCGCTCGCGAGCTGGGCTTCCACGTCATCGGCCGACAAGAAATGGCACAAAGCCTTGCTCATCTGCCGCCCGGTTGGAGGGCGAGAGCGCCATTGCCTGATCAATACGCCATGATCGGGTGTTGAGTGAAACATTGGAACGCTCCCGACGTGACCCGCAAAACGGATAACGCGGACGAGGGCGGAAGGTTTCTTTCCTCGTCGGCCGCACCGTCCCGCCATTTCCCGATGGCCGGGCCGGCGTTTTTGCGCCTTGGAGCCTGCCCGCGCCTGTGATTACCTCGGCGGCAGCCATGGGGAGAACGGATGCCGCGTCGCATCGCATTCGGCGGATTTCTGCACGAAACCAATACGTTCGCGCCGAGCAAGGCCGGGATGGAAGCGTTCCTGCAAGGTGGCGGCTGGCCGCCGCTGGCGCGCGGCGAGGCGATCCATGCGGCCGTGAAGGACGTCAATGTCGGCGCTGCCGGCTTCGTCGAGAACGCTCGTAGCCGGGATTGGGAGATCGTGCCGACGCTCTGGTGCGCTGCGAGCCCCTCCGCCCATGTCACGGCCGAGGCCTTCGAGGCGCTTGCCGATGAGCTGGTCGCGCGCATCGCCGCGGCGCTGCCGCTGGACGGCGTCTATCTCGATCTCCACGGCGCCATGGTCGCCGAGAACCATGACGATGGCGAAGGCGAATTGCTGCGACGGGTGCGCGCCGCGATCGGGCCGGATGTGCCGCTCGTTGCCAGCCTCGACCTGCATGGTAATGTCACGCCATCGATGATGGCGATGGCCGATGCGCTCGTCGCCTACCGCACCTATCCGCATGTCGACATGGCGCTGACCGGTAGCCGCGCGACCGACATATTGGCTGAGCTGATCGAGACGCGCGCCCGCCCGGCCAAGGCCTTCCGGCAGGTGCCCTATCTCATTCCCATCGCCTGGCAGGCGACCGCGATGGAGCCGTGCCGCACCATCTATGCCGATCTCTCCGCGCTCGAAGGCCCGGCGGTGCCGACGCTGTCCTTCCTGCCCGGTTTCCCGGCGGCGGATTTCCCCGATTGCGGCGCGACGGTGCTCGCCTATGGCGCGACGCAGGCCGATGCCGACGAGGCGGCCGATGCGGTCCTTGCCCGCGTCACGGCCAGCGAGGCCGCCTTCAAGGGCCGGGTCTTCTCGCCCGAGGAGGGTGTGGCGGAAGCGATGCGGCTCGCCGGAACCGCGACGAAGCCCATCGTCATTTCCGACACGCAGGACAATCCCGGCGCCGGCGGCGATTCCGACACGATGGGCATGGCCCATGCCCTGGTGCAGGGCGGCGCCAGGCGCGCCGCGATCGGTGTCATCGTCGACCCCGCTGCTGCTGCGGTTGCCCATGTCGCGGGCGAGGGCGCGACCATCGCGCTGTCGCTGGGCGCGAAATCCGGCATCCCCGGCGACCGGCCGCTGACCGGCGAATTTCTGGTCGAGAAGCTGTCGGACGGCCGCTTCGTCGCGCCGGGCCCCTTCTACGGGGGATCGCGGATCAATCTCGGGCCGAGCGCCTGCCTGCGTATCGGCGATGTCCGCATCGTCCTCGGCTCGCGCAAGGCGCAGATGGCCGATCAGGCGATGTATCGTCAGGTCGGCATCGAGCCGACCGAGCAGGCCATCCTCGTCAACAAGAGCTCGGTGCATTTCCGCGCCGATTTCGAGCCGATCGCGGCTGCGATCCTCGTCTGTGCCGCGCCGGGGCCGATGCCGGTCGATCCTGCCGCCTTGCCCTGGCGCAGGCTGCGGCCGGGCCTGCGGACCTCGCCGCTCGGCCAGCCTTTCGCCTGAACCATCCGATATCTGGAGCCGCCATGCCCGTTCTGCCTGAGATCCAGTCCTTCACGGACGAACTCGTCGCCATCCGTCGCGATCTCCATGCCCATCCCGAGATCGGCTTCGAGGAGGTCAGGACCTCCAATATCGTCGCGGAGAAGCTCGCCGCCTGGGGCATCGAGGTCCATCGCGGCATCGGCAAGACCGGGCTGGTCGGCATTCTCCACGGCACCGGCGGGCCCGGCCGGCGCATCGGCCTGCGGGCCGACATGGACGCATTGCCGATCCAGGAGATCACCAACCTGCCCTGGCGCTCGACCGTTGCCGGCAAGATGCATGCCTGCGGCCATGACGGGCACACCACCATGCTGCTCGGCGCCGCCCGCTATCTCTCGGAGAATCGCGGCTTCAAGGGCACGGCGGTCTTCGTCTTCCAGCCGGCCGAGGAAGGGCTTGGCGGGGCGCGCAGCATGATCGCCGAGAAGCTGTTCGAGCGTTTCCCCTGCGACGAGATCTACGGGCTGCACAACTCCCCCGATCTCGATCCCGGCCAGATCTCGATCTTCCCGGGACCTGCCATGGCCGGCGCCGATTTCTTCGACATCAAGATCACCGGCCGCGGCAGCCATGGCGCGATGCCGCATATGGGGCGCGACCCGATCGTGGTGGCGATGAGCCTCGCCAATGCGCTGCAGACCATCGTCAGCCGCAATGCCGATCCGCGCGAGGCCGCCGTGCTCTCGATCACGCAGATCCATGCCGGCTCGGCCTATAACGTCATTCCCGAGGAGGCGGTGCTCGCCGGCACGATCCGCACCTTCTCGCCGGAGATCGGCGCGCTCGTACGCGACCGCATGCGCGAGATCGCGGCCGGCACGGCGGCAAGCTTCGGCGTCACCATCGAGGTCGACATCCGCAACATCTTCAACGTGCTGGTCAATCACGAGGCCCAGACCGACGCCGTTGTCGCCGTCGCCGCCGAGATCGTTGGCAGCGAGGGCGTGCTGACCGATGGCAAGCCATTGATGGGCAGCGAGGATTTCGCCGACATGCTGCGCGTCGTGCCCGGCGCCTATGCGTGGGTCGGGCATGCCGGCACGGTACCGGTGCACAATCCAGCCTATGTCCTCGATGACGGCATCCTGCCGGTCGGCGCGAGCCTGTTGGCCCGGCTCGTCGAAACCCGCGCGGCTGCCTGAAAACGACCGCTGACGGCGCAACCTTCAGGCTGAGTCGGGTTTCCCGGCCAGTCTGTCGGTTCAGCCGCCGGGCGCGAAATTGGGGCTGCCATAGGGATAGTAGTCCTTGAGGGACAGGTTCTCGTAAGGCAGTGCGTCGAGATGGACCGTGCCCATGAAGGGCTCGGGCGGCTCGACGAGGATAATGGTCGGGGTGAAGCCGCTATCGTCGAAGCCGCGACGGAAATGGACGCGCGACTTGATCGCGATGACGTCGAACTCATCGGGCGCGAGGCCGAGCTGCCAAAGCTCCGAAGGCTCGATGATCTGGACGAGATAGGGGCTGAGCACCAGCAGGTTGCCCTTGCCGAATTCGACGCAGATCCAGTCCTTGCCATGGCCGCGCGCGGTTGTCGCCGGCCCGACCGAGCGCAGCGTGCCGGAGATGCGGACCGGTGCCCCCGCCGATTCATCGAAGAGGCCGCCGATCTCCGCATCGAAGGTATCGCCCGGCTTCGCGCCGGACTCGATCACGGAGCGAACCGCCTCGGGGGAGGCGATCGTCGCGATCAGCGTGCGTTCGAGCTTCTGCGCGACGATCTCCCGGAGGAGCCATGTCGCATAGCCGGAGCGGTCGCTGTAATCGGCGAGCAGGACGGGGCCCTTGCCTGCGGCGACCGCCTCGCGGGCGAGCGCGACCGCCTCCTTCGCCTTGTGGATCCTGACGGTGTCCAGCAGCGCCTGACGACGGCGCCAAGTCCATTCCGCCATGTCGCGGATGACGCGCTCGGCGAGATCGGGGTCGTCATTGGTCAGCACCTGCAGCGACATGCCGGCATCGGGAACGTCGGACCAGGGAAAGCCGAAGAAGACGTTGACGAAGACGTCGGGCTCGCGCGCCTCCCAGATCAGCGCGCGCTGGATCAGGTCGGACCAGGGCGAGGCGCCGGTCCACATCACCACGGTCGGCGCGATGATCGGAATGCGCAGGGTGCGATGCGCCGGCTTGAAGCTGCCGCGGATCGCCCGGACCAGCATACGCGCCGCGCGCTCGCCCTGCAGATGCATGTCGTAATGCGGGAAATACTTCACGCAGAACGCCATGTCGGCCTGTGCGAGGAAGGCTTCGTCCTCGTTGCCATGCGGATCGAAGGTCGCGGTGATGAAAGCTTTGTCGCCGACGACCTCGCGGACGCGCCGGGCGATGTCGGTCTCCGGCCGGGGCACGCCGCGCACCGCGAGCGCGCCATGGAGCGCGAGATAGACGCCGTCGAACTGCGGCTGCGCTTTCAACTCCGCGATCATGATGCCCATGAAATGCTCATAGGCATCCTCGGTGACCCAGCCCGACCCGGTTCCGGTGCGTGGCCAGAGCGGGGAGGTGATGCCGACGAGCTCGACATCGGCGAACTCACGGGCCACCTGCACGAAGCCGCCCATATAGCCCTTCGGGTCGGTGGCGAGCAGCGCTTCGCCCGATGCCGGGGAGCCCGGATAGATGAAATCCTCCCGCGTCGTGTCGTTGGGGAGGAACGTCACCGTCTCATGCGCGAACTGGAGAACGGCGATCCGAAGCTTGGACTGTGTCACAGCGGCCTGACGTCGTAGAATTGGGCGAAACCGATCCGCATGCCCGCGATCCCGCGATAGGCCGTCTTCTCGTAGTAGGCGCCGAGCGGGATATAGGGCACGTCGATGAAGAACTGTTTCTGGATCTCGGCGCAGATCGCCTTCTGGGAGGCGAGATCCTTGGCGGCGAACCAGTCGAGCCGGAGCTCCTCGAGGCGCGGCGATTTCGGCCAGCCGAACCAGGCCTGGTCGCCATTGCCGCGGATGCCGAGTTGGCTCGCGGGATCGAAATTATTGGTGCCGTTCAGATAGGTGAAGAAGATGCTCCAGCCGCCCTTGTCGACCGGCTGGCGGCTGGCGCGGCGCTGGACGACCGTGCCCCAGTCGGTCGAGACCAGCTCGACATTCACCCCGGATTTCTGCAGGGCATCGGCTGCCACGGCGGCGAGCGCATGGGTCGAGGGATAATCGGTCGGGTCGAGCAGCACGACGCGCTCGCCCTTGTAGCCCGCCGCTTCCAGGGCGCGCTTGACGGCGGCGAAATCGCGCTTGCCGACGAGGACCTCGGTGCCCGCCGTCGTCGCCATCGGCGTGTCCGGGCTGAAGACGCCGACATGATCCTTCCAGAGCGAGCGCTCGTCGCCGGCGACCGCCGTCATGCACTCGGCCTGGTCGATGGCGCCGAGCAGCGCCCGCCGGATCGCCGGATTGTCGAAGGGCGGATGCAGCGCGTTGAAGCGCAGGCAGCCGATGCCGCCGGCCGGGTCCAGCCCCTCCAGCTTGAGGCCCGAGCGACCTTTGAGCGTGCCTTGCAGGTCGGGCGTCGGGTTCTGCCACCAGTCGACCTCGCCATTGGCGAGCGCGTTGGCCGCCGTCTGCGGGTCGGGAATGATGCGCCATTCGATGCGGTCGAAATGAACCTGCTTCGGGCCCGCGGTGAAGGTGGCCGAGCCATCCGCACGCGGAACATAGTCGGCGAAGCGTTCATAGACGGTCAAGGCGCCCGGGATGCGTTCGTCGGCCTTGAAGCGGAACGGCCCGCTGCCGATCATCTCGGTGACCTGCTTGTTCGGGTCGGTGACGGCGAAGCGCTCCGGCATGATGCAGGGCATCGAGGTGCCGGTCTTGCCGAGCGCGGCCGGCAGCAGCGGGAAGGGACGTTTCAGCCGGAACTTCAGGACGCGGTCGGATTCGACCGAGAGCTCGTCCGTCGCGTCCATCAGGGCCCGGCCGAAGGCATCGCGCGCGGCGAAACGGCGAATGCTCGGCACCACGTCCTGCGCCCGCACCGGCTCGCCGTCGTGGAAACGCAGACCTGCGCGCAGCGTCAATCGCCAGGTCTTGCCGTCGTCCTCGACCGTATGGCCGGCGACCATCTGGGGCTCGAAACCGTAAGCGGCGTTCTGGCCGTAGAGCGTGTCGAAGACGAGGTAGCCGTGATTGCGGGTCACCGTCGCCGTCGTCCAGACGGGATCGACGATGGCGACATCGGATTCCGGAATGAATTTCAGCACCTTCGCGCGCTGCGCGAGAGCCGGCCTGGCCAGCGCGGAGACCGCGGCGCCTGCCGTTACACCCAGGAACGTTCGACGCTTCATGCCGTGAACCCTCGTTCGAGGTGATGGAAAAGCCGCACAGGCCGCGTCGCTGCAAATCCGATGCCGCGATCCTAGGATGCGGGAAACGGCTGATGCAAGCAGCCCGGCTCCGCTTTGGATGCAGGATCGACCCTTCGCCAGTGGGAAGCGGCCTTCCCGGCCAAGCCGGCATGTTCCTGCCAGCATCTCGCTATTCGCGGAGCGATATTCCGCCTTGTGCCCCGATATGCGAGCGGTGCTGCCCGATCCTGCCATGCGTGCGACCTTTGACCAGCGAAACCTCGTCCCCCACCGCCCATTCCCGCGGCGTCCTGCTCGTCTTCGCCGCGACCGTGGCGTGGAGCGCCAGCGGCATCTATGCGCGCCTGCTGACGACGGATGCCTGGACCGCCGTCGCCTGGCGCGCGCTGTTCGCCGCGATTTTCCTGATCGTTCCGATGGCCATGTTCGGCGGCGCAGGGACGCGCCGAGCCTGGAAGAAGGCGTTCGGACCCACCGGATTGGCTCTGATCGCGTTCCAGACGATCAGCCAGGCCGCCTTCATAGGCGCGTACTACACGACCAGCGTGGCCAATGTCGCCGTCATCTACGCGACCGCGCCCTTCGTCGCCGCCGTGCTGGGCTGGCTGATCCTGAAGGAGCGCATCGTCCTGCGCACGATGGTGGCCGGGCTCGCCTGCCTCATCGGCGTCGGGATCATCATCTCGGCCTCGCTGGGAGCGGGGCGGATCGTCGGCGACCTGCTCGCCCTGCTGATGACCGTGACCTTCGCCTTCGTCATCGTCATCCCGCGGCTGGATCCGGACCTGCCCGCGATGCCGCCGATCTTCATCAGCGCGGTGCTCACCTTCCTGCTCTTCGCGCCGTTCGGTTCATGGGGCTCGCTCGACGCGCATAACCTGATGGTTCTGGCCGCCTTCGGAGCGACCAATTTCTCGATTGCGCTGGTGCTGTTCATCATCGGCGCGCGGCATCTGCCGCCAGCCGAGTCGGCCCTGATCGGCACCACCGAAGTCGTCATGACCCCCGTCTGGGTCTGGATTCTCTTCGCGGAGCGGCCGCCCGTCGCGACGGTCGTCGGCGGAGCGGTGATCCTCGCCGCGGTGATCTGGTACACGATCTCCGAGCTGCTACGCGGCAAAGCGTAGCGCTGAGCTATTGGGAAGGCGGCTGCGCGCGAAGGCGCAACCAGCCGAACATTAAACGAACACATTTCGTGGTCATATCGGCGATGTCGGCCTGAGGGGCCGGCCTGCTCGCCGGTTGATTTCACGACGCGAGCTTTCCCCAATCGTCACAGATTGAACGCCGCACAAGAAGCGGCTCCGCGTCGGTCGCATCGCGATCGGCGATTGTCTCTACGCCGTAGGGCTCGAAGCCCCGGCAACTGGAACTTCATGCATCACCAAGCTCAACTGAACACCACCACCCACTATGCCCGCCCGAAGGGCACGCCTTCCCGGCGCAAGCCCGTTTTCAAGCTGCAATCCCCCTCATCGCGTCCCAGCGCTCCCGCGAATTGGAAGCCCGAGGCCAGCGGGCTTACGCGCGAGGAACTGCGCGAGATCGTCGAAGAGATCCTGGGCTGAACCGATCGCCGCGGATCAAGCCGTCGGCGCGATCGCATAAGCCCGGAACACCGCTCCATAGAAGCAGCCGGACGCCACCAGGACGAAGCCGTGCCAGATCGCATTCTGGAACGGCAGGCTTTCCCAGACGTGGAAAATGACGCCGATCGAATAGAGCACGCCGCCTGCGACGATCAGCCAGAGGGTGGTCGCCGGCAGGAGGCTGACGCTTTCCCAGATCAAAAGGCCGCTCCATCCGATCAGCAGATAGAGCGCGATCGACAGACGGTCGAACCGGCCGGGCAACGCCACCTTGATGACGATGCCGGCCGCCGCCGCGAGCCACACCACGACGAGAAGGATCTGGGCGAAGATGCTTCCGCCCAGCTTCATCAGGAAGGGGGTGTAGGTGCCGGCGATGAGCACATAGATCGCCGAATGGTCGAAGCGCCGGATGAACCATTTGCGCGGCGAGACCGGCCACATGTTGTAGGTGGCGGAGACGATCAGGACGGCCAGGAGCGCGGCGCCGTAGATTGAGACCGGGATCAGGTCGAAAGGCGGGGCGATGCTCGCCACCTGGACGATCAGGGCCGCGACGGCCCCCAATCCCAGCGCGACGCCGAGGACATGGATGACGCCGTCAGCCCAGAGCTCGGCGCGTCTGAAGACGAAGCGTCCTACGGCGGGAACGTTCACGGCAATTCCTGATCCACGAGCATTTCGAACCAGTTTGGCACCTAGCGGGAGCCTGTGTCATCTCGATGTCGTTGGCTGCGCCCGGCCATTATGCCGCAGCCGTCGGCCGCAGCTTTCATAAAGCAAGAGGGCGCCGTATGGCGCCCTCTTGCTTTATGCCTCGGGCTTTCGCTTTGCCCGATCACTGCAATTCGACGCCGCGCTTCTCGGGGATGAGGAGCCACATGGCGACGAGGTCGAGGACGTAGAGGGCAGCGAGCAGAGCGATGGCGGTCTCGAAGCCATGGCTAGCCGCGATTGCGCCGACCACGACCGGGCCGAAGCCGCCGACGCCGCGCCCGATATTGAACAGCACGTTCTGGGCGGTGGCGCGGGCCGCGGTCGGGAAGAGCTCGCTGATCAGGGCGCCATAGCCGCCGAGCATGCCGTTGACGAAGAAGCCCATCACCGCGCCGGCGACGAGCAACTGGAACGGGTCGGTCAGGCGCGAATAGACCAGGACCATCACGGCGGCGCCGATCATGTAGCCGAAGAAGGCCGGGCGCCGGCCGATGCGGTCTGCGATATGGCCGAAGGCGAAGATGCCGAGCGCCATGCCGCCAATGGTCACCGCCGTCCAGATCGCCGATTGGGTCAACTGGAAGCCGAACCGCGTGGCGAGGTAGTTCGGCAGCCAGATCATCACGCCGTAATAGCCGAAGTTCTGGACCGAGCAGAGGATGACCATGCCGAGGCTCAGCTTGGCGGTCTCGCCGTCCTTGACGAGCAGGCGCAGCGCCGATTGCTTCGGCCGCTCCTTGGAGCGGGCGACGAAGACCTCGGGCTCGTGCAGGGAGTGGCGGATGAAATAGGCCGCAACCGCCGGCAGGATGCCGATGGCGAACATGCCGCGCCAGCCGATCGAGGGCAGCAGCAGCGGGGTTGCGAGCGCCGCCGCCAGCACGCCGACCTGCCAGCCGAGCCCGACATAGGAGGAGGCGCGCGCCCGCTTCGAGGCCGGCCAGGCCTCGGCGACCAGCGCCATGCCGATGCCGAACTCGCCGCCGAGGCCGAGGCCGGCGATGGTGCGGTAGATCAGCAGGTCCCAGTAGCCCTGCGCCAGGGCGCACATCCCGGTGAAGACTGCGAAGAGCACGATCGTCCAGGTCAGCACGCGGACACGTCCGATGCGGTCCGACAGCATGCCGAAGCCGATGCCGCCGAGCACGGCGCCAACCAGCGTCGCGGTGACGAGCGAGGCGGCCTGGGCCTGGCTGAGCTGGAGATCGGCCGAGATCGCACGCAGCATGAAGCCGAGGATCAGCAGATCGAACCCGTCCATTGCATAGCCGATCGCCGCGCCCCACAGGGCCTTGCGCGCCTTGTCGTCCACTTCGGTGGGTGCCGCGGCGGCTGCCGCCTGGAGATCGCTCATGATGAAGGCCCCTTGCTGCTGCTCCGGCCAAGCCCCGCGGAGCGGCGATGCCGATACGGCACGCCCGAATTCGGATCATTCGGCATCTCATGCAGCCTGAGCCGGCGCAATGATCGCCGGCGGCCGAGCCTGTGGATGTCGTGGGAAACGAAGCGACGGTCGTTTTTCGGCAACGCTGTGGGTATCCGCCGGTCCCGGCGGCCGTCGGAGGGCCATGAGGGCCGGAACACGTCCGCCGGCCCCGCGAAAATCGCTCCGCGGAGGGATTGACCTGCCGGGAAAGCGCGATCAGAAGGGGCCGTTTGCCATTTCGACCAGCCCCAGAGCCCTTGCCGTTCCCGGCGAGCGGCGTCGCTCAGCCCGGAGACACCGCGCCATGTCCAACCTGTTCACCCCCACCGACAGGGCCGAGATCGCGCGCGAAGCGGCCAAGATGCTGCTCGAAATCAAGGCCGTGCATTTCTACAGCGACAAGCCCTTCTTCTTCACCTCGGGCTGGGCGAGCCCGGTCTATATCGACTGCCGCAAGATCATCTCCTATCCGCGCCTGCGCTCGACGCTGATCGATTTCGCGGCGACGACGATCGTGCGCGATATCGGTTACGAGTCGCTCGATATCATCGCCGGCGGCGAGACCGCGGGCATTCCCTTCGCCGCCTGGATTTCGGACCGCCTGTCGCTGCCGATGCAATATGTCCGCAAGAAGCCGAAAGGCTTCGGCCGCAATGCCCAGATCGAGGGCTCGGTCGTCGAGGGTGCGCGCACGCTGCTGGTCGAGGACCTCGCCACGGATGGCCGCAGCAAGGTCAATTTCGCCGAGGCGCTGCGCAATGCCGGCGCCGACGTGCAGCATTGCTTCGTGCTGTTCTACTACGACATCTTCCCGAAGAGCCGCGAGTTGATGACCGAGATCGGCATCAACCTGCACTATCTCACGACCTGGTGGGACGTGCTCGCCGTCGCCAAGGATAGCGGCCATTTCGAGCCGAAGATCCTGGCCGAGGTCGAGAGCTTCCTCAACGATCCCGCGACCTGGTCGGCCAAGCATGGCGGCATCTCCGCCTTCGGCGAGGAAAAGAAACCGGCCTGAGCCATGGCGTCCGACCTGCAGCTGCGACTCGATAGCGGGAACGGGCGGTTGCATGACGGGCACGGCCGGATCTTCGATCCGGCTGCACGGCGCTGGACCCGGACGGCGCTGGCCGCGTGGGGAGAGCCCGTCCCGCCCCGGCGTGCCCTCGACTGGCTCCAGCGCGACAGCGGGACACCGCTACGCGCGCCCGTCGCCGTGATCGGGACGCGGACGCCGACGGCGGCGCAGGTCGCCGCGGCCGTGGCGATGGGGCGCCTGCTCGCCGAGCACAAGGTCACCGTGCTCTGCGGTGGTCGCTCAGGCGTGATGGAAGAGGTCTGCCGCGGCGTGGCGGAGGCCGGTGGGCTATCGATCGGCCTGCTGCCGGATGACGAGCCCGAGGCGGCCAATCCTTATGTCACCGTGCCGCTCGCGACCGGCATCGGCGTCGCCCGCAACGCCTTGATCGCCCGGGCCGCCTGCTGCCTCGTCGCGATCGGCGGCGGCTACGGCACCTTGTCCGAGATCGCCTTCGCCCTGCAGTTCAAGCGGCCGGTCTTTCTGCTGGAAGGGGCGCCGGCGGTGGATGGCGGGCGGGTCTGTTCCGATGCGGAAGCAGCGCTCGATGCGGTGGCGCGGGTGATCCTGGCGCTCTGACCCTGCCTGGTTTCAGGGTTTGTCGGCGCGGCCCGGCGCCGCGTTGCCGCGCGCCTCGAGCGCCTTGCCGACGCGGCGCATCGCCTCGCCGGCGGCGTTGCACTCGTCGTCGCTTAGCACCTGCATCATCGCCTCGATCTCGGCGACATGGACCGCCATCGCCTTGCGGGTCAGCGCCTCGCCCGCAGGCGTGAGCCAGAGGCGGCGCAGACGCTTGTCCGCCTCGTCGTTGCGGCGCTCGATCAGGCCGCGCTTTTCCAGCACCGGCAGCAGCATGCTCATCGCGCTGCGCCCGACCAGCAGCTTCTCGGCCAAGGCCTGCTGCGAGAGGCCGGGGACGTGGAAGATATTGGCGAGCACGTCGTAATGGGCAAGCTGGATGTCGAGCGGCGCCAGCGCCTCGCTGAAGACCTTCTCCCAAAGGTTATGAGCGCGGGCGACGGCAATCCAGTTGCGGAAACGCGGCAACTCCCAGGGTAGGGTCTGCGTCTCGGAAGGCTCTTGCTTTTTGTTCATAGCTGAACATAATAGTTCAGCGTTGAACAAAATCGGATCTTCGCCATGAGCGCTTCCGCCCTCCGTTACATGCGCCCGCTCGTCCGGGCGGCGAGCTTCATGGCTCCACGCACGGCCGGCCGGCTGGCCTTCCGCCTCTTCTGTACCCCGCCGCGGCCGGCAAAGCGAAACGGAAACGGCGGCGCTGGGGAACAGGCGCTGCCGGCACGCTTGCGCCAGGCGAGCCCGCGGGCGATCCCGTTCCCTTGCGGGAGCGTGCAGGCCTATGTCTTCGAGCCTGAGGAGCGGGCGCCGACCCGCACGGTGCTGCTGGTCCATGGCTGGACGGGGGATGCCGCCTCGATGACCGGTTTCGTCGAGCCGCTTCTGGCGGCGGGTTTCCGGGTCGTCGCCTTCGACCTGCCCGGCCATGGCGCCTCGACCGGGCGAGAGCTCAATATCCCGCTCGGCGTCGCGAGCCTTGCTGCGGTGGCGCGGGTGTTCGGGCCGTTCCACGCGATCGTCACGCATTCCTTCGGCGGGGCGATCACGCTGGCCGCGCTGGCGGGTTCGGTCAGGGGCCAGCCGGTGGTGAGCGCTGACAGGCTCGTGCTGATCTCGGCGCCGTCCTCGATCACCGGGATTACGCGGCAGTTCGGCAACGCGATCGGACTTGGCCGGCGCGGGCAGGCGGCGCTGGAGCGGCGCATCCACGTCGTCGCCGGCAACCCGGTCGAGGCTTTCGAAGGGCCGCTCCAGCTGAAGACGATCGGATTGCCGACGCTGGTGATCCATGACCGGCAGGACCGCGAGCTCGGGTTCCAGCACGCTGAGGCACTGGCCGAGGGCGGCCCGTTCGTCCAGCTCGAGGCGACGGACGGGCTGGGCCACCGCCGCATCCTGAAGGCGCGGCCGGTGGCCGAAAGCGTGGCGCGCTTCGTCGCTGGCGAGCGCCAGCTTAGAGCCAGCCCATCAATTCGCGCTGAACGACCTCGGCGATGACGTCGATGCCTTCGCGGGAATCGTTGAGGCACGGCAGGTAGGCGAACCTTTCGCCGCCATTGTGCAGGAAGATCTCGCGGTTCTCGCCATCGAGCTCTTCCAGCGTCTCCAGGCAGTCGGCCGAGAAGCCGGGCGCGACGATGGCCATCGATTTCTTGCCGGCCTGGGCCAGCGCCTTCACCGTCTCGTCGGTATAGGGCTGGAGCCATTCGTCCGGGCCGAAGCGCGACTGGAAGGTCAGCGGGAACTGCGCCTCGGTCAGCCCGAGCTCGGCGCGCAGCAGGCGCCAGGTCTTGGCGCATTGGCAGTAATAGGGGTCGCCCTTCAGCAGGTATTCCTTCGGCATCCCGTGGAAGGAGCAGAGGATCACCTCCGGCTCGAAATCGAGCTTGGCCAGCGAAGCGCGCATCGAGCGCGCGAGCGCGCCGATATAGACGGGGTCGTCGTGATAGGGCGGGGCGACGCGCACCGAAGGCTGCCAGCGCATCTGCATCAGGGCCCGAAAAGCCTGGTCGCAAGCGGTGGCCGAGGTCGGCGCGGCATATTGCGGATAGAGCGGCACCAGCAGGATGCGGTCGCAGCCCTGGTCGAGCAGCGCCTTCAAGCGGCTCTTCACATCGGGGAAGCCGTAGCGCATCGCCCAGTCGAAGACGACGCGTTCGCCGGAAAGCGGCTTCAGGCGCTCGGCGAGCTGCTCGGTCTGAGAGCGGGTGATCGTCTTGAGCGGGCCTTCGTTGCGCTCGTTGTTCCAGATCGAGGCGTAGTCCTTGCCCTTCCGGCCGGGGCGGATCGAGAGGATGATCAGGTTGAGGATCGGCCACCATTTCCAGCGGGGTTCCTCGATGACGCGGCGGTCGGAGAGGAACTCCTTGAGATAGGCGCGCATCGGCCAATAACCGGTGCCTTCGGGCGTGCCGAGATTCATCAGCAGGACGCCGATGCGCCCGTAGCGAACCTTGGGATGGTCGGGGGGCAGGGAAGCGGCCTCGCGGCCGGGTGCCGTGGCGATGTCAGCAGTCATGAGCGCATGCTCTCCTTGACCTCGTGATTTAGACGAGTTCGCGCTTTCGTCCAGCCTCGAAACTCTCCGAACGCCGAGGTGCGACATCGCTGCCTTTCCCACGTTCCTGCACGCCGTGCTCTGGCCAGCGCATCCCAGCTCTTGCTAGTCTGGAGCCGTTCTCGAAACACAGGGGCGCCCGCCATGACGAAGCTCACCCGCCGCAAGGCTCTCGGCGTGCTGGCCGCGCCGGCGACGCTGGCCGCGACCGCCCCGGCGGCGATGGCCCAGCAGCCGGCGCCGAGCTTCACGCTGCTGCTGGTCAACGACATCTACAAGATGAGCGACGACAAGGGCCGCGGCGGCTTCGCGCGCGCCGCCGGCATCGCCAAGGCCGAGCGGGCCAAGGGCGTGCCGGTGCTGTTCTGCCATGCCGGCGATTGCTACTCGCCCTCGCTGATGTCGGGCTTCGACCAGGGCGCGCATATCGTCGCGATGCAAAACAAGATGGGTCTCGACGTCTTCGTGCCCGGCAATCACGAATTCGATTTCGGCAAGGAGAACTATCTCAAGCTGACGGCGGCGCAGACCTACCCGACCTTCGCCGCGAACCTGCGCGACGCCGGCGGCAACGTGCTGCCCGGTCACAAGGATTCGCAGATCTTCGAACTTGGCGGCATCAAGGTCGGCGTCATCGGCACGACCTTCGACCCGACGCCGCAGCTCTCGAATCCCGGCGACCTGAAATTCTCCTCGACGATGGAGGCCCTCAGCCGCGAGGCCAAGGCGCTGAAGGGGCAGGGCGCCGACATCCTCGTCGCGGTCGTGCATGCCGACCGGAAGATGGACTATGAGATCGTCCGCTCGCGCGTGGTCGATATCGTGCTCACCGGCCACGACCATGACCTCGCCATCGCCTATGACGGCAAGGTCGTGATGGTCGAGTCGAACGAGGAGGGCAATTACGTCACCGCGATCGACATCGCGGTCAGCGTCAAGGGCGAGGGCGCGGCCCGTCAGGTCTCGTGGACGCCGACCTTCCGGGTCAACGATTCCCGCGCGGCGACGCCGGACCCGGATGTTGCGGCGATCGTGAAGGGCTATGAGAGCGAGCTGTCGAAGGAGCTCGATGTCGACATCGCGACGCTGGCGGCGCCGCTCGATTCCCGCACCGGCGTCATCCGCACGCAGGAAACCGCGATCGGCAACCTGATCGCCGACGCGATCCGCGCCGCGACCGGCGCAAAGCTCGCCATCACCAATGCCGGCGGCATCCGCGCCAACAAGCAATATGCCGCCGGGCAGAAGCTGACGCGCCGCGACGTGCTGAGCGAATTGCCCTTTGGCAATGCGACGGTGATGGTGGAGATCACCGGCAAGGACGTGAAGGATGCGATCGAGAACGGCCTGCGCGATGCGCCGCAGGGCGCCGGCCGCTTCCCTGTCGTCTCCGGGCTCACGTTCGAGGCCGATCTCAAGCAGCCGCAGGGTTCGCGCGTCACCGCGGTCACGGTGGACGGCAAGCCGATCGATCCTGCTGCCAAATACACCGTGGCCTCCAACAACTTCATGCTGGAAGGCGGCGACGGCTATACGGCGCTGGGCCGCGGCCGGACGCTGGTCGGCCTCACCGACGGCAAGCTCATGGCCAATGAAGTGATGGTCTATGTCCGCAGGCTCGGCACGGTCGATGCCAGGGTCGAGGGCCGGGCGGTCCTGAAGTGAGTTGCAGCGCGGCGCTTGCGGCCTTCCTGGCGAGCGAAACTTCAACGGGCTGGCGTGAGCTGCCGGTTTTCGCCTCAGCCGGAGCCGCTGCGCGCGCCTGTGCGGCCGTCGATGCCGAGCGGATGGCCGGTCATGTCGTTGCGCCGGCGCCGGAGCGCGTCTTCGCCGCGCTGGCGTTGACGCCGCTCGACAAAGTCAGGGCTGTGATCCTCGGACAGGACCCCTATCCGACGCCGGGCCATGCCAATGGGCTCGCCTTCTCCTATGTCGGCCCGCCGCCACTGCCGCGTTCCCTCGTCAACATCTACAAGGAGCGGGCGGAAGACCTGACCGAGCCTGCGCCGGCCGATGGCGACCTGACCCGCTGGGCGAAGCAGGGCGTGCTGCTGCTCAACACCGCGCTGACGGTGCGCGAGGGGGCGAGCAAGGCCGGTTCGCATCTCTCGCTCGGCTGGGGGGCGGTGACCGATGCGGTGATCGCAGCGGTCTCGCGTGAGCGGCCGCATGTCGTCTTCCTGCTCTGGGGCAATCCGGCACAGGCGAAGCGACCCCTGATCGACGAGAGCCGGCATCTGGTCATCGCCAGCGCCCATCCCTCACCGCTCTCGGCGCGGCGCGGCTTTTTCGGCTCGAAGCCGTTCAGCCGGGCGAATGCCTGGCTGGAGGGGCAGGGGGAGCAGGCGATCGCGTGGTGAAAGGCGCGGGGAACCCTCTCCCGGAGGGAGAGGGCAGGGTGAGCGGTAGGCCCTTGGACACCGTAGCCGTGATCTAACCGCCGCTGTTGCGGTCCGGGCGAGCCAAACCGTCCAACGGCCTACACCTCACCCCTACCCCTCTCCTTACAGGAGAGGGGATCCCGCGCTTTTTATCGAGGCGCTCGCATCACCCCACCGGCCGTTCGTCGGCGATGACCTTGCCGTCGTTCGGCAGCGCGCCGAGCGGCAGGATTTCGACCGCGCCCTTCAGCTTGGTCACCTGCTGCAAGGTCGAGGAGACCGCGTCGACGAAGCCGGCCGGTTCGGCGTAGATCTCGGCCTTCAGCGTCATCGTGTCGGTCTCGTTGGCGCGGCCGACAACGAGGCGCAGTTTGGCGATTTCGGCGTGGCGCTTGGCGATCTCCGCGACCTGTTCGGGCCGCACGAACATGCCCTTGATCTTGGCGGTCTGGTCGGCGCGGCCCATCCAGCCCTTGATGCGGGTGTTGCTGCGGCCGCAGGCGCTCTGGCCCGGCAACACGGCGGTAAGATCGCCGACGGCGAGCCTGATCTGGGGATGATGCGGGTCGAGATTGGTGATGACGACCTCGCCGACCTCGCCCTCGGGCACGGGATCGCCGGTACCCGGACGGACGATCTCGACGATCAGGTTCTCGTTCAGCACCATGCCTTCGCGGGCCGAGGTCTCATAGGCGATGACGCCGACATCGGCGGTGGCATAAAGCTGGTATGCGTCGATGCCGCGTTCCCGGACCCAGGCCTGGAGCGAGGGCGGGAAAGCGGCGCCGGAGACGACCGCGCGCTTTATCGAGGAGATGTCGACGCCGCGCGTCTGCGCCGCCTCGATCAGGATCTTCAGGAAATCCGGCGTGCCGGCATAGCTGCTCGGCCGGTAGGCCGAGATCACCTCCATCTGCTGCTCGGTATTGCCGGGGCCGGCCGGGATCACGGCGCAGCCGAGCGCGCGAGCGGCGGAATCCATGATGAAGCCGCCGGGCGTCAGGTGATAGCTCAGCGTGTTCAGGACGATGTCGCCCGGCCGGAAGCCGGCAGCATAAAGGCCACGCGCGGCGCCCCAGGCGTCGGTCGCGGTGCCTTCCGGCTCGAAAATCGGGCCGGGCGAGGTGAAGAGCCGGCCGAAGGAACCGGGCGCTGCCGCGACGAAGCCGCCGAAGGGCAGCGCCGCTTTCTGCAAGGCTGGGAGGTCCGCCTTGCGCAGGATCGGCAAGCTTGCCAGCGCCTTGCGGTCGGTGATGGTGGCGGGATCGATACCGGCGAGCCGCTCGGCATAGGCCGGCGCCTTCATGGCCGCTGCCAGCACTGCCGGCAGACGGGCGAAGAGATCGGCCTCGCGCGCGGCAGGCGAACGGGTTTCGAGCGCGTCGTGGTGCTCTGTCATCAAAGCGTCCTCAGGTCACCTGCAAACCAGCGTGGTCATCCCGGGCGAAGCGAAGCGCAGACCCGGGATCCATGCCTGAACTCTTATCGGCAATGCTCCGGCATGGATCCCGGATCGGCGCGGCTCCGCCGCTTGTCCGGGATGACACGGCCAAGGAGACAATGCGCCCTGCTAGGACAGCCAGCGCTTGCGGCGCTTGTAGCTCTTCACCTCGCGGAAGGACTTCTTGTTGCCCTCGGCGACGCCGAGATAGAATTCCTTCACGTCCTCGTTCTCGCGCAGCATCTTCGCCTCGCCGTCCATGACGACGCGGCCGGTCTCCATGATGTAGCCGTAGGTGGCGTAGCGCAGCGCCATGTTGGTGTTCTGCTCGGCGACCAGGAAAGAGACGCCCTCGTCGGCATTGAGCCGGCGGACGATCTCGAAGATCTCCTCGACGATCTGCGGGGCAAGGCCCATCGAGGGCTCGTCGAGCAGGATCATCTTGGGGTTCGACATCATGGCCCGGCCGATGGCGCACATCTGCTGCTCGCCGCCGGAGGTGTAGCCGGCCTGCGATGTCCGCCGCTGCTTCAGGCGCGGGAACAGGGTGTAGATCTTCTCGAGGTCGCGCTTGATCGCGGCATTGCCGTCGCGGCGGGTGAAGGCGCCGGTGAGCAGATTCTCCTCAATCGAGAGATGGCCGAAGCAGTGCCGGCCCTCCATGACCTGGATACAGCCGCGCCGGACCAGCTCGTTCGGCGACATCTTGTCGACCCGCTCGCCGTCGAAGACGATCGAGCCCTTGGTGACCTCCCCGCGCTCGGCCTTGAGCAGGTTGGAGATCGCCTTCAGCGTCGTGGTCTTGCCGGCGCCGTTGGCGCCGAGGATCGCGACGATGCCCTGGCGCGGCACGGTGAGCGAGACGCCCTTCAGCACCAGCACGACATGGTCGTAGATGACCTCGATATTGTTGAGCGACAGGATGGTGTCGCTCGCGGTCGTTGCGGCTGGTTTTTCGAGGGTGGCGGTCGACATCGGCCTCTCCCGGGCAATCGGTATCGAAGGGTGCCGGCGGCGGGAGCCGCCGCCGGCTATCGTCAGATCAGGACGACTTCTCGCAGGGCTCGGTGCGCTTGGGCCAGTTGCCGGCCTTCTCGACGTAGTCCTTGGCGTTGGACTCGATCAGCGGCCGGACCTCGTCCTTCAGGGGCTCGACCCAGTCGCCCTTCTTGGTCCACTTGGTGCCGTCCCATTCCGAGACGAACATCTTGCTGTGGCCGGAATGGTCGGTACAGGAGATCGCGGTCGGGGTGACGAAGCCGCCCAGCCCGATCTCCTTGAGGCGCGCCTCGGTCAGGTTGAGCGATTCCAGGCCGCGGCGCATGTCCTGCGCATCGATCACCTTCTTGCCGGTGAGCTTCTGCGCGTTGCGGATGCCCTCGACGACGAGCATCGCGTTATAGACGCCGCGATTGTAGAGGGCCTCGCCGACCTTCTCCTTCGGCGTCGTGCTCTTGCCCTTGTCGACCACGAATTTCAGGATGTCCTTCATCGCGGGCGCCTCGGTGCCGGCGAGCGTCCAGCTCAGCGAAGAGTAGCCCTTGGCCTGTTCGCCGCCTGCGCGGGCATCGTCATCGCCGCCGGCCCACCAGACGCCGACGAACTTGTTCATCGGGAAGTTGTTCTTGGCGGCTTCCTTGACCGCGGTCGGGTTCATCGCGCCCCAGCCCTGGTTGTAGAGATAGTCCGGCCGGTCGCGGCGGATCGAGAGCCAAAGCGAGCCCTGGTTCTGCATGTCGGCGGCGGCCACCGGATAGAGCTTCAGCTCGAAGCCGTATTTCTTGGCGAGATTCTCGAGAACCGGGATCGGCTCCTTGCCGAAGGGCGCGTCGAGATGGATCAGGCCGAGCTTCTTGCCCTTGAGCTTGTCCATGCCGCCGAGCTCGGCCGCCATGTGCCGGACCATGACGGAGGCGCCGTCCCAATAGGTGAAGGGCGGAATGAAGACCCAGGGGAAGTTGGTGCCGTCGGCCGAGGAGGACAGGCCGTAGGCCATCGACAGGATCGGGATCTTGTCGACATGGGCGCGCGGGATCGCGGCCAGCGTCGCGCCGGTCGACCAGGGGGAGTAGACGATGGTGTTCTTCGACTTCGCCTGCTCGTAGCACTCGATCGACTTCTTGGTGTCGTAGCCGGTCTCGCATTCCTCGTAGATGACCTTGACGCCGTTCACGCCGCCGTCGCGCTCGTTGATCATCGTGATGTAGTCGCGCATGCCGTCGCCGATCGGAATCCCCGAGCCCGAGAACGGGCCGGTGCGATAGGCGTTGTTGGCGAAATAGACGCTGTCCTGCGCCATGGCCGGGGCAAGCGCGCCGGCGGCGAACAGGGCTCCGAGCGCGGCACCCTTCAACAGATTGCTGGTCTTCATGGACTTCCTCCGTTCGTTTCCTCCCGACCAGACTGCTGTCGGATCGGTCTTTATCCGCCGGCGCTTCACTGTCGCCGGTCGTTTCTTGGGTCCGTCCCCCAGCCTCAGTAAGGGAAGGGCCACGTCCGCAATTTCTGCTTCCCGATCTGCCAGAGCCTGGCGAGGCCGTGCGGCTCGACGATCAGGAAGGTGATGATCAGCGCGCCGACCAGCATGAAGGTGACATGCTCGGCGGCCGCGCCCTGGATCGGGATGCCCAGCGCCGGCAGGCCGAATTTCAGCGCCGTCGGCAGGATCGAGAGGAAAGCCGCACCGAAGAACGAGCCGATCAGGGAGCCCAGGCCCCCGATGATGACCATGAAGAGGATGTTGAAGGAGAGGCGGATCGAGAACACGTCCGCCGCCTCGCCGCCGCCGTACCAGAGGAAGATCATCATCGCGCCGGCGACGCCGCAGAAATAGGAGGAGACGGCGAAGGCCATCAGCTTGGCGTTGAGCAGCTTGATGCCCATCAGCTCGGCGGCGATGTCCATGTCGCGCACCGCCATCCAGGAGCGGCCGAGCTTGCCGTGGACGATGTTGGAGGCGAACCAGGTCAGCACCACGACGAGGCCGAGGCAGACGAAATAGCGCGTCTCGGGAGTCGCTGCAGCGCCGGTCAGGGGAATGTCGAAGAGCGTGCGCTGCGGCACCTCGATCGCGCCCGAGGCATTGTAGTTGAACAGCCAGGGCACGCGCACGAAGGCCCATTGCAGGAAGAACTGCGCGGCGAGCGTCGCTACGGCGAGGTAGAAGCCCTTGATGCGCAAGGAGGGCAGGCCGAAGAGCACGCCGATCCCGGCCGAGAACAGGCCCGACAGCAGGATCAGCACGATGATGTTCACGCCCGGGAAGAGGGTGGTGAGCTTGTAGCAGCTATAGGCGCCGACGCCCATGAAGGCGGCGGTTCCGAGCGAGATCAGCCCGGTATAACCAGTGAGGATGTTGAGCCCGATCGCCGCCAACGAGAAGACGAGGAAGGGGATCATCACCGAGGCGATGAAGAAGTCGCTGCCCAGGAAGGGGATCGCGACGAGAGCGATCGCCAGAATGACGGCGATGCCGATTCGATCTTCTTTGAGGGGGAAGACCGCCATGTCGCTGGCGTAGCTGGATTTGTATTGGCCGGCCTCGCGGTAGAGCATCGCTTACACCGTCATTCCGGGGCGACGCGCAGCGTCGAGCCTGGAATCCATGAACATTGTCGGTTGCGAGGAGGTCACGGCCGTGCCGGTGCGACCTGCGGTTCTGGGTTCCGGGCTCAGGCCCGCGGCCTGCCCCGGAATGACGGCGAGGTTCGTGCGCATCGCCATCAGATCCTCTCGATGATCTTGTCGCCGAACAGGCCCTGCGGCCGGAACAGCAGGAAGCCAAGGGCGATGAAATAGGCGAGCCAGCTCTCGATGCCGCCGCCGATCAGCGGGCCCCAGTAGAACTCGCCGAGCTTCTCGCCGATACCGATGATCAGGCCGCCGACGATGGCGCCGGGGATCGAGGTGAAGCCGCCGAGGATCAGCACCGGCAAGGCCTTCAGCGCCACGATCTCCAGCGCGAATGAGACGTCCGAGCGGGCGCCCCACATGATGCCGGTGATCAGCGCGACGATGCCGGCGGTGAACCAGACGATGACCCAGATCTGGTTGAGCGAGATGCCGACCGAGAGCGCCGCCTTGTGGCTGTCGGCGACGGCGCGCAGCGCACGACCGATGCGGGTGTACTGGAAGAAGGCGGCGAGCGCCGCGATCATCAGCGAGGCGATGAGGGCGGCGGCGATGTCGATCTTCTGCAGCGAGACCAGCCCGCCGAGGATCTGCAGATCGAGCGCGCCCTTGGGCAGGTAGAGCTGCTCGGCGATCATCTGCTTGGGATTGCCGCCGAAGAGCGCCTCGCCGAAGCCGATCAGGAAATAGGTGATGCCGAAGGTCGCCATGAACAGGATGATGTCGGGCTGGTTCACCAGCGGGCGCAGCACAACGCGCTCGATCGTCACGGCGAGAGCGAACATCACGCCCAGCGTGATGATGACGGCGAGGAAGGCCGGCACGCCCTTCTCGTAGAGGCCGACCAGGGTCAGCGCCGCGAACACCACCATGATGCCCTGGGCGAAGTTGAAGACGCCCGACGCCTTGAAGATCAGCACGAAGCCGAGCGCGATCAGGGCGTAGAGTACGCCGGATACGAGCCCTTCCCAGACCGTCTGCACCAGCAGGTCCGGTGCCTGGACCATCTGCTGGAACGGATCGACGACAATCGCATAGAGCGTGTTGGAGGTGTCGAGCCGGACGCCGATCGCGAGCGCTGCAACGATCGCCGCGACGATCAGGCCAAACTTGACCAGCGGGCTGGCGAGGAGGTTCGGGGCGGGGCGGGTGGCGATGTCGCTCATGTCTCCACGCTCCTCAATGCGCCACGCCGAGATAGGCGTCGATGACCTTCTGGTTCGCCTTGACCTCGTCAGGCGTGCCGTCGGCGATCTTGCGGCCGTATTCGAGCACGACCACGCGGTCGGACAGGTCCATCACCACCCCCATGTCGTGCTCGATCAACGCAATGGTGGTGCCGAACTGGTTGTTCACGTCGAGGATGAAGCGGCACATGTCCTCCTTCTCCTCGAGGTTCATGCCGGCCATCGGCTCGTCGAGCAGGAGCAGCTCAGGCTCCATGGCGAGCGCGCGGCCGAGCTCGACGCGCTTCTGCAGGCCGTAGGGCAGCTTGCCGACCGGCAATTTGCGGATGTGCTCGATCTGCAGGAAGTCGATGATGTCCTCGACGACGCGGCGATGCGCGATCTCCTCCTGCATCGCCGGGCCATGGCGCAGCGCCTGCCAGAAGAAGCCCTTCTTCATCTTGAGCGTGCGGCCGGTCATGATGTTGTCGAGCGTCGACATGCCCTTGAACAGCGCGACGTTCTGGAAGGTGCGGGCGATGCCGCCGGCGGCCGCGCGATGCGGGCGCATCTTGGCGCGACGCTCGCCCTTGAAGACGATCTGGCCTTCCTGCGGCTGGTAGAAGCCATTGATGCAGTTCAGCATCGAGGTCTTGCCGGCGCCGTTGGGGCCGATGATGGCGCGGATTTCGCCCTTGCGGATGTCGAAGGAGACGTCAGTGATCGCCTTCACGCCGCCGAAGCGCAGCGAGATGTTCTCGACCGAGAGCAGGATCTCGCCCTTGGCGCGGATCGGGGTGCCGGTCACGTTGATCGGTTCCGCGTTCATGCCGCCTTCGCCGATGACGGCGCCCCCTCGACCGCGGCGGGATAGAGCTTGGCATCGCGGACCTTGACGCGGGCCGCGATCACGCCCTTGCGGCCATCCTCGAAGGTGACTTCGGTCGAGATGTCGGCGGCGTCCGAGCCGTCATAGAGCGCGGCGACCAGGGGGGCGTAACGCTCGGCGATGAAGCCGCGGCGGACCTTCTGGGTGCGGGTCAATTCTCCGTCGTCGGCGTCGAGTTCCTTGTGCAGAATCAGGAAGCGCTTGATCTGCGCGCCGCCCATCATCGGCTCCGAGGCGAGCGAGCGGTTCACCTCGTCGACATGTTTTGCGATCATGTCATAGACGAGATCGTGGCCGGCGAGCTCCTGATAGGAGGCATAGACCACGTTGTTGCGCTCGGCCCAGTTGCCGACGGCGATGAGGTCGATGTTCAGCGCGACGGTCGCGTAGTCGCGGCCCTGGCCGAAGGCGACGGCTTCCTTGATGTTCGGATAGAACTTGAGCTTGTTCTCGATGTATTTCGGCGGGAACAGGTCGCCGCTCGCGAGCTTGCCGACATCCTTGGCGCGATCGATGATCTTCAGGTGCCCGCCATCGTCGAAGAAGCCGGCGTCGCCGGAGCGAACATAGCCGTCGGCGGTCATGGTCTCCGCGGTCTTGTCGGGGTCCTTGTAATAGCCGCCGAAGATCGAGGGCGAGCGGTAGAGCACCTCGCCATTGTCGTCGATGCGGATCTCCACCATCGGGGCGGGCTTGCCGACCGTGTCGGCCTTGATCTCGCCGTTCGGCTGCATGGTGATGTAGACCCCGGCCTCGGTCTGGCCGTAAAGCTGCTTCAGGTTGACGCCGATCGAACGGTAGAAGCGGAAGAGCTCGGGGCCGATCGCCTCGCCGGCGGTGTAGCCGACCTTGATATTGGTCAGGCCGAAGCGGTTCCGTAGCGGGCCGTAGACCAGGAGGTCGCCGAGCTTGTAGAGCAGCCGGCCCTTCAGCGGCACGCTCTCGCCGTTCAGGATCTGCTCGCCATAGCGCTTCGCGACATCCAGGAAATAGTGGAACATCTTCCGCTTCAGCGCGCCGGCATCCTCCATGCGGACCATGGTCACGGTCAGCATGTTCTCGAAGACGCGCGGCGGGGCGAAGGCATAGGTGGTGCCGACCTCGCGGCGGTCGTCGATCACCGTATCCGGGCTTTCCGGGCAATTGACGCAGAAGCCAGCCAGCATCGCCTGCGCATAGGAGAAGACGTGGTCGCCGACCCAGGCGATCGGCAGATAGGCGATGACCTCGTCGGTCTCGTTCAACCCATCGAAGCCGCAGCCGATCTCGGCGGCGATCAGCACGTTGTAATGGCTGAGCATCACACCCTTGGGGCGGCCGGTCGTTCCGGAGGTGTAGAGGATGATGCCGAGATCGGAGCCCTGGCCCTGCTCCATCTCGCGGGCGAGCGCAGCTTCCGCCTGCGGGTCCTTCAGCGCCCGGCCACCCGCCGCGATCACCGTCTCGATGGCGTGGAGCTTGCCGTGGTCGTAATCGCGCAGGCCCCGCGGTTCGTCATAGAGCATGTGCCGGAGATGCGGCAGGCGATCGGCGATGGAGAGCAGCTTGTCGACCTGCTCCTGGTCCTGGACCACGGCGAAGACCGCCTCGGCATGGTCGAGGACATAGGCCATCTCCTCGGCGACGCCGTCGGCATAGACCGGGACGGGAATGGCGCCGATCCACTGCGCCGCGCACATCGACCAGTAGAGCCGCGGCCGGTTCTGCCCGATGATCGCGACCTTCTCGCCGCGCTTCAGGCCGAGATCTGCCAAGCCCTTGGCGAAGTTGCGGACGTGCTCCGCGACCTCCGCCCAGTTCCAGGACTGCCAGATGCCGAGATCCTTGTGGCGGAAGGCAACGCGCGAGGCGCGCTCCCGTGCATTGCGCAACAGCAATTTCGGAAAGGTATCCGCCTGGCCGGCGGTGCCGCTTGCCACGATTGCGTTCTCCCTGTCGAGCCGCCATGCGTCGTGGCGACTTCCGCGGGCCGGTTTCCGGCCTCGTTCTCATGCAAGACTTGCAGGCGGCCATCATCTTCGCAAGGACCCGCTTGACAGACAATTCGCCTTTTGGTGACTATTGTCCCGCCGAAGTTTGCTTCTCACGCAGATGTGTTGCGTGGCTTTTTGCTTCGGCCCTGATTTTCCTCACGAATTCGGCAGATTGAATCGGCGGGCAGGGCCGTGCCTGCGGCGATGGCGAACCGACTCATGCTTCATCATCTGTCTTTCGGCGTTTCCGATATCGAGCGCGCCTGCGCCTTCTACGACGCCGTGCTGGCGCCACTCGGCTATGTCAGGGTCTGGCAGGATCTGCGGCCGGGCGAAGCCGGGCAGGCGGTCGGCTATGGCGTAGCCGGCGGGGGCGACAAGCTCGCGCTGAAGCACAGGCCGGAGGGGCAAAGGCCGCCGGGGCCGGGCTTCCATCTCGCCTTCGCCGCGCCGGATCGCGGGGCGGTCGACCGGTTCCATCAAGCGGCACTTAGCCATGGCGGGCTGGACAATGGCGCGCCGGGACTGCGCGCGCATTACGGGCCGCATTACTACGCGGCTTTCGTGGTCGATCCCGACGGCCATGCGATCGAGGCCGTGTTCAACGCGCCGGTATAGTGCTGTCGGGAATTACACGCGTCATCCCGGGCGACCGCAGGTAGACCCAGGATCCATGCCGGAGCGCTTCCGGTCAAGGCTCAGACATGGATCCCAGCTGTTCGCAGCGCTCCGGCCGGGATGAGCGCGCTTTTGTCGGAGCGTGCGGTGTTCTTGAATGGTCGCTCAACGCCGTTGCCCGCCACTCCGGACGATGGCGGGCTGTTCAACGCGGCGTGATCGCTGGCAATTAGCGACCGCGCGAGGCCTCGCGGCTGGACGTACCGTCACGTTCATGCCGGTCGGCGCGCACCTTCACCGGCTGGCAGGCATGGAAGGGATCGAGCCAGTTGCCCCAGAGGCGCCGAGCGATCTCCGACTGAACGGCGGCGTATTCGGTAATCTGGTCGTTGACCCGTTTCGTCATGAGTTCGAGGAGGCCAAACATGGCGGCGGTTCCTTTCTCAGCCTGGGCTGTTCGGGAGAAGGAACGCGCGAAACGCGATTTGGTGCCCTGCAGCAATTTTCAACCTTCGTAGCGGGCGAGCCTGTCGAGGTCGCGGATGGTGACGCTGCCATGGCCGAGCTCGATCAGGCCGAGATCGGCGAGCTTCGCCAAGCCCTGGTTCGCCATCTGGCGCGAAATGCCGGCGAGCATGCCGAGCTCCTCCTGCGAGATCGCCAGCGTGCGGCCGAGATCGGGGTAGAGGATCGGGTTGAACAGCCAGGCGAGATTGCGGGCGAGGCGCCCCGTGGAATCCAGCGTGCGCTCGGTCTCGGCCAGCGAGATGAACTGGGCAAGGCGCTCGTTGAACTGGTGCACGAGGAAGCGATTGAACGCAGCCGAGTGCTCGAACAGCCAGAGGAAGGTCGAGCGCCGCATCAGGGCGAGCCGGGTCTCGCGCAAAGCCACCAGCTCGTAGCGGCGCGGCTCGGCCTTGATCACGGTGCCCTCGCCGAACCAGGCGCCGGAGCGCATGCCGGCGAGCGTCGCGGATTTCCCGGTCTTCGAGGTCGTCGCCATCTTGACCAGCCCATCGGCGACGCCGGTCCAGGATTCCAGCCGGTCGCCGACATGGCAGATCGAAGCGTTTTTGCCGTAGGTCTTGAAGGAGATGCCGCGCCGCGCCTCCTCGAACTCGGCCTCCGACAGGTCGCGGGACCAGGAGGCGATGGCGCGCAGTTCCTCGGGGGTGATCAAGGCGGCGGTTATCCGGGTTGGCGGCGGCGGGCGACAGTATGGGCTGCGAGGGCAATCGGACTCAAGTTGAACCAAAGAGGCGCGGATAGCGACGGGCGGGCGCGAGCAAGACGGAAAGGCGTGGGAAACCCTCTCCCATAGGGAGAGGGCAGGGTGAGGGGTAGGCCGCTGACCGAATTGGCTCTGAGATGGTCGCTGCGCAGCGGTGAGGATCAGCGCAACTGGTCCAACGGCCTTCACCTCACCCCTGCCCCTCTCCTTATAGGAGAGGGGTTCCCCGCGTTCTATTCGGCAGCCTGGGGCAGAGTTGATGCCGTGGAAGCGCCATCCCGCAACCGCACCAGCAGCGCCGCCTCTTCCGCCTTCGCTGCTTCCAGATGCCGTTCCTTGACATGGCCGAAGCCGCGGATCTTTTCAGGTATCGCGGCCAGCGCGACGCAGAGCGCGTGGTTCTCCGGCGACAGCCGCGTCAGCAGCTCGTTCAAGAGCGCCTCGTAATCGGCGATCAACCGCCGCTCGGTGCGGCGCTCCTGCGTGTAGCCGAAGAGGTCGAAGGCGGTGCCGCGCAGACCCTTGAGCTTCGCCAGCACCGAGAAGGCGCCCATCATCCAGGGACCGAAGCTCATCTTGCGCGGCAGGCCCGTGTTCGGATCGCGCCTGGCCAGGAGCGGCGGGGCGAGGTGGAACTCGTAGCGTAGCGGTTTGCCGTCGCTTTTACCGGCCTCGAAAGTCGCCGCGACCTGCTTGCGGAAGGCGCCGTCGCTGTAGAGCCGGGCGACCTCGTATTCGTCCTTGTAGGCCATCAGCTTGAAGAGGTTGCGGGCGACGGCCTCGCTGAGCGTCGTCTGGCCGGGCATGACTGCAGCTTCGCGCGTCTGCACGCGGGCGACGAGATGACGGTAGCGCGCGCCATAGGCCGCGTTCTGATAGGCGGTGAGGAAGGCGACGCGGCGTTCGATGATCTCGTCCAGCGTCTGCGAAAGCTGGCGCGCCGGCGTCGCGGCTTTGCTCTGCGAGAGGAGACCGGCCAGCGCTTGCGGATCATGCGCGGCGCGGCGGCCGAGCTCGAAAGCCTGCCGGTTCATGGCGACGGCCTCGCCATTGAGCTCGATCGCCTTGAGCAGCGCCTCGCGCGAGAGCGGGACGGCGCCGAGCTGCCAGGCATGGCCAAGCATGAACATGTTGGCGGCGATGGCATTGCCGAGGAAAGCGACGGCCGCCGCCGTCGCATCGATGAAATGCGTCTGCTCGCGGCCGGCGGCCCCCAGGATCGCGCGCTTCAGGCGCTCGGTCGGCAGCGAGAAATCGGCATTGCGGGTGAAATCGCCCGGCAGGCTCTCGGCCGTGTTGACGATGACGGTGCCGCGTTCGGGCCGGATCGCGCCGAGCACCTTCTTCGAGCCGGTGACGGTCAAGTCGCAGCCGAGCACGAGATCGGCCTGTCCGGCGGTGACGCGGATGGCGTGGATATCGTCCGGATGCGGCGCGAGCTTCACATGGCTGAAGACGGCGCCGCCCTTCTGGGCGAGGCCGGCCATGTCGATCATGCCGCAGCCTTTGCCTTCGAGATGCGCGGCCATGCCGAGGATCGCGCCGATGGTGACGACGCCGGTGCCGCCGACGCCGGTGACGATCACCGCGAAGCTGCGATCGAGCGCCGGCACGACAGGCTTGGGCAGTTCGCTATCGCCGAGCGTCGAGGCATCGAGCCGGAGCGGATCGGCCTTTTTCGGCTTGGCGCCGTGGACGGTGACGAAGGACGGGCAGAAGCCCTTCACGCAGGAAAAGTCCTTGTTGCAGTTCGACTGGTCGATCTGGCGCTTGCGGCCGAATTCGGTCTCCAGCGGCTGGACCGAGACGCAGTTCGACTGCACGCCGCAATCGCCGCAGCCCTCGCAGACGAGCTCGTTGACGATCACGCGCTTGTCCGGATCGGGATAGGCCCCGCGCTTGCGCCGCCGGCGCTTCTCGGTGGCGCAGGTCTGGTCGTAGAGCAGGAGCGAGACGCCTGAGACCGTGGCCAGCTCGCGCTGGACGGCGTCGAGCTCGTCGCGATGGTGGAGCGTGGTGCCGGCCGGCCATTGCGTTCCGGCTGCGTATTTGTCGGGGTCGTCGCTGACGACGGCGATGCGGCTTACGCCCTCGGCCGCGACCTGCCGCGCCATCTGGTCGGGCGAGAGATGGCCTTCCGCCTGCTGGCCACCGGTCATCGCCACCGCATCGTTATAGAGCAGCTTATAGGTGAGGGTGACGCCTGAAGCGACCGCCCAGCGGATCGCGAGCGAGCCGGAATGGGTATAGGTGCCGTCGCCGAGATTCTGGAAGACATGGCCGCGCTTCGAGAACGGCGCCTCGCCGATCCAGTTCGCGCCTTCGCCGCCCATCTGGGTGAAGCCGGCGGTATCGCGGTCCATCCACTGCACCATGTAGTGGCAGCCGATGCCGGCATAGGCGCGCGAGCCCTCGGGCACGACGGTCGAGGAATTATGCGGGCAGCCCGAGCAGAAATAGGGCGTGCGCGTGGCGATCTCCTGCGCTTCGTCCAGGCGGCCTTGCGCGGCGGCGATCTCTTCCAGCCGGGCGCGCAGGGCGGGATCGTCGCGGTATTGCAGCAGGCGGCCGGCGAGCGCGATGGCGATATCGTTGGGGTCGAGCGCGCCATGGACGGGGAAGAGCCAGTCGCCGTTCTCGTCCTTCTTGCCGATCACCATCGGCTGGTGCTTGGCGCCGTAGAGCTCCTCGCGGACCTGGACCTCGATCAGCGAGCGCTTCTCCTCGACCACCATGATCAGGTCGAGGCCTTCGGCGAAGGCCTTCAGCTCGGCCGGATCGATCGGCCAGGGGCAGGCGAGCTTGAACAGGCGGATGCCGAGGTCATTGGCGCGGACCTCGTCGATGCCGAGATCGACCAGGGCCTGCTGCACGTCGAGATAGGATTTGCCGACGGTGGCGATGCCGATGCGCGGCGCCTTGCCGCCCTTGGTGACGATGCGGTTCAGCTTGTTGGCGCGCAGATAGGCCAGCATCGCATCGCGCTTGTAGAGATGCATCCGGCGTTCCTGCTCGACGAAATCGAGCTCGCGGCGGATGGCGAGGCCGCCTTGCGGCGGAGTGTAGTCGGTCGGCGTGACGATGGTGACGCGATCGAGCGAACCATCGATCGAGGCGGTCGATTCGATGTTGTCCTTGACGCACTTGATGCCGACCCAGACCGAGGCGAAGCGCGAGAGCGCGATGCCATGCAGGCCGTAATCGATAATCTCCTGCACGCCGGCCGGGTTCAGGATCGGCATCATCCGGTCGACCAGCACGAATTCGGTCTGATGGGCGTTGGTCGAGGATTCAGCCGTGTGGTCGTCGCCCATCAGGCAGATCACGCCGCCCTTGGGATCGGTGCCGGCCATGTTGCCGTGGCGGAAGACGTCGCCGGAGCGGTCGACGCCCGGGCCCTTGCCGTACCAGAGGGCGAAGACGCCGTCGTGCTTTCCCTCGCCGCTCAGGCCCGCCTGCTGCGTGCCCCAGATCGCGGTGGCGGCGAGGTCCTCGTTCAGGCCTGGCTGGAAAACGATGTTCGCGGCCTTCAGGGGCTTGGATGCCCGCATCAACTGCTGGTCGAGCCCGCCGAGCGGGGAGCCGCGATAGCCGGAGACGAAGCCGGCGGTGTCGAGCCCGGCCCGGCGGTCGCGCTCGCGCTGCATCAGCAGCATGCGGGCGACGGCCTGGGTGCCGGTGAGGAAGACGTCCCGCTTCTCAAGGTCGTACTTGTCGTCGAGCGCGACTTCGCGAAGGCCGATCTGGCGCTGCGCGCCTGCCTCGGTGTCGGATTTCCGCGGTATCTCGGCCATGTTCGGCCTCCCGGATCGTCGTTCCCGCCGACGGGCCGGTGGTCCCGGCCTCATGCTTCGCCGTCTGCGCAGCGAATATGTCAGCAAAGCTGACATATCGGCCGGAGGCGGTCAATTGATCTGGTATCATTCCAGTTTTCGCAGCCCGGTCCAGCGATTTGCGGGAACGGCTGTTGCGCGTGCCGCGGGAGGCGCCGCGATTTGGCCCTGTTTGGCGGAGATGGCTGTTGTGGTCGTCGCATCCCCGTCACGGTCGTTGACGATCGCTTCACCATGATCCACCCAAGCGGGATCACGGAGGTTTCGCCTTTGACGCGACGCGCATCTCTGACGGCCCTCGCCGGGCTCCTGCTGGCGGTCCTTGCGGCCGGGCCGGCGGCTGCGCATCCGCATGTCTTCGTCGCGGCCAAGGCCGAGATCGTCTTCTCCGCCGATGGTTCGGTGCAGGCGATCCGGCACCACTGGAGCTTCGACGAGGCCTATTCGGCCTATATCACCCAAGGCCTCGACAAGAACGGCGATGGCAAGCTGACCTCGGAAGAGCTGGCCGAACTCGCCAAGATCAACGTCGAATCGCTGCCCGATGTCGAGTTCTTCACCGCCGCCAAGCTCAACGGCCGCAAGCAGGAATTCGGCACGCCGGGCGAGCAGGTCATGTCCTTCGACAACAAGGTGCTGACGCTGGTCTTCACGCTGCCGTTGAAGACCCCGGCCAAGGCGCGCTCCTTCGGTATCGAGATCGGCGACCCCACCTATTTCGTCGCCTTCGACATCGTCGATGCACCGGATGCGGTGGTGACCAAGGGCGCGCCGCAGGGTTGCGTCGTGCGGGTCAACCGCCCGCCCAAGCTCGACGATGCCACGCAGAAACGCCTCGCCGAAGCCGACATCACCGCGACGCCTGATGTCAGCGGGCTCGAAGTGACGACACGGGCGCTGGTGGCATGTCCGTGACAGCAACCGAGACGGCACGCCCGACCGGTGCGGCTCTTTCGCGGCGGCTGATCGCCTGCGCGCTGGCGCTGCTTCTGGTCGGGGGCGTGGTCGCGCTGATCGCCTTCCTGATCGCGAGCGTGAGCCCGCCTCCGCCGCCTCCACCGCGCAATCCTTTCGGCACGGCCCTGCCGCGTGAAGCGCTGCCGTCGACCACCGGCTTCGGCGCCGTCTTGATCGCCTGGCAATCGAGTTTCTATCGCGAGCTGACGGCGACATTGAAGGCGATCTCGACCGCGCCCGGCGCGCTCTGGGGCCTTCTCGGGCTCTCCTTCGGCTATGGCGTCTTCCATGCGGCCGGGCCCGGCCACGGCAAGGCGGTGATCTCCGGCTATATCGTCGCCGATAATCGCAGCCTGAAGCGCGGGCTGGCTTTGAGCTTCGCGGCGGCGCTCCTGCAGGCCATGGTCGCGATCGCGATCGTTACGGTCGCGACGCTGCTGATGCGGGTGACCGCGATTCAGATGAATGCGGCGACCACGGTGATCGAGCAGGGCAGCTTCCTGCTGGTCGCACTGGTCGGGTTGCTGATGCTCTGGCGGAAGTCGGGCGCATTGATGCGGCTGGAAGCCGGCGGGGCGCATGATCCTGCGGCTTGCGACCATGTCCACATGCCCGATGCCGAGCAGGGCTCGCGGCTCTCTGGCTGGCGCGACATGGCCGGCGTCGTCGTCGCGGCTGGGGCCCGGCCCTGTGCGGGGGCGCTGATCATCCTCGTCTTCGCCAATGCGCAAGGGCTGTTCTGGGCCGGCATCGCCGCGACCTTCGCGATGGCGTTGGGCACTGCAATTACTACCGGGGCGCTCGCAGCCTTCGCGGTGTTCTTCAAGTTCGCGGCGCTGAAATTCGCTGGTGGCGGCAGCGTGCGCTCGGCCCGGTTGATCGCGGGGCTCGAATTGTTGGCGGCCGCCTTCGTCGCCGTGCTGGGCGCGGCACTGTTCACCGGTCTCTGGATCGGCGGGATGGGGAGCTGAAGCGGTTCGGTTCGGTACAGAGCCTCGCCGTCATCCCGGACAAGCGACGTAGTCGCGTAGATCCGGGATCCATCGTAGAGCATGGAGCCTCACGATGGATCCCGGGGCAAGCCCGGGATGACGGCGGAGGTTCTGGCGCTCCTGCCTGCTAACGCAGCGGATCGTTCTCCAGCAGGATCGGCTTGCCATGCGGCGTCGCCTCGGCGGCGCGGGCCCAGGAGGCGGCGAGCGCGTCGACGCCTTCATAGGAGGCGAGCCCCTTTTCGATCAGCAGATGCTCCAGCGCTTCGCACCAGCGCTCGTAGTAATCCGAACCGTCGCGGCAGCCTCCGGCGGCCAGCGCCTCGCGGATTTCGGCTCCGAGCGCCTGCGCCCATTCATCGGCGGTGAAGACACCCTTGTTCTGGAGTTCGACGACCAGTGCGAAGGCCTGGGCCTGCCAGGGCTCGGCGAAGATCGGGCCCTCGGCATCGCGCGGGATCGGCGTGTCGGCGGCGAGCGCTGCCGCCAGATCGGTCTCAGGCCGGCTCAAGATAGCTCTCCCAGGCCTCGATGCTGACGGTTGAGGTTGGGTCGGCATCGCGGCCCCAGAGCTCGCGGCCATCGAAGACGACCGTGTAGAGCCATTGCGCCGCCTCGGGCTGCCCCTGCGCGCCCGTATCCGGGAAGACATGGCAGCCGACGATGCGCTCGACCACTCCGGTCTTCCCGCGAGCGTAGCGCGGCAGGCGGGTGTGGTGCTGCGGGTGCATCACGATGGTGCGGACCTTGTCGCCGACCGCGAAGCGCGCGGGGGCCTTGGCCTCGCGCTCATAGGGGAAGCCGCGGCGCAGCACGCCCGCGACCTCTTCGCCCTTGAGCACGCGCTTGGGCTCGCGGCGTTCGGGGGTCGGCTTGCCGGTCGCGAGTTCGTCGGCGCTCAGGAAGCCGTGCCTGACCAGCACCTTGTCGAGCGCGGCCAGCCAGATCTCGTAATAGGTCGAGGAGAGATATTGCGCCGGCGGCAGGCTTTCGCGGGCATGGCGAATCTCATCGATGCTCCAGGCGCCCATGGCGCCGGCCGCGACATTGATCGCGAGCACGCGCTTCTCCCAGTCGCCATGGAAGACCGGCTCGTTCGGCTCGGGAAGGACGGGGCCGAAACCCATCTGGCCGCCGAGATCATGGGCGCTGTTCATGCGGCGTCCTCCACGCGCGGCAAGCCGGTGCCGATCATCGAATCGCGCGTGACGATGCTGGCGAGCTTCTCCTCGCTCCAGCCTTCAGTACCGGCGGGGCGCATCGGGATGACGATGAAGCGGGTCTCGGCCGTCGAATCCCAGACGCGGATGCGCTGGTTCTCCGGCAGCGTCACGCCGAAATCGGCGATCGTGCCGCGCGGGTCGATCACGGCCTTGGCGCGATAGGGCGGGGATTTGTACCAGACCGGCGGCAGCCCGAGCACCGGCCACGGATAGCAGGAGCAGAGCGTGCAGACGATCAGGTTGTGCTGCTCGGCCGTGTTGAAGCAGGCGACGATATGCTCGCCGCCGCGCCCGCCATAGCCGAGCTCGGCAACCGCGGCCGTGCCGTCCGCCTTCAGGCGTTCGGCGAAGGCCGGGTCGGTCCAGGCCCTGGCGACGATGCGGGCGCCGTCGCGCGGGCCGATCTTCGTCTCGTAGGTGTCGATGATCGCGTCGAGCGCGGCCGGGTCGACATAGCCCTTCTGGACCATCAGCGTTTCCAGCGCCTTCACCCGCGCCTCGATGGCGGTGAAGTGGTTATCGTGGTGGTGGTCGTGATCGTGGTGGTGATGTCCGCTCATGGCGGTCTCCTCTCAGGCGATCCGGATGCGGGCGGCGCGCTCGTAGCGCACCGCGAAGGCGACGAGCGAACGGTCGGAGCCCTTCGGCCCGATCAGCGACAGGCCGAGCGGGGCCCCCTCGCGTTGCGCCACGGGAATCGTGACCTGCGGGAAGCCGGAGAGGCCGGCAAGGCAGAGCAGCCGCAATGCCCGGTTGCGGAAATCCTCCAGCTCGGATTCCTTCGCTGCGATCAACGGCGCGACGTCCGGCATGGTCGGCAGGATCAGCACGCCGTCCTGCCCGAGCAGGCGCGAAAGCCGGGTGCGGAAGGATTTCCGGGCGGCTTCGCCCTTGGCGTATTCCGCGTCGGTCACCGCCTTCGAGAAGGCGAACCGTTCCTTCACGCCCGGCCCGAGCGGGGGATTGAAGCGCTCGATCATCGGCCCGTCCGACAGCCAGGCTTCGCGCCCCTGGATCCAGCGGAAGGCCCAGTAGAGCGCATCGAGATCGCGCGCGAGCTTGACGCCTTCGGGCTGGCCGAGCGCGGGAATCGTGCGCTGCACGACATTGCGCAGGATCGTCTCGGCCTCGGGCACGGCCTGGGCGAACATGTCGTCGGCCATGAGGAGGCGCGGCATTTCCGGCAGTTCGGTCTTGTCGGGGCCGAACAGGACATTGGCGACGCGGGCGAAGATATCGCCGTCACGGGCGAACCAGCCGGGCGTGTCCAAGCTTTCCGCCAATGGCCAGGCGCGCTTTAGCGAAAGCCGACCATGGCTTGGCCGGATGCCGAAGAGGCCGCCATAGCTCGCGGGAGCGCGCACCGAACCGCCGGTGTCCGAGCCCAATGCGATATCGGCGAGGCGCCCGGCCACCGCCGCCATCGAGCCGCAGGAGGAGCCGCCGGTGATGCGGTCCGGCGCGGCTGGATTGATCGGCGAGCCGAAATGCGCGTTCTGGCCGTTGAGCGAGAAGGCGAGCTCGTCGGTATGGGTCTTGCCGACGAAGCGGGCGCCGGCCTGGAGCAGATCCTTCACGATCGGCGCCGTCTTGGTCTTGATGCCGGACTGCGCCAGCACCAATGGCGAGCCGGCCCCGGTCGGGTAGCCCTTGATGTCGAAGAGGTCCTTCACGGCCAGGGTCAAACCGGCGAGCGGGCCGGCGACGGCGTGTTTCACGGGGGCGTCGGGATAGGGCACGAAGCAGCGGAACGGATCGTCGAAAGTCATCTGGCGTCAGATCCCCCTGGAATCGCCGTCGGAACGCGGATCATGCACGGCTTCGACATGGCCTTTCGCATGCTTCACCAGCATGCCGGCATGGCCGAAGCCCTCGGAATAGGCGAGGCCGCTCTCCTCGACCGGATGGCCGGCGGCATCGAGCCTCTCGAGCAGAGCGGCATCGAAGCGGCTTTCGAACTTGAGGCTGGTCGAGCCCGCGCCCCAAGTCTTGCCGAAGAGCCAGCGCGGAGCATCGACCGCCGTGGCGAGGTTCTGGCCGGCGCGATAGCGCGTCAGGATTTGGGCCTGGAACTGGGGCTGGCCGTCGCCGCCCATCGCGCCATAGGGCAGGACGCGATCGTCGTCGAAACGCGCCAGAGCCGGATTCAGCGTGTGGAAGGGCTTGCGACCGGGCCTCAGCGGGTTGGCGGCGTTCCGGTCGAGCGAGAAGGAGACGCCGCGATTCTGCCAGTGGATGCCGGTGGCAGGCAGCACGCAGCCAGAGCCATATTCCCAATAGATCGACTGGATATAGGAAACGGCGAGGCCTTTGCCGTCGATCGCGCCCATCCAGACCGTGTCGCCGTCGCCATGGCGCAGCGGCAGCTTCGCGGCCCGTTTCATGTCCACGGCCGCCGCCTCGCGCAGCAGGGCGGCATCGCTCAGGAAATCGGCGGGCGGGTGATCGAGCTCGGCCGGGTCTGTTACATAGCGGTCACGGATGGCGAAGGCGCGCTTCGTCGCCTCGATCAGCCCGTGATGATGCTCGAACGAATCGAGCCTCGCCTCGCCGAGACGCTCGAAGATGCCGAGGATCATGAGCGAGGCCAGCCCCTGCGTCGGCGGCGGCAGATTGGCGACGGTGAGACCGGGGAGCTTCAGCGTCAACGGGACGACGGATCGCGCCCGATAGCGTGCGAGGTCGGCGCGGGTGACCGGCGCGCCGATGCGTTCGAGATCGGCGGCGATCTCGCGGCCGACATCGCCGCGGTAGAAATCCTCCAGCCCGGAATGGCCGAGCTGCTCCAGGGTGGCGCCGAGCGCTTCCGGCCGGCGGCGCGCACCGGGCTTGGGCGGGGCGCCGTCGATCCAGAAGGTCGAGAGAAAGCCGGGCGCGGCCTTCAACTCCTCCAGTTCGTTCGGCTTGTTGCCGCGCTCGGAATCCGAGACCGCATAGCCCTCGCGGCAATGGCCGATCGCGTCCAGCAGCACATCGCGCAGCGGCATGCGCCCACCGAGGGAGCGCGAGAGATCAAGCGCGAGCTGCCAGCCAGCGAGGGCGCCCGCGACGGTCAGCGCCGCTTCCGGGCCGCGCGCGGGAATGGCGTCATAGCCCTTGCCGCGATAGTGCTCGATCGTGGCCAGCGAACCGGCCGGGCCGCAGGCCTCGATGCCATGCAGCCGCCCGCCGGGCTCATGCACCAGCCAGAAGCCGTCGCCGCCGATGCCGTTCATATGCGGATAGACCACCGCGATCGTCGCGGCCATCGCGACCATCGCCTCGATCGCGTTGCCGCCTTCGGCCAGGATAGCCCGGCCCGCCTCGGAGGCGAGGCGATGAGGGGCCGCCACGGCGGCGGAGGCGAAGACGGGCGTATCGAGCATCGGGACTTTTCAAGCGCGGAGGTCGTGCCCATCTGGGCGATGGGCGCGAATTTGTTGCATGGGGCGGCAAGCTCCGCTAGGTGCGTGGAGCGCATGGCCGCGCAAGGCGGCCCGCGCGTGAAGGAAGGACAGCATGGCCGGACGGCACACCAACTGGCGCAACCTGATCATGGTCACCTCGTTCGGGATCCTGATCGCCGTCGAGCTTTTCGGCGTGGCGCTTGCTGCCGGCTGGGCTTTGGCCGGCCTGTTCGAGCTCGGCACCATCTTCGAATACGTCATGATGGCGATCTTCTCGGTCTTCGCCGCCTACGGCATGCTCAACCTGATGCGCCGCATGCTCAAGATCGAGCATCTGACCGAGGTCGATTGAGGCCTTCGGTCCTCTTCACTCGCAGATTTTCAACGTGACCGGATCGGCGTCCGCCGGGACATAGTCGCCCATCGCACGACAACCTGAGGCTGTGCAGATGCGCCAGTCGGCGGTCGCGCCGGAACGCCGCATGACGACCTCTTTCAGAGGCGGCAGGGCCGGGCGCCAGCGCCAGAAACCGTCCACGAGCTTCGCGCCGTCGGGCGGGTCCATGCCAGCGCCGGAGCCCTCGATCCGCGCCTCGACGATCTTCAGTCCGGCGGGCGTCTCCCGCCAGACCTCCTCCCAGAGCGTCTTCTGCACCGAATGGCGCCAGCCCAGCGTGATCTCGCCCCGGCCGAGCGCGACGACCAGCGCGCCGGCTGCGAGGCACAGGCTCATGCCGCGGCGGTCTCGGCCTTGCGTGCCGCGAGCCAGTGCCGGAGCACGACGGCCGCCGCCAGTGCGTAGCCGAGCGGGTCGCTATAGGCGAACTCGCCGAAGAGCAGCACCGCCGCACCGAAGCAGAGCACGCGTTCGAGGATCGTGAGCTTGCCGAAGAGGTAGCCGATCGCGACCATGCCGAAGAGGCCGATGGCGATCGTCGCCTTGAACATGGCGTAGACCACGGCCGGCCAGAAGCCGATGACGTTCGCCATCGGGTCACCCGGTTGCAGCATCAGCGCCGGGGAATAGACGGCGATGAAGGGGATGACGTACCCGGCGAGCGCGACGCGCATCGCCTCCCAGCCGATCTTGTCCGGGTTCTCCTTGGCGATCGGCGCTGCGGCGAGCGCTGCCAGCGCCACCGGCGGCGAAAGGTCGGCCATGATGCCGTAGTAGAAGGCGAACATGTGGCTGACGATCAGCGGCACGCCGAGCT
This sequence comes from Allobosea sp. ASV33, assembly GCF_016428755.1. Classification (GTDB taxonomy): domain Bacteria; phylum Pseudomonadota; class Alphaproteobacteria; order Rhizobiales; family Beijerinckiaceae; genus Allobosea. Next base: position 44,204 of record NZ_JAELTI010000038.1, read on the forward strand.
TTTCCAGCGCCGGTGCGGCGAGCGCGGCGACGATGATATAGGTCGGGATCGTCGGGATGCCGGTGCCTAGCAGGATCGACAGGATCATCGTCAGGATCAGCGCCAGGAACAGGCTGTGCTGGCCGAGCCCGATGATCCAGGCGCCGAAGGTGGTGCCGATGCCGGTCTGCGTCATCAGGCCGATGATGGTGCCGACGATGGCGCAGGCGATGCCGACCGGAAGCGCCGTCTTGGCGCTGTCGGCGAGCGCGTCGCGGCTGACGGCCAGCGTCGTGCGGCCGCCCAGCGTGAAGGCATTCGCGAGGATCAGGACCGCGATCAGGCCGGCGACGATGCGGATATCCATGCCTTCGCGGAAGAGAGCGGTGGCGATCAGCCCGAGCCCGACCCAGAAGATCACGCGTAGCGTCTG
>NZ_JAELTI010000268.1 GCF_016428755.1 Allobosea sp. ASV33
GCGTCGAGCATTTCGGCCAGACCGGCACGGTCGCCGATCTCTACCGGCATTTCGGCATCGACGCGAATGCGATCGTGCATGCGGCGAACGCCGCGGCGCCGGGGCGGCCGGTGCGTTATCTCAGGGCTGTCTCTTATACACATCTGACGCTGCCGACGATTAACCTTCGGTGTAGATCTCGGTGGTCGCCGGATCATGAAAAGGGGGGGGGGGGGGGGGGGGGGGGGGGGGGGGGGGGGGGGGGGGGGGGGGGGGGGGGGGGGGGGGGGGGGGGGGGGGGGGGGGGGGGGGGGGGGGGGGGGGGGGGGGGGGGGGGGGG
>NZ_JAELTI010000269.1 GCF_016428755.1 Allobosea sp. ASV33
TTCACGAAAGCTCGGCCGAGTTTCGTCGTGAATCGGACTCGGCCATTCGTCGTCGCAAAGAGGGTATGGTCTTTGCCCATGCCGACATTGGCGCCGGCATGCCACTTGGTGCCGCGCTGACGAATAACTGTCTCTTATACACATCTCCGAGCCCACGAGACTCTAGGCGCGATCTCGTATGCCGTCTTCTGGTTGAAAATGGGGGGGGGGGGGGGGGGGGGGGGGGGGGGGGGGGGGGGGGGGGGGGGGGGGGGGGGGGGGGGGGGGGGGGGGGGGGGGGGGGGGGGGGGGGGGGGGGGGGGGGGGGGGGGGGGGGGGG
>NZ_JAELTI010000270.1 GCF_016428755.1 Allobosea sp. ASV33
CCTTCGAATCGAGGATCTCAACCACCGCTTCGTCGCCGTGGCGACCGAGCTCGGCTTCGGCCACGAGATCTGGCTGACCCATGGCCCGCTGGTCGAGGCGCTGACCGCCTCCTACGCGCTGCCGGGCCTGTCTCTTATACACATCTCCGAGCCCACGAGACTCTAGGCGCGATCGCGTATGCCGTCTTCTGGTTGGAAAGGGGGGGGGGGGGGGGGGGGGGGGGGGGGGGGGGGGGGGGGGGGGGGGGGGGGGGGGGGGGGGGGGGGGGGGGGGGGGGGGGGGGGGGGGGGGGGGGGGGGGGGGGGGGGGGGGGGGGGG
>NZ_JAELTI010000271.1 GCF_016428755.1 Allobosea sp. ASV33
CTGTTGCTGCCGGCGATCAACCTCTCGCTGTTCAAGGTCTCGCTGGTGATCCGGCTGACGCGGGCCGGCGTGCGCGAGGTCCTGCCACTCGACTATGTCCGCTTCGCCCGCGCCAAGGGCCTGCGCCTGTCTCTTATACACATCTCCGAGCCCACGAGACTCTAGGCGCGATCTCGTATGCCGTCGTCTGCGTGGAAAGGGGGGGGGGGGGGGGGGGGGGGGGGGGGGGGGGGGGGGGGGGGGGGGGGGGGGGGGGGGGGGGGGGGGGGGGGGGGGGGGGGGGGGGGGGGGGGGGGGGGGGGGGGGGGGGGGGGGGGGG
>NZ_JAELTI010000039.1 GCF_016428755.1 Allobosea sp. ASV33
GCGCCTGCGTGCCGTCGGTCGAGCCGGAATCGACGACCACGATATCGTCGCTCAGCGCGCGCGCGGCCTCGATCGCCCGGCCGATCCGGTCCGCCTCATTTTGGGCAATAATGAAAATCGAAAGAGGCAGCACGGTTCTACTTCGGTTCCTGTTGCCTCAAGGCTTAAGCATGAGTGGGCCGGAGCGGCAAGACAGGCGCAAAAAAGCCGAACTTGGCCCGGGAACCTTGGGAAAGCTCCGGCGTTTGTAGGCCGAGCCATGCTCCTGAGCCGGCGGGTGGTCGAAATGCTGTTAGTATTCGATTTACCATGCTGGCTAGTCGCTGGTTGGTTAACCTGGTTTTACCTATTTGCGTCCAGTTATCGCATTCGTGCCGCATTTCTGCCGCGGTCTGCAAGGCAGATGTGCTTCCGATGCAACAGACAAAGCCGGCTCCCGGTCTTATAACGGGTTCATCGAAATCAACCGCCGGGTTCCCGGCGACAGCGACGACTAAGGAGTTTGTCATGAAGAAGTATCTGCTTGCGAGCGTTGCCGCGCTCGGTCTCATCGCCGCTGGCGCCGCCTCCGCTGCCGACCTCCCGTCCCGCAAGGGCCCGGTTGCCGCCCCCGTCTACATGCCGCCGGCGTTCACCTGGACCGGCTTCTACGTCGGTGGCAACGCCGGCTACGGCTGGGGCAACGTGAACACCAACGGCGGCGTCGCCATCACCAACACCGGTGATCTCGACGGCTTCGTCGGCGGTGGCCAGATCGGCTACAACTACCAGATGGGCCAGTTCGTTGTCGGTCTCGAAGCCGATATCCAGGCTGCTGACCTGACCACGGGCAGCACCTTCGCTGGCCTGCGCGTCAAGACCGACTACTTCGGCACGGTTCGTGGCCGCGTCGGCGTCGCCTTCGACCGGTTCATGCCCTACATCACCGGTGGTTGGGCTTACGGCAACGTGAAGACCTCGTTCCCGGGCGTCTTCGCCGTCTCGTCGGATAACAGCCACACCGGCGGCTGGGCTCTCGGCGGCGGTCTCGAGTATGCCGTCACCAACAACATCATCGCCGGCGTCGAGTACCTCTACGTCGACCTGGGTGACAAGCGCATCCTGAACACCGGCACCAAGGTCGGCACCGACTTCTCGGTCGTCCGCGCCCGCCTCAGCTACAAGTTCTGATCCTCTCCTCACGGAGACAGAACGGACCCGGTGGCTTCGGCCACCGGGTTTTTTCTTGCCCGGGTCAGATCACAAAAGTAGACACGAAAAAGCCGGCGACCTGGGTCGCCGGCTTTTTCGTTGGAGCGCCGCTTCTGCGCGGACGAGTTCGATCAGCCCTTGAAGCGGGTCTCTTCGAAAGCCGGAACGCGGGCGGCGAAATCGTCGAGCCAGGCGACGAGCCTCGGATGGGCCGCCCGCCATTGTCCCTCGAAACGCAGGTCGAGATAGCCGAGCGCGCAGGCGAGCGCGATCTCGCCGATGCGCGGGCGATCGGTAAACGCTGGCGGGGCGGCTTCGAGCGCTGCCAGTCCGCGCGCGACCTTGCCGTCCTGATGCGCGACCCAGTTGGCGTTGCGGCCTTCCTCCGGACGGAAGCGGCCTTCATAGACCTTGAGCAGCGCCGCATCGCAGATGCCGTCGGCCAAGGCCTGCAGCCGCAACTGGGCGAAGCGCGCCTCGCCGGCGGGAATCAGCTTTCCGCCGGAGATGTGGTCGAGATAATCGAGGATGACGCGGGAATCGAACAGCGTCGTGCCATCCTCCAGCACCAGTGTCGGGATCTTGCCGAGCGGATTCTGCTGGCGCAGCACCTCGCTGGGATCGGTGGTATCGGCGGCGACGATCTCGATGCGGTCCATCAAGTCGAGTTCGAGGGCCGCCAGCTTGACCTTGCGGCCGAACGGGGAGGCGGGGGAGGAGCGCAGGACGAGCATCGACGGTATCCTTGATGCGGGTAGCGGAGAGCGATCGATCAGCCGTCGGGGCGGATCGTCTCGCAGAGATAGCGCGGCCGGGGACCCTGCGCGAGCCGTTCGGTCAATGCCGGCAGCAGGGTTTCGGCTTCCTCGGCCAGCCGCCAGGGCGGGTTGACGACCAGCAGGCCGGTCGCGCTGAGGCCGCCGGCCGCTTCCGGCCGGTCGACATCGATCTCGAGGCGCAGGAGCCGGCCGATTCCGGCTTCGAGCACCGCATCCATGAGGGATTGGACGCCGGCGCTGCCCTTGATCGGATACCAGAGCGCATAGATGCCGGTCGGCCATTTGCGGTGCGCTGCGATGAACTGCGCGGCGAGCGTCGCGAACTCGTCCTTGTCCTCGAAAGGCGGGTCGATCAGCACGAGGCCGCGACGCTCCTTCGGCGGGACATTGGCCCGAAGCGCGGTCCAGCCGTCGATGGCGAGCGGCTTGCAACGCTGGTCCTTGCCGATCGATTCGGCGAGCTTCCTGTAGGTCGAGGGATGGAGCTCGGCGGCGACCAGGCGATCATCCGGCCGCATCGCATGGCGGCAAAGCCAGGGCGAGCCGGGATAGGCGCCCGAGCCATAAAGCGCGCGGGCGCCTACCAGTGCGGCGCGATAGGGCGCGAGCAGGGCCTCGACAGCGGGAGAGAGGGGCGAGCGGTCGATGCGCGCGACGCCATCCTTCCATTCATGCGTCCTGAGAGCCTCTTCCGAATCGAGATCGTAGCGGCCGCTGCCGGCATGGGTGTCGACGATGCGATAGGGTGTCGGCTTGGCGTTGAGATGCAGCAGGATGCGCGTCAGCACGACATGCTTCAGCACATCGGCGAAGTTTCCGGCGTGGAAGCCATGGCGATAGTTCATGCCGCCGTTGGTAGAGGAAGCGGCCGCCGACCGGAAGCGGCAAAGTCTTGCCGCGTGGGAATCCGAGCCCTCATCCTGAGGGGCAAGCGCAGCTTGCGTCTCGAAGGATGCTCCAGATCGTTCCGAAGTCTTCTGGAACATCCTTCGAGACGCGCCTACAGCGCTCCTCAGGATGAGGGTTGGTTATTTTAGAGCTTGCCGATTTCGCACGAAACCACGGCGTCATCCCGGACAAGCTGCGAAGCAGCGCCGCTCCGGGATCCATCGTAGAGCTCCCGAATCCTCCGATGGAGCCCGGGGCAAGCCCGGGATGACGCCGTGGTTCCGAGAAAACTCAGCATACCCTAAGGTAGGCCTCAGCGCGGCGCGACGACCGTGAAGTCCCGCGCGCGGCAGCCGGACCGGTCGACCTGCTGGCAGGTGCGGAAATCGCGGAGATCCTTGGTCAGGCAGATGCGGACTTCCTGCAGCACGCCGCGCTTGCAGGCCACCGACATCATGTCCGGTCGCAGGCCAGGATTGGCGGCGGTGAAGGCGCGTTCGAGATCGATCGCGGTCCAGGTCTGGTCGCGCTCGGCCTTGGCCAGCGGCGGGGGAATCGCGATCTTGTCGCGGGCGCGGCGGACGTCGCGGAAATAATCGCTCGGGCTTGATCCCGAGCAGGTGCCGTGCTTGCGCCACTCGTAGCGGGCGAGGCTCTCGGTGGGGAACACCCCTTCGGCCTGTTCCAGCGCGATGCGCGAGGGTGTGCGGCCGGCCGGGCCGCAATCGCTGGGATAGCCGCGCTCGTTCTGCGGCCAGAGGCCGTGCACGACGAAGCGCAGGCCAGCCCCGTCGCCGCATTGCTCGCGGTTGCGCCCGCGGTCGCCGTCGAGTTCGCAGAAGCCCGGAGACCAGGACAGCGCCAGGACGTAGAAGTCGAAATCGCCGGGCGCGCCGCCGCGCTGGCCGAAACCCTGCGCGTGGCCCGCTCCGATGAAGCCGAACAGCGACAGGGCGGCGACCAGCAGCCTTTTCATCATCGTGGAGCCTTACCCTTTACGGGCGTGCCATCTTGCAGTCGGGCGCGTAGGCACGCTGGCGGTCGAGACCGCTCACGCACCAGTTGACGTTCCAGGTCATGCCGAAGAGCCCGAGCGACTCGCGCACGGAATAGTCGACGCGGCGGAACTTGCCGTCGTTGAGCAGGACGCGCCCGCTGCAGAAGCGCCGCGGGATGAAGTCGGCGCCCCAGCTACGATAGCCGATCTGCGCGATGCGATCATAGGACAAGGCCTGAAGGGGCCCCCAATAGGTATCCTCGCGCGAGTTGAAATGGCTGGTGACTTTGCCGAGCACCGCGGGGTCGTCGCAGCCGGGGAGGTTGCCGTCCATCGGGAAGGTGCGGTTCTCCGCCCGGTCGAGCGGATGGACGAAGCGGCCGTTCGCGGCTCCGGCGGCAAAGGCCGTCAGGCAGGCGAAGGAAACAAGGGCGGTTCGCAGCAGGGCGCGGCGCATCGAATCAGGCCTCGTATGGGAGGGCGAAAATAAGGCGCACGATGGCGATGCGCCGGTCACCGGTCAAGGCGGCAATAGGCCGGACGGCGTCATGCGGAGGAAGGCTGGCCGGCACGAGCTGCCCGCGCTGGCGCCCGGGACGGCAATCGGACAGATTGTCCAGAGAAAAACGGGGACATGACATGACGGACTGCTTCGACGATCCGGCGGCGCGCATCGAGGATGGGGAGGCGCTGCGCGGTCATATTGGCCCGGTCTCGCCCCTGGCGGCCGGGAAGGTGCTGCGCCGGCTCGACCAGTTCTGCCGCGACTTCATCGCGCTCTCGCCCTTCCTCGTGCTCGCGAGCTGCGACGCGCAGGGCAATGCCGATGCAAGCCCGCGCGGCGACGGGCCGGGCTTCGTGCGCGTGCTCGACGACACGACGCTGCTCATCCCCGACCGGCGCGGCAACAACCGGGTCGATTCCTTCGGCAACATCCTGTCGGCGCCGGGCGTCGGGCTCGTCTTCATGGTGCCGGGCATCCCGGAGACCCTGCGCGTCAACGGCAAGGCGCACGCTACGCGTGATGCCGCCCTGCTGGCGCCTTCGATCATGCAGGAGCGCGCGCCGGTGACGGGCCTCATCGTCGCGGTCGAGGAAGCCTATTTCCATTGCGGCAAGGCGCTGATCCGCTCGAAGCTGTGGGACCCGGCCTCGCAAGTGCCGCGCCATTCCTTTCCGACGCTCGGCCGCATCATCGCCGACCAGACCAAGGCGGTCGACGGCGACGAGGCCGATCGCAATCTCGAGGAAGCCTATCGCCTGCGCCTCTACTGAGGCGGGCGATCAGGGCGCGCCGGCGCCCGTGGCTTCGAGGACCGATGGTGCCGGGGCGGCACGCCGCTCCAGGACGAGCAGGACGAGGCCGGCCGTGACGATCAGTGCCGCGCCGCAGAGCATGGCCGGCGTTGGCCAGTCGCCGAAGACGAACCAGCCGAAGACGAGCGCCCAGACGATCAGCGTGTACTGGTAGGGCACGACGACGGAGGCCTCCGCCAGCTTGAGCGAGCGGGTGACGCAGATATGCGCGCCCATCGCGACGATGCCGAGCAGGGCCAGCAGGGCGGTGTCCTTCAGGCTCGGCGTCACCCAGCCGAAGGGCAGGAGCGCGAGCCCCATCAGGAGCGCGCCGAGCGTCTGCCAGGCGACCAGCGTGACGTCAGGCGTGCCGCGCAGGCGGCGCCCGGCGATCATCATCGCGGCGAAGAGGAAGCTGCCGAGCAGGGCGATCAGCGCGGGCATCGAGAAGCTGGCCCCGCTCGGATTGAGCGAGACCGCGACACCGGCGAAGCCGAGCGCGATGGCGAGCCAGCGCCGGCCGTCGATGCGCTCGCCGAGCAGCAGTGCGGCGAGGATCACGACCCAGACCGGGGCTGCGAGCCAGATCGTCATCGCGTCGGCGAGCGGCAGATAGGTGACGGCGAGATAGAACAGCGCGACCTCGCCCGACGAGAACAGCACGCGCAGGGCCTGCAGGCCGGGCCGCTCCGGCCGCAACGTCCTGTGGACGCCCTGCTTGACGACGAAGGGCAGGATCACGACCAGCGCCGCCAGGCTACGGATCAGCAGGAGCTGGCCGACCGTGTAGGTCGCGACCAGCCATTTGCCCATCACGTCGTTCAGCGAAAACAGCAGGATGCCGATCAGCATCATGGCGATGCCGGTGAGAGAGGCGTTGCGGCTGGTCATGTCAGGCGAAAGGGTTCCAAAAGGCGCGCTTCCACTGGCCCAGTCCGTCGCGCGTGGCAATCCGCATTGCCACATGCCCGCATGATCCCTTGATATTAAGTATTGACTTAATTAAGTGAATGACGAAGTTATTGGCCATGGATCGCTTCGCCGCCCTTGCCGACCCCACGCGCCGCAGCATCATCGAGATGTTGGGCGAGCGATCGCTATCGGCAGGCGAAATCGGCGCCCGTTTCAGCGCCAGCGCCCCCGCGATCTCGCAGCATCTCAAGGTGCTCAGGGAGGCCGGGCTGGTGAGCGTCGAGGTGCGGGGCCAGCAGCGCATCTACCGGCTCGATCCCGCGGGGCTCGAGGCATTCGATGCCTGGCTCGGCAAGGTCCGGCGCTTCTGGGGGCGGCATCTCGATATCCTCGAACAGGAACTCGCAAAGCCCGAACCGGGCGAGGGAGACAACCGATGAACGCTTATGGAGTCGTATTGGAAAGCGGCGCTGTGCGCTTCGAGCGCTTGCTGCCCGGTCCCATCGAACGGGTCTGGTCTTATCTCGCCGAGTCGGAGAAGCGCGGACGATGGCTGGCCTCAGGTGTCTTCGACCTGAGAGTCGGGGGCCGGACGGAGATGCTGTTCAAGCATTCTGAGATCACCGACGAGACGCCGCCGGACGCCTATCGCGAGGTGCATGAGAATGGCGTGCGCTCCACCGGGACGATCACGCGCTATGAGCCGCCACGGATCATCGCCTTCACCTGGGGCGGAGGCGGCGAGCCGGAATCCGAAGTCGAGTTCGAGCTCGTGCCGAAGGGCGAGAAGGTCCTGCTCGTGCTGACGCATCGCAAGCTGACCAGCAAGGCGGAGATGGCCAGCGTCTCCGGCGGCTGGCACATGCATCTGGACCTGCTGGAGGATCAGCTCGCCGGCAGCAAGCCGCGCGGATTCTGGTCGCGGTTCAAGGCGCTCGATACGGAATATGCCGCGCGCTATGCGGACCTGCCCGAGCCGGGGCAGGGCTGATCAGAAGGTCGAGGATGTATAGCGGAAACGGTTCCGTCATTCCGGACAAGCCGCGATAGCGGCGCCGATCCGGAATCCATTATAGAGCCGGCTCTCTACGATGGATCCCGGGTCAAGCCCGGGATGACGATATGTTTCCGCGTAAAATCAGTATGTCTCAAAGGCTCGCCGCCGCCCGCGCCGCCTGGTCGTACTGGCCGGAGAGCGAGCGCATCGCGGCGGCGATCTCGGAGAGGCGGGCCGGGTCGGCGCCGGTGGCGCGGACCGACTTGACCAGGAGCTGCTCGCGGATCTGGGCATAGCGACGGCAGGTTTCCTCGCCGGCCGGTGTGACCGCGACGGTCTTCTCCTTGCCCTTGCGTCCGCCCTTCAGGAGCTTGAGGCGTTCGAGCTTCTTCAGCGAATAGTTCACCAGATGCGTGTCCTCGATATTGAGGACGAGGCAGATATCGGCGAGCCGCTTGGCCTTGCCGCGATGATTGACGTTGTGCAGCACGAGCACGTCGAGCGGCGAGAGATCGGGCATGCCGGCGGCCGCCATGCCGCGCACGATCCAGCGCTGGAAGGCGTGCACCGTCATGCTCAGCGCGAACTCGAATTCCGAGAGCGCGGGGAGAGCCCCGGCGGCGAGATGGCCGGAGGAGACGATCGGGCCGAGGTCGTCGGGGGAGGGAGAGGTCATCGCGCTCGATCGTCCTGACTAATAATGCGAGGTCATCCCGGACAAGCCGCGTGAGCGGCGCCGATCCGGAAGCCATGCCTGAAACGTTCCGGCATGGATCCCGGGTCTCCCTCCGGTCGCCCGGGATGACTGCTGTCGATGTGTGGTATGCCGCCTTACATCTTCTTATAGGCGTCGACGATGGCCTGCCCCTCGGCGCCGGCCTTCTTCAGCCAGTCGGCGGTGAGCTGCTCGCCCGCCTTCTTGAAGCCGGCGGACAGCTCGGGCGACGGTGCCTGCACCTTCATGCCCTTGGCCTTGAGCTGGTCGAGATACCAGCCGGCCTTCTCCTGCCACATCTTCCAGCCGCGCTCCTCGGCGGTGGCGGCGGCCTTGAGGATCGCATCCTGCGTCGCCTTGTCGAGGGCGTTGAAGGCCGCCTTGTTGACGAAGGTCGCATCCTTCGGGATCCAGGCCTGCACGTCATAGAAGTGGTCGAGCGACTCCCAGACCTTGGAATCGTAGCCGGTGCCGCCCGAGGACATGAAGGAATTGACGACGCCAGTCGCCAGCGCCTGCGGCAGCTCCGCCGCCTGGATCGTGACCGACTGCATGCCGAGGATTTCGCCGAGGCGGGCGGTGCCCACATTATAGGCGCGCCATTTCAGGCCCTTCATGTCCTCGACGGTGTTGATGTCCTTCTTGGTGTAGACGCCTTGCGGCGCCCAGGGGACCATGAAGAGGAGCTTGATGCCCTGGGCGTCGAGCTTCTTCTCGATCGCCGCCTTGGACGCCGTATAGAGCTTGCGCGAATCGGCGAAGGAGGTCGCCAGGAACGGCACGACGTCGATGCCGAAGACCGGGTCCTCGTTCTCGTGGATCGACATCAGGATCTCGCCCATCTGGGCCTGGCCCGAGGCCACGGCGCGCTTGATCTCCGGCGCCTTGAAGAGCGCGGCATTGGCATGGACCGTGATCAGGAGCTTGCCCGAGGTCGCCGCCTCGACGTCCTTGGCGAAGAGGGCGAGGTTCTCGGTATGCGGATTGTCCGTGGGATAGGCGTTGGGCAGGTTCCATTTGGTCTGCGCCGCGGCCGGGATGGCGAAGGCGAGCGTGCCGACCCCGAAGGCGAAGGCCGCGGCGGTCAGGTGTCTGCGGTTGATCATGTCATTCCCTCTCTGTTGCTTATGGTGATTGGGCTGGAGATCAGTCCGGGAAGGCGAGCTTCGGCAGATAGAGAACGATCTGCGGGAAGGTCGTGATGATGATGACGGCGACGTTCAGCAGAAGGAAGAACGGAAATGCCGCCTTCGCAATCGTCATCGTGTCCTTGCCGCTCATGTTCTGCAGCACGAACAGGTTGAAGCCGACCGGCGGGGTGATCTGCGCCATCTCGACATGGATGACGAGGTAGACGCCGAACCAGACGAGGTCGAAGCCTGCTTCCTTGACCATCGGCAGCACGATCACCGCCGTCAGCACGATCATCGAGATGCCGTCGATCAGGCAGCCCAGGATGATGTACATGCAGGTCAGCGCCAGCACGAGCATGTGCGGCGAGAGCGACTGGCCCTTGACCCAGTCGGCCAGCGCGGCCGGGATGCCGGTATAGGCCATGGCGGCCGTGCAGAAGGCGGCGCCGGCCAGGATCAGCATGATCATGCAGGTCAGCCGCGTCGCGCTCATCACGCTTTCGTAGAAGGTCTGCCAGGTCAGCGTGCCGCTCCACCAGGCCAGCACCAGCGCGCCGGTGACGCCCCAGGCGGCGCATTCGGTCGCCGTCGCGAAGCCGAGCACGAGCGAGAGGAAGACGGCCGCGATCAGCAGCAGGCAGGGCGCGAGATTGGCCGACTGGCGCACCTTGGCCATGAAGGACATCGGCGGATCGCGCGGCGGGACCTTGCTCGGGTTCAGCCAGGACCAGACGATGACGTAGCCCATGTAGAGCGCCATCACGAGCAGGCCGGGCAGGAAGCCGCCGAGGAAGACCTGCAGCACCGAGACATTGGCCGTGACCGCATAGACCACCATCGGGATGGACGGCGGGATCAGCAGGCCGAGCGTGCCTGAGCCGGCAAGCGTGCCGATGCTGATGCCCTCGTCGTAGCCGCGCTTCTTCAGCTCGGGCAGGGCGATCTTGCCGATGGTCGCGCAGGTCGCGGCCGAGGAGCCGGAGACGGCGGCGAAGATGCCGCAGCCGACGATATTGGTATGGACCAGGCGACCCGGCAGCCATTGCAGCCAGGGCGAGAGCCCCTGGAACATCTGCGCCGAGAGCCTTGTCCGGAACAGGATCTCGCCCATCCAGATGAAGAGCGGCAGCGCAGCCAGCGTCCAGGAGGCCGAGGCGCTCCAGACCGTGGTCGCCAGGACCTGGCCGATCGGAATGTCCGTGACCAGTATCATGGCGAGCAGGCCGACGAGGCCGAGGCCCACCGCGATCCAGACACCGCTGGCGAGGATGAGGACGAGGAAGCCGAGTAGGACGATCGAGAGAACGGGAAGGCTCATGGTCAGACGCCTCCGCCCTGCGCGACGCGCTCGATCAGCTCTTCGGTCGTCGTCGGCGGCTCGGGCTCGTAGGTCGGCTTGCCGCCGCGCGCGACGATGACCCATTCCTCGGCGACCGCGACCAGCAGGATCGCGAGGCCGGCCACCATGCCGAGCTGCGGTATCCAGAGCGGCACCGAGATCACGCCGGTCGACATGTCGAAGAAGCGCCAGGAATCATAGGCGAGGCGGCCGGCCTGCCAGGTGAAATAGGCGAGGAACGCAGCCGCGATCGTCAGCGAGACCAGTTCGGCGATGCGGCGCGCCCTGCCATGCAGGCGCTCGAGCAGCAGGCCGACCCGGATCATCTCGCCACGCTTGAAGGTGTGGGCGAGCCCGAGGAAAGCCATGGCGACCAGCGACCAGCCGGCAAAATCATCGCCGGAGGGAACGTTGAGATTGATCTCGCGCCCGATGGACAGGAGCATCATCAACACGAAGATCGCGACCAGGAAGAAGCCGGCGAGATAGCCCGCGAGCAGATAGAGCGTATCGAGTGTGCGACGGATCATGGGAGCGCCTGCTCCCATCCGACGGGAGCGCCTGCGCGCCCGGTTGCCAGGATTGCTCGCATCGTCGCATCCTCCGCTTTCTGCCGGCCTGGCCCCTCAGCCATGTTCCAGCCACATTTGGGATCGTAGCCGGCAGAATCGTCTTGTCAACGACTCATCGACAATTTATCGATGAAACGTCAGCGTAAATCACGGCTGGCTTGACGAAGGGGAGAGCGTCTCATGTCGGCGGCCCATTGGGATTTCTGGATCGATCGCGGCGGCACCTTCACCGACGTGATCGGCCGCGATCCGGCTGGCAATCTCCATGCCAAAAAGATGCTCTCCGAGAATCCGGGCGCCTATCGCGATGCGGCCGTGCAGGGCATCCGCGAGCATCTCGGGCTGAAGGCGGGCGAGCCGATCCCGACCGGGACCATCGGCGAGGTGCGCATGGGCACCACCGTCGCCACCAACGCGTTGCTGGAGCGCAAGGGCGACCGTACGCTGCTGGTCACCACCAAGGGGTTCCGCGACGCGCTGCGCATCGGCTACCAGGCCCGGCCCGACATCTTCGCCAAGCAGATCATCCTGCCCGAGGCATTGTACGAAGCGGTCGAGGAGATCGACGAGCGCGTGCTGGCCGACGGCACGGTGGAGCGCGCGCCCGACGAGGCGGCGATCCGCAGTGCCTTGCAGGCGCAATACGATGCCGGTTTCCGCGCGGTCGCGATCGTCTTCATGCATGGCTATCGCTACACGGCGCATGAGCAGGTCGCGGCCCGGATCGCCCGCGCGATCGGCTTCCCGCAGGTGTCGGTCAGCCACGAGGTCTCGCCCTTGGTGAAGCTGGTCGGGCGCGGTGACACCGCCGTGGTCGATGCCTATCTCTCGCCCATCCTCAGCCGCTATGTACAGCAGGTTTCCGAGGAGCTCGACGTCGCCCGCACCGGCGCGCGCCTGATGTTCATGATGTCTTCGGGCGGATTGACCGCGGCCGAGCTGTTCCAGGGCAAGGACGCGATCCTGTCCGGTCCGGCCGGCGGCGTCGTCGGCCTCGCCGAAACCGGTCGCTCGGCCGGGTTCGACAAGGTGATCGGCTTCGACATGGGCGGCACCTCGACCGACGTTGCGCATTTCGACGGGGAATACGAGCGGGCGTTCGAGACCGAGGTGGCCGGGGTGCGCATGCGCGCGCCGATGATGCTGATCCACACGGTCGCGGCCGGGGGCGGCTCCATTCTCCACTATGACGGCGCACGCTTCCGCGTCGGTCCGGATTCGGCCGGCGCCAATCCGGGCCCGGCGGCCTATCGCCGCGGCGGGCCGCTTGCGGTGACCGACGCGAATGTCATGGTCGGCAAGCTGATCCCATCCTATTTCCCGGCGATCTTCGGGCCGAAGCAGGACGAGCCGCTCGATGTCGGCATCGTCCGCAACAAGTTTGCGGTGCTGGCGGCCGAGGTCGGCGACGGGCGCAGCCCTGAGGAGGTTGCCGACGGCTTCATCCAGATCGCGGTGGCCAACATGGCCGAGGCGATCAAGAAGATCTCGGTGCAGCGCGGCTATGACATCACCCGCTATGCGCTGAATTCCTTCGGCGGCGCCGGCGGCCAGCATGCCTGCCTCGTGGCCGACGCGCTCGGCATCAAGACGGTGCTGCTGCATCCGTTCTCCGGCCTGCTGTCGGCCTATGGAATGGGGCTCGCCGAAATCCGCTCGACGCGCACGGCGGCGCTGGATGTTGCGCTCGACGGCGAGGCCAAGGCCGCGATCGAGGCTGTGGCCGCGAAGCTAGCCGCGGACACCAGGGCGGAGGTCGCGGGCCAGGGCGTGGCGGAGGATGATATCGCGATCCACACCCGCGCCCATATCCGCTATGCCGGCACCGATACCGCGATCGCGGTCCCGGCCGGCACGCGCGCCGCGATGCAGGAGGCCTTCCAGACCGCGCACAAGGCGCGCTTCGGCTTCATGGACGAGACCAAGGCGCTGGTCGTCGAGGCCGTCGAGGTCGAGGCCGTCGGCGGCGGTGCCCGTTTCGAGGAAGCTGCGGCGGCCGAGCAGGCGGGCGAGCCTGCTGTCGCCGAGCGCACGCGCTTCTTCGCCAAGGGGCAGTGGCACGATGCGGCGATCGTCCGCCGCGAGGCGATCAAGCCCGGCCAGAGCGTCGCCGGGCCCGCCATCATCATCGAGCCGAACCAGACCGTCGTCGTCGAGGAGGGCTGGAGCGCCAAGCTCACCGCCAAGGACCATCTCGTGCTGGTTCGCGTCAAGGCGTTGGTCCAGCAGGCGGCGATCGGCACCAAGGCCGATCCGGTGATGCTCGAGATCTTCAACAACCTGTTCATGTCGATCGCCGAGCAGATGGGCGTGACGCTGCAGAACACCGCCTATTCCGTGAACATCAAGGAGCGGCTCGACTTCTCCTGCGCGGTCTTCGACCAGACCGGCGCGCTCGTCGCCAATGCCCCGCATATGCCGGTGCATCTCGGTTCGATGGACCGGTCGGTCGAGACGGTGATCGCCAACAACCCGGTGATCAAGCCGGGCGACGTCTATTGCCTGAACGCTCCCTATAACGGCGGCACGCATCTGCCTGATATCACCGTCTGCACGCCGGTCTTCGATCCCGAAGAGAAGAACATCCTGTTCTGGGCGGCGAGCCGCGGCCACCATGCCGATGTCGGCGGCACCGCGCCGGGCTCGATGTCGCCGCTGGCGACCAATATCGAGGAAGAGGGCGTCTATATCGACAATTTCAAGATCGTCGATCAGGGCCGCTTCTGCGAGGAGGACCTCGTCAAATTGCTGACCGGCGCGCGCTACCCAGTGCGCAACGTCGTGCAGAACGTCAACGACCTCAAGGCGCAGATCGCCGCCAACGAGAAGGGCGTGGCCGAGCTGAAGAAGATGATCGGCTCCTTCGGCCTCGATGTCGTGCAGGCCTATATGGGTCATGTCCAGGACAATGCGGCCGAGAGCGTGGCGCGGCTTCTGACGAAGCTGCACGATTCCGAGTTCACCTATCCGATGGATCAGGGCTGCGCGATCAAGGTGAAGATCACCATCGATCGCGAGAAGCGCGAGGCGACGGTCGATTTCACCGGCACCTCCGAGCAGCGCCCGGACAATTTCAACGCGCCGGCGCCGGTGACGCGCGCCGCCGTGCTCTATGTCTTCCGCGTCATGGTCGACGATGCGATCCCGATGAATGCCGGTTGCCTGCGTCCGATCAGGATCGTGGTGCCGGAGGGCTCGATGCTGGCGCCGCGCTATCCCGCCGCGGTGGTGGCGGGCAATGTCGAGGTTTCGCAGGCGGTGACGAACACGCTGTTTGGCGCGCTCAAGGCGATGTCCTGCTCGCAGGGCACGATGAACAACCTGACCTTCGGCAACGACCAGTATCAGTATTACGAGACGATCTGCTCGGGCTCGCCGGCCGGCCCCGGCTTCGACGGCACGTCGGGCGTGCATGTCCACATGACCAATTCGCGCCTGACCGATCCTGAGATCCTGGAGACGCGCTTCCCGGTCGTGCTGGAGGATTTCCACATCCGGAAGGGCTCGGGCGGCAAGGGCGAATGGACGGCGGGCGACGGCACTTCGCGCACGATCCGCTTCCGCGAGACGATGGATTGCGCGATCCTGGCCTCGCATCGGCGGGTACGGCCCTTCGGCGTCGACGGCGGCGAGGCCGGCGAACTCGGCAGGACGCTGGTCCGACGGCTCTCCGGCGCGGTCGAAGAGCTGAAGCCCTCCGACCAGACCCTGCTCCAGGCTGGCGAGGCAGTGACGGTGATCACGCCGACGGCCGGCGGATACGGCAAGGCGAAGGGCTGAAACCCAAGGGCCGAGGTCTCCGGGACCTCAGCCTGCCGGAACCCGGCCTTTCACGGCGTTGGCGCGCGCGACATAGGACGCGCTGCCATCGTCTGCGACGCTGATACGCGCGCGGACCTTGTCCTTGAGCTGGGCCAGCTTGTCCGCAGAGAGAGCTGCAATGGCCGGTGCCACGGTCGCGCCGAGGGTGCAGGCATGCCAGAACGCATCGAAATCGGCGAAATGGCGGCGCACGCTGATCTCGTGCGTCTCGACCTCGCGCAGCCCGGCTTGCGTCCACAGGGCGACCAAGGTTTCGAGCCGTGAGACATCCGCGCTCGGCGGACGCGGCGGCGTCATTCCGAGGGCCGCGAGTTCGACCAGGACCGGGTCGAGCGGAAAGCCGCCGCCCGGCATGTCCCAGGCATAGGCGGCCACGAGCCCGCCCGGCCGCGTGACGCGCACCATTTCCGCCACGCCCCTGGTCGGATCGGGCACGAAGAAAATCACCAGGGCCATGATGGCCGCGTCGAAGCTCCGGTTCGGGTAGGGCAGGTCCATGGCATCGCCCAGCGTGAACTCCGCCAGGCCGGCGACTGGGCGCTTGCGGGCATAGTCAAGCTGGCCCTGCGACGGATCGATGCCGCTCAGGGCGGCCGGTGCGCAGCGATCGAAGAGCAATTGTGTCGAGGCGCCGTTGCCGCAGCCGATATCGGCCCAGCGCAAGCCCTTGGGCGCAGCAAGCCAGTCGAGGAAGACGTCCCCGGCGAGCCGGCTCCATTTGCCCATCATTTCTTCATAGGCGGCGCCATCGTTGAAACGGATCTGCTGTTCGGCCATCTCGACGGCCCTTCCGAACGATTTGAAGCGCCGTGACTATCAATCTGGAAATGAGGAGCGGCAAGCCCTACGTCTGGTAGCCTCACGGAGAAGTCTCATGCCCCAGACCTGGATGATCACCGGCGCCAATCGCGGCATCGGGCTTGCCATCACCATCGAATTGCTGCGCCGGGGCGATCGCGTGATCGCGGCGGCGCGCAATCCCTGGGGCGGCGCGCTCGCCGAGCTCGCGGCCGAGCATCCTGCGGCGCTGATCCCGGTCGAGCTCGACGTGACCTCGGATGCCAGCGTCGCGGCGGCCAAGGAGGCTCTTGCGGGGCAGCCGATCGATGTGCTCCTCAACAATGCCGGGCTCTACGGGCCGCGCGACCGGCAGACCGGGCTCGACGTCGATTTCGACGCCTGGCGCGAGGTCTTCGAGGTCAATGTCTACGCGCCGATCCGGGTGGCGCAGGCCTTTCTCCCGAATATCGAAGCCGGGCAGGCCCGCAAGATCGCGACGATCTCAAGCCGAATGGGCTCGATCGGCGCCAACCCCGGCAATGCGCTGATCTATCGCTCGTCGAAAGCGGCGGTGAACATGGCGATGGTCGTGTTCGGCAATGCCGTGCGCGACCGGAATGTCAGCGTCATGCTGTTCCATCCCGGCTGGGTCCAGACCGACATGGGCGGCGGGGGAGCCGACATCACGCCGGCGCAGAGCGCGAACGGCCTGATCCGCACCATCGATGCCTCCGGGATGGCGCAGACCAACAGCTTCCGCGACTATACCGGCGCGACGATCGCCTGGTGACGGCAGACGGCCTCAATTCGCCCGTGTCGAGGCGAGCCAGAGGCCGCCGCCGACCAGGAAGCCCCCGCTGAGCCTCGACAGCAGCCGTACGCGGCTGCGCGACAGCAAGTGGCCGGCCTTGCCGGAGAGCAGGGCATAGGCGCCGTCGCTGAGCGCCGCGAAGGCGAGCGCCGTCGCCCCCATGATCGCGATCTGGGTGGCGTGGTCGCGGGCGGGATCGAGGAATTGCGGGAAGAAGGCGCCGAAGAACAGCAGCGTCTTCGGGTTGCTGAGGGCGACCAGCACGCCCTGCAGGAAGAAGCCGCCGCGCGGCGGCTTCGCCGGGGCCGCGCCGTCGAGATCGGCGCCGGCCGAGCGGAACATCTTCCAGCCCAGCCAGATCAGGTAGGCGGCGCCGGCCAGTCGAACCCATTCGAACCAGTGGCCGAGCGCAGCGATGACCGAGCTCAGCCCGATGCCGGCGACGAGAACCATGATGCCGAGCCCGAGCTGGGTTCCTGCCACGTTGAGGATCCCGGCGCGGGTACCGTGCTTCAGGCTGTTGGCGACGATCAGCGTGACCGTCGGCCCGGGAACAATGATGATGACGATGCAGGCGATGAGATAGGCGGCATAGACTTCGAGCGACATGGCGCTGGCCTCCGGCAATGTCGCATAGTGATCTGCCGATCTTGAGCGCCTGTCCAGATGCTCCGCTTTGCCGCGGATGGGAGGTCGCGATGGATCGGGCAGGTTTTGACGTGAAGCCCCTCACGCCCGAGCGCTGGAGTGATCTGGAGGAGCTCTTCGGTCCGCAGGGACCCTGCTACGGCTGCTGGTGCAACCATTTCCGCATGCCGCAGCGGCTGCGCATGCCTTTGCTCGGCGAGGGCGCGCGGCAGCTCTTCGAGGATCGCGTGAGGAAGGGGCGGCCGCCCGGCGTGCTGGCCTATGCCGAGGGCAAGGCGGTCGGCTGGCTGCAGGTCGGGCCACGCGCCGACATCCCCGAATGGAACAACCCGCGCCGGGCCTCGACGCCGCTGCCGGATGCGCCGGCCGAGGATACCGGCCATTGGGCGGCCTCCTGCTTCTTCGTGCGGCGGAGCTTTCGCGGCAAGGGCGTCACCGGTGCATTGATCGAAGGGGCCGTCGTCTTCGCGCGGGAGAGCGGCGCGCGATTGATCGAGGCCGCGGCCATGGACAACCGGGACAGGCGCAGCGCCGAAGGGCTTTATGTCGGGGCTGAAAGCACGCTGCTGCGTGCCGGCTTCGTCGAGGTCGCCAGGCAGAAGCCGGGGCGACCGCTGCTCAGGCTGATGCTGTAGGGCGGAACGGTTTCGTTTCAGGCAAGGACAAAGTCGCGGATCGCCTGCAGGGCGCCTTCCCGATCGTCGGCGACGATGCCGTGGCCGCAATCGGGGAAGCGCCGGAACTGGACGTGCCCAGGCGGAAGACAGGCCGAGATCTGCTCGCTGAAGGCGATCGGCGTGATCGGGTCCCTGTCTCCGGCCATGACGAGGACCGGACAGGACACGCGCGCGAGCGCATCCTTGAAGTCGAAGCGGCCGTGCTCGTTGCCGGGACCGTTGAAATGGACGCCGGTTTCGTTGCGCGTGATGGCCCTAGCAACCCACGCTCCGTCATCTCTCCGGGCGCGAGGTGCGTAAAGCGGGACGCAGAGCCTGCTATAGACCGCCCGCGTCGTATCGGACGGCGCGGACCAGTAATTCCGAGCGGCCTTTTCGGCTTCGGGGCCGCCGAGGCGTGCGAAGGCCGCATAGACTTGCTGAAAATCGCATTTCG
Source organism: Allobosea sp. ASV33 (assembly GCF_016428755.1). Classification (GTDB taxonomy): domain Bacteria; phylum Pseudomonadota; class Alphaproteobacteria; order Rhizobiales; family Beijerinckiaceae; genus Allobosea. The sequence goes on from NZ_JAELTI010000039.1 coordinate 17,994, forward strand.
CAGCCGTGCTGACCAGGATCAGCTTCGCGGCGTGGCCGGGATGGCGCGTCGCATAGGCCTGGGCCACGAAGCCGCCGAAGGAGGTGCCGAGCACGATCGGCTTCTCGATGCCGAGCGTGTCGCACAGGGTTCTGACGTCGTCACCCCATTGGTCGAGCGTCCAGCGGTCGGCCGGGCCGTTCTCGCTGCGGCCGCAGCCGCGGTGGTCGTAATAGACAATCTGGGCGATGTCGCTCAAAGCCGCGAAGGCGGGCTTGTACATGCTGTGGTCGAAGCCCGGCCCGCCATGAAGCAGGACGAGCGTCGGCTTCTCGCGCATCCGGGGGCCGTCGGGAACCAGCCCGGCTCCCTCGATATCGACGTAGAGGCGAACCCCGTTCACGGTGACATGCATGGCCTCGCTTCCCTGCCTGTCAGCGAGAGCGTTCGCCGAGGAAGGCCGTCAGCCGGTCGAGCGCCTGCCTGCCTTCGGGGCGGCCGAGATCGAACTGGTATTCGTGCGGCAGCTTTGGCTCGGTCTCCGGCGGGAAGAAGAGGGTATCGACCCTGACGCCCCGGTCTCGCAGCGCCTGCGCCAGCACGACCGATTGCGGCGCCAGCGGATCGCCGTTGCCGACCGAGATGAAGCTCGGCGGGAAGGCCTCCGTGACATAGCGCGGCACGGCGGCCTCCGTGATGCGCTCGCTGTCGAACGGGTTCGACGTGCCGAAATAGGCAAGCAGCACGGAGCGGATGAAGCCGCCGAAGGGGCCCGTCAATTCGAAGGCCGTCGGATCGAAGGCGCCGCAGAACAGGACCGTGCCGCGCAGGTTCGCCGGCGCGACAGCCGGCTGCAGCCCCAGCAACTCCGCATAGTCCTTGCCGGTCAGGCCGGCAGCGAGCTGCGACGCGATATGCGCGCCGGCTGAGTCGCCGGCCAGGACGATCCGCGCGGGGTCGAGGCCGAGGCGCTGCCCTTCGCGCTGCAGGAAGCCGAGAGCGGCGTTGGCCTGCAGCACGGGGCCGGGATAGCGGGCGGTCGGTGCGCGGGTATAGCCGATGGCGACCGTCGCGAAGCCGCGCCCGGCCAGGATCTTGAGATAAGGCGCGACATCGGCCCGGTCTCCCGCGACGAAGGCGCCGCCATGGATCCAGACGATGGTCGGGCGGCCCGGCTGGGCTCCGTCGGGCGGAAGATAGATGTCGAGCTTCTCGTCCTCGCCGCTGCCGTAAGCGATGCCGCGCTGCTCGCGAATGCCGGCGGGGACATGGGGAGCGAGCGCGGCGGTGGTCTTCGAGGCGCCATAACTGAAGGCGACGCGCGTCAGCAGTGCCGAAGGCCAGGGCGAGAGCACGAAGGCGGCGTAACCCACGAAGGCGAGGCCGAGGCAGAGCAGGAAGATTCGTTGGGCGCGTCGTCTCATGGCGAGAAGCTAGGCTGCCCTTCGATCCCTAGCAATCGCGGCGCACGCCCCTTCGCCAAGCTGCGCGCCGCTGGGTTGTGTATCCGGCTAAGTTATTGATATCGTTACGTCATGATGCTTCGCGTTAACCTCGTGTTCGCTCGCATCTGCGACATGGACGGGGGTTACGAGACCGAGGCTACCATGCGGCGACTGGGACTGACGGCGAAGATCATGATTCTCTTCGCGCTGCTGGGTCTCGCCGGAGCCCTGGGGCTTGCCAGCGCCTTGCGTGGTTTCGACGAGGCCCGGCGTATCGATGCCGCCGCCTTCTCCGATATCCGCTTGGCGAGCAGCGCCTCGCTGCTGTCGAGCCGGATCGCGGCCGCCGCGCTGCTCAGCCGGGTCGACGCGGACAGCTCCCCGGAGGAGATCGCGGCGATGCTCGGCAAGCTCGATGCCGCCATCGAGCTGGTCGATGCGGCGCGGGCGCATCTGATTTCGGCCCTGCCGGCAAGCTTGCGCGAGGCCAATCCGACGCTCGATGCGCGGATCAGGACCTTCATCGATTTCCAGCACGGCATCGTCGATATCGGCCAGCGCGTCTCGGCGAAGGCGGCCTTGCTGGAGGCGGGCGCGATCGAGGCGCGCGCCAATGTCGACGAGATCGTCGCGACGACTGCCGCTTTGCGCGACGAACTCGCCAAGCGGGCGGGAGAGGCTTCCATCCGTGCCGGCGCACGGGCCGAGGCGGTCCGCTTCCGGACCATCCTTCTGGCGATACTCCTGCCCCTCGGCGGCGGGCTCCTGGCCCTGCTGATGCTGCGCAGCCAATTGACCCGGCCCCTGCGCAACCTGATGGAGGCGATCCGGCAGGCTGCGGCTTCGGACAGGGTCATCGAGGTGCCGCATCGCGACCGAGCCGACGAAATCGGTCAGCTTGCGCGCGTCGTGCGCCAGTTCAGCGAGGTCAGGGCGACGCTGGTGACCCGCGAGAGCGAGGCCGACGATGCGCGGCGCCTGGAACAGCTCCGCAATGCCGAGCTCGCGGGGATCGCCGACGAGTTCGAAGGGCGCATCGGCCTCCTGCTCGGCGAGATCGGGCGAGCCAGCGAAGTGCTGCGCATGGCGCTGCAGGATGCTGCCGTCCGCGTGCACCAGATCTCGCGCAGCACCGAGACGGCGGCGGCTTCGGTCGACGGCGCAGGGATCGACGCGCGCCGCTCCAGCGAGGCGGCCTTGCGGCTGGATTTCGTCCTCGGCCAGATCAATGCCGAGGTCCGGCGCGTATCGGAAATGGCGACCGAGGCGACGCGCGAGGCGGCCGGGACCCATGCGCTGGTGACGCGGCTGACCGAAAACGCCGCCCAGATCCGCGATGTCGTGGGGATCATCGAGGCGGTGGCGCGCCAGACCAATCTGCTCGCGCTCAACGCCACGATCGAAGCCGCGCGCGCCGGCTCCCATGGCCGCGGCTTCGCCGTGGTCGCAGCCGAGGTGAAGACGCTCGCGAACCAAGCCTCGGAGGCGGCCGGGCGGATCGTCAGCCGGATCGCGCAGGCCGACGAGGCCTTGTCGCATGCCGCCGAAGCGGTGTCCGCGATCGGTGCCAGCGTGGCGGCAGTCGAGCAGACCGGGACCGAGATCGCGACCATGGTGGGGTCGCATGTCGAATTGCTGGGCTCGCTCGGCGAGACCGTGGCGCGCATCTCCGATGTGACAGGTACGGCTGCGATGGCGATGGGCGAGATCGCCGCCGCCAATCTCCAGACCGTCGGCCAGGCCGATACCGGCGCCGCGAGTGCGCAGGAGCTGGATCGGCGGATCAATGCCCTGCAGGCCGAGGCTGCAGCCTTCGTCAGGCGTTTGCGCGCCGCCTGAGCGGTTCAGACATCGCCGGGCTTGCCTCGCGGCGCGACTCGGCCCATCTGCGCCATGCCCTTTTCGACGATGGTTCCGCGATGAGCTGGTCGCCCCAGCAGGATATGGCTTTGACCGCCGTGGCGCGCTGGCTGCAATCCGGCGAGCCGCAGCTCTTCCGCATGTTCGGCTATGCCGGCACCGGCAAGACCACGCTCGCGCGCCATATCGCCGAGGCGGTGGACGGCGATGTCGTCTTCGCCGCCTATACCGGCAAGGCCGCGCTCGTTTTGCGCAACAAGGGCTGCCATGGGGCGCAGACCATCCATTCGCTGATCTACCGTTCGCGCGGCGTCGAGGAGGAGAGCCCGATCTTCGCGCTCAACCGCGACAGCGCGGCGGCCAAGGCCAAGCTCATCATCATCGACGAGTGCTCGATGGTCGACGAGGAGCTGGGCCGGGACCTGCTCTCCTTCGGCACGCCGGTTCTGGTGCTGGGCGATCCCGCGCAGCTTCCGCCCGTCAAGGGCGGCGGCTTCTTCACCGATCAGGAGCCCGACGTCATGCTGACCGAGGTGCACCGCCAGGCGGCGGACAACCCGATCGTGCGGATGTCGATGATCGTGCGCGAGGGCGGCCAGCTCGAGCTCGGCGAATACGGGCCGAGCCGGGTGATCCGGCGCGGCGAGATCAATCCCGAGATCGTCATGGGCGCCGACCAGGTGCTGGTCGGCATGAACAAGACGCGGCGCAACTACAACGCCCGCATTCGCCAGCTCATGGGCCGCACGGACAACAGCCCCGTCGCCGGCGAGAAGCTGGTCTGCCTACGCAACGACAAGAGCAAGGGCCTGCTCAATGGCGGCTCCTGGATCGTGCAGGAGATCAAGACCTCGAAGAAGGGGCTGGTCACCATGCGCGTAACCCCGGAGGACGATGTCGGCGGCAAGGCGGTCAAGGTCTCGGTCATGCCGAATTTCTTCGACGGGACCGAGGACGAGGTGCCGTGGGAGCTGCGCAAGCACACCGACGAATTCACCTTCGGCTATGCGCTGACCGTGCATAAGTCGCAGGGCTCGCAATGGGACGATGTCGTGCTCTTCGACGAGAGCTTCGCCTTCCGGGAGCATCGCGCCCGCTGGCTCTATACCGGCCTGACGCGTGCGGCCGAGACGGTTACGGTGGTGGTCTAGACGCCGGAAGGAAGGGAGCTGTCATGGCGAAGGACGAAGCCCAGGACCCGGCTGCCTCCCGGCTGATCGACGAGAAGATCGCATCGCTCGTCGACTGGCGCGGCGCGACGCTGGGGCGGATGCGGGCGCTGATCCGCGAGGCCGATCCCGATGTGGTCGAGGAGGTGAAGTGGCGCGGCGTGCCAGTCTGGTCCCATGGCGGGATCATCTGCACCGGCGAGACCTACAAGAGCGTGGTCAAGCTGACCTTCCTGAAGGGCGCTTCGCTGGCCGATCCCGCCGGCCTGTTCAATTCGAGCCTCGAAGGCAATGCCCGCCGCGCCATCGATATCCGCGAGGGCGAGGCGATCGACGCCGACGCCTTCAAGGCCCTGATCCGCGACGCGGTTGCCCTCAACACGGCACGCTCCAAGCGGCGCTGAGGCGCTCACCTGCCACATTGCCGATTTGTCATGAAACCCAACGGTTTTTTGCCATAGTCGACGCCGATCCTGGGCTCGCGACCAGCGGAGACCTTGCAGATGGCGGGATCGGGCGAGCTGACGGCGGGAGCGGTGGCGCTGCAACGGTTCGGCCTGGGGCCGAAGCCGGGCCAGGGCGAGGCCTTCCGAGCGCAAATCCGGGAGAGGCTTCTGGCCGAGATTGCGGCGGGCGGCGTCGCCCAGCCCGCGGGCGTGCCCTTCTCCGGCACAGTCGAGATCGGCAAGGCTCTCTTCGCTTTCGAGGATCAGGAGAAGCGGGAGCGCGAGGCGCGCCGCATCGCTGCCGCGACGCCTGCCCAGGATGGGCAGCAGGGCATGCAGATGGCGGAGGCGCCACCCCAGGCGCAGCCGGCCGGGCCGCAGAACCAGACCGCGCCCGCGAAGCCTCCGAACGAGCCGGCGCTGCCCTATCGGACCTATCGCGACGAGGTGAAGGCGCGGGTCGATCTCGCCCTTGCGGCCGAGACCGGCTTCGGCGAGCGCCTGGTGATGTTCTGGTCGAACCATTTCTGCATCGGCGCGACCAAGAGCAATATCGGACGGATCATGGCCGGCGCCTATGAGCGCGAGGCGATCCGCCCGCATGTCTTCGGCCGCTTCGAGGACCTGCTGATCGCGGCCGAAAGCCACCCGGCGATGCTCGACTTCCTCGACAATCGCCAGTCGATCGGCCCGAATTCGCCGGCCGGGCGGCGGCAAGGCCGCGGGCTCAACGAGAATCTCGCGCGCGAGATCATGGAATTGCATACGCTCGGCGTCTCCGGCGGCTATAGCCAGGCCGACGTGACCAATCTCGCGCGCATCCTCACGGGATGGACGATGGCGGGGCGCGATGGGCGGCTCGGTTTTCCCGGTTCCTTCATCTTCAATCCCGGCCAGCATGAGCCGGGGGCGGCGCCTCTGCTCGGCCGGGACTATGCCCAGCCGGATCTGGCGCAGGGCGTCGCGGCGCTGACCGATCTCGCCCATCAGCCCGCGACCGCGCATTTCATCGCGACCAAGCTCGTGCGGCATTTCGTGGCGGACGATCCACCGCCGCAACGCGTCGAAGCGCTGGCCGCGGCCTTTCGCGACAGCGAGGGCGACCTCAGGGCGGTCTACCGGGCGCTGATCGGCAGCGACGACGTCTGGCGGGCGCCGGCCACGAAAATCCGGTCGCCGCAGGAATTCCTGCTCGCTTCCTATCGTGCGCTCAGCCGCAAGCCGGATTTCGGCCAGGTCATCGGGCCGGTCGGCGTGATGGGGCAGCCGTTCTGGCAGCCTCCCGGGCCGAACGGCTACGCGGACAGCAATGCCGCCTGGGCCTCGGCCGAGGGCCTCAAGACGCGCGTCGACGTCGCGGCCGGCTGGGGGCGGCAAGCCGCGGGCTCGGTCGCCGATCCGCGCGTGCTCGCCGACGACATCCTCGGACCGCTGCTCTCACCGGAGACGAAGCAGGCGGTGGCGCGGGCCGAGAGCAAGCCCCAGGCGATCGCGCTCCTGCTGATGTCGCCCGAATTCCAGCGGAGGTGACGATGACGGCTCACCACGACGACGATGATTGCGAACGGATGACGCCGTCGCGCCGCGCCGTTCTCGGTGCGGCAGGCGCGCTCTTCGCCTGGTCCTTCGTACCGAAATTCGCCTATGCGGCGGCAGGCGCGCGCGATCCGCGCTTTTTGCTGGTCATCCTGCGCGGGGCGCTGGACGGGCTGTCGGCCGTGCCGCCGATCGGCGATCCCGATTATGCCGGATTGCGGGAGGGCATCGCGCTCGCCATGGACGGGCCGGAGGCGGCGCTGCCGCTCGATGGCTTCTTCTACCTGCATCCGGCCATGCCGAACCTGGCGCGGCTCTACAAGCAGGGGCAGGCCACGATCGTCCATGCCGCGGCGACGGGTTATCGCGAGCGGTCGCATTTCGACGGGCAGGACGTGCTGGAAAGCGGCCAGCCCGGTGCGGGACACACGCAGAGCGGCTGGCTCAACCGGTTGATCGCCAATCTGCCGGCCGGCGAGGGCGTTTCGCGCAAGGGTGTTCTCGGCGTCGGTGTGGTGCCACCGCTGGTGGTGCGCGGCGATGCGCCGGTGCTGGGCTGGGCGCCGCCGCGAATGGCGCGCGCCGGCAGCGATCTGACGATGCGCCTCGCCGATCTCTATGGCCAGCGCGATCCCGGATTGGCGCGCGCTCTGGCGCAGGCGGTCGAGACCGAAGGACTGGCGCAGCGGCGCGGCATGGCCGGCGAGCAGAAGGGCGGCGGCGGGCCTGATACGGCCGACGGCATGCGCCGCATCGCCGAAGGTGCGGCGGGGCTGGTCGGTGCCGATGACGGGCCGCGCATCGCCGCGCTCGCCTTCGAAGGCTGGGACACCCACGCGAACGAGGGCGGGGCCAAGGGCAGGCTGGCCAATCTGCTCGGCGGGCTCGACGGTGCCTTTGCCGCCTTCGAGCAGGGCTTGGCGCCGGTCTGGAAGGATACGGTGGTGATGGTCGCGACCGAGTTCGGCCGGACGGCTGCGGTCAACGGTACGGTCGGCACCGATCATGGCACCGGCACGGTCGCATTCCTTGTCGGCGGCGGCGTGAAGGGCGGCCGGGTCGTTGCCGATTGGCCGGGCCTCAAGCCCGAGCAGCTCTACCAGAACCGTGACTTGAAGCCGACGACCGATATCCGGGCCGTCGCCAAGGGTGTTGTGTCGGAACTCTTCGGCCTGTCCGGGCCGGTGCTGGCCGAGAAGGTGTTCCCGGAGACCAGTGGCCTCAAGCCCGTGCCGGGGCTGGTGGTTTAGCGCTGCCCGTCATGGTCGGGACAAGCCCGACCATGACGTGGATATCGAAATCCGCTCGAGCTCAAGCCCAGGCGCGCTGCTTCAGCTTTTCCTCGTAGGCGTCGATCTTCGTGCCCTTCTCCATGGTCAGGCCGATATCGTCGAGGCCGTTGAGCAGGCAGTGCTTGCGGAACGGGTCGATCTCGAACTTGATCTCGCCGCCGTCCGGGCCCTTGATCGTCTGGCTCGCGAGGTCGATCGTCAGCGTCGCGTTGGAGCCGCGCTCGGCGTCGTCGAACAGCATGTCGAGCTGCTGGGGCGTGACCTTGATCGGCAGGATGCCGTTCTTGAAGCAGTTATTGTAGAAGATGTCGGCGAAGCTGGTGGAGATCACGCAGCGGATGCCGAAATCGAGCAGCGCCCACGGAGCGTGCTCGCGCGACGAGCCGCAGCCGAAATTATCGCCGGCGACAAGGATCTCGGCCTTGCGGTAGGCCGGCTGGTTCAGCACGAAATCGGGGTTCTCCGAGCCGTCGTCCTTGTAGCGCATCTCCGAGAACAAAGCGGTGCCGAGGCCCGTGCGCTTGATCGTCTTCAGGTACTGCTTGGGGATGATCATGTCGGTGTCGACATTGACCACCTTCATGGGGGCGGGCGTCGAGGTCAGGGTGGTGAAGGGCTGCATGGCGGAAACTCCGATGGGCCTTTTGGCGATGTTCTTGCTGATATGGCGGTGAAGGGTTTCAGAGCTGCGAGGTCAGCAGCTTGAAGCTGGCGAAGGTGAAGAAGGCGGCGAGGCAGGCCTCGGCCTTGCGGCGAATGCGGCGGTAGCCCGCGATCATCGATGCCGTCGAGAACAGCACGGCATAGAACTGGTTGATCGCAAGCGAGATCAGCATGCAGCCGGCGATGATCGCATAGAGCACGACCGGCGGCGTATCGGGCCGCAGGGCGAGCGCGATGATCGCCGTCCAGCTCAGGATCGCCTTCGGGTTGGTGATGTGCATGAGGTAGCCGCGCAGGAAGGTGCGGCGACCCGAGGCCACCAGCTTTGTCGGAGGCATCTCGGCCCGCATGGCCGAGCGGGCCGAGCGCCAGGCGAGGAACAGCAGGTAGAGGCCGCCGACGATCTTGATGGCGTAGAGCGCGCCCGGATGGGCCACGACCACGCCGGTGACGCCGATGGCCGCGAGGATACCCCAGGTCAGGGAGCCCGCGGTGACGCCGAGCGCCAGGGTGGAGCCGGCGCTGCGACCGCGTTCCATCGACGTCGCCATGATCTGGAGATTGCTCGGGCCAGGGCTCGCGACCGCCAGGAAGAAAGCCGAATAGACCAGCATCAGGCCGGGCAGATTGCGGATCAGCTCGTCGATCATCCCTCGTGCTCCGCCGCCTGCTCGATGGCTTCCATGTCCTCGTCGGAGAAGCCGAAATGGTGGCCGATCTCGTGGACCATGACATGGGTGACGATCGAGCCGATGCTCTCGTCATGTTCGGCCCAGTAATCGAGGATCGGTCGGCGATAGAGGTGGATGATATTCGGCATCTGGCCGGTCTGGGGACTGAAGCCCTGTTGCGGCATGCCGACGCCGCTGAACAGGCCGAGCAGGTCGAACGGACTCTCGGCCTCCAGCTCCTTCAGCACGTCGTCCTCCGGGAACTCGGTGACGTTGAAGATCACGTCCGAGCAGAGCGCGCGGAATTCCTCCGGCAGGCGGTCGAAGGCAGCTTGCGCCAGAACCTCGAACGCCTCCTGCGACGGCGCCTTGACGCCGTCCCAGTCGATCTCTGTTGTCGCGACCTTGGCGTCCACGCCTTTACCCATCACCAGAATTTCAGTTGGTGGCCGAGCCACCAGGCCAGCACGATGACGCCGAGGAGCGAGAGGGAACGGCCGATGCGCCGGCCCCAGAGCTCGACCTTGTCGCCCTCGGGCGCGTCGGCGCCCGAGAAGTGATCGGCTGCACGGCCCATCGAGGAGCCGAGCAGGCTTTCGCTGTCGCGCTTGACCCGGTCCAGCGCCGCCTTGGATTCGGCGGCGCGGGCGGCTTCGCGGGGATCGTTCGACATGGTCAGCTCCCCGCCTGCCTGCGTCAGCCCAGCGTACGGACGTCGATGAAGCGGCCGGTGAGGGCCGCCGCCGCCGCCATCGCCGGCGAGACGAGATGCGTCCGGCCGCGATAGCCCTGGCGACCCTCGAAATTGCGGTTCGAGGTCGAGGCTGCGCGCTGGCCGGGCTTGAGCTGGTCGGGGTTCATGCCCAGGCACATCGAGCAGCCGGGCTCGCGCCATTCGAAGCCGGCGGCGATGAAGATCTTGTCGAGGCCCTCGGCCTCGGCCTGCTCCTTCACGAGGCCGGAGCCGGGAACGATCATGCCGTAATCGAGGCTGTCATGGAGCTTCTTGCCCTCGACGATCTTCGCGACGGTGCGCAGGTCCTCGATGCGGCCATTGGTGCAGGAGCCGATCCAGATCACGTCGAGCGGGATGTCGGTGATCTTCGTGCCGGCGGTCAGGCCCATATATTCGAGCGCGCGCTTCTTGGAGGCGCGCTTGACCTCGTCCGCGATGACATCGGGATCGGGAACGGCGCCGGTGACCGAGATCACGTCCTCAGGCGAGGTGCCCCAGGAGACGATCGGCGGCAGGTTGCCGGCGTCGAGCCGGACGACGCGGTCGAAATGCGCGCCTTCGTCGGTGCGCAGCGTCTCCCAGTAGCGCACGGCGGCGTCCCAGGCAGCGCCCTGCGGCGCCTTGGGGCGGCCCTTGAGATAGGCGAAGGACTTCTCGTCCGGCGCGACCATGCCGGCGCGGGCGCCGCCCTCGATCGACATGTTGCAGACCGTCATGCGGCCTTCCATGGTCAGGCCGCGGATGGCCTCGCCGGCATATTCGATCACCGAGCCGGTGCCGCCGGCGGTGCCGATCTCGCCGATGATGGCGAGCGTGATGTCCTTGGCGCCGACGCCGGGCGCGGGTGTGCCGTCCACCTGGACGAGCATGTTCATCGCCTTCTTCTGGATCAGCGTCTGGGTGGCGAGCACATGCTCGACCTCCGAGGTGCCGATGCCGTGAGCGAGCGCGCCGAAGGCGCCATGCGTCGAGGTGTGGCTATCGCCGCAGACGATCGTGGTGCCCGGCAGGGTGAAGCCCTGCTCGGGGCCGACGATGTGGACGATGCCCTGGCGCTTGTCGAGCTCGTTGAAATACTCGACGCCGAAGTCCTTCGCGTTCCTGGCGAGCGCCTCGACCTGGATGCGGCTTTCCTCTTCGGCGATGCCCTTGGTGCGGTCGGTCGTCGGGATGTTGTGGTCGACGACGGCGAGCGTCTTCTCGGGGGCACGCACCTTGCGGCCGGTCATGCGCAGACCCTCGAAGGCCTGCGGGCTCGTCACCTCATGGACGAGGTGGCGGTCGATATAGAGCAGGCAGGTGCCGTCATCCTGCCGGTCGACGACGTGGTCGTCGAAGATCTTGTCATAGAGCGTCTGGGGACCTTTGGTCGCAGTCATGGCTTGTTCTCGGTCTTCTGGAATCTGCTTGTGAGATCATGCGCGGGCTGAAGGCCCGCGCGCAAAACGGTTCGCCTGTCGCCGGCCGCGCGAGCGGCCGGTCTCAGGCGCCGGTAAGGCCTGCGGCAATGGAAGCGGTGAAGCGGCCGAAAAAGCGCCAGGGCAGCCGGGCATGGTCGTGCAGCGCGGCAAAATCCTGCGTCGTCGGCAGGGGCGGCAGATGGCCTTCTCCCTGCACGGCGCAGAAGCGCTGCAAATGATGCTCACACGGCGACATGGCTACTGTTTAGCAGTTCCAATCAAGCCGGACAATCGATGCCGTTGCAGCCGCGTCATCGCGGCGACGCAGGGCGCGAGCCTCACAATTCGCTGCGCAACTGCCAGAGTTCGGGGAAGAACGAGCGTTCCAGCGCGGTCTTCAGGAATTTCACGCCGCTGGAGCCGCCCGTGCCCGGCTTGAAGCCGATGATGCGCTCGACCGTCTTCATGTGGCGGAAGCGCCATTGCTGGAACTGGTCCTCAACGTCGACCAGTTCCTCGGCGAGCTCGTAGAGATCGAAATGAGCCTTCGTGTCGCGATAGATCGTCAGCCAGGCGGCTTTCACGGCGTCGCTGGCGGCGTGCGGAATAGCCCAGTCGCGCTCGATGCAGTCGGCCGGGATCGGCAGGCCGCGCCGGGCGAGCAGGCGCAGCGCCTCGTCATAGAGGCTGGGTGCCTCCAGCAGCGCCTGCAGATGAGCGTGGTGCTCGGGATGGTGCCGGTGCATCGCCAGCATGCGCGGGTCCTTGGCGCCGAGGCGGAATTCCAGCGCGCGGTACTGGTAGGACTGGAAGCCGGAGGATTGGCCGAGCGCGTCGCGGAAGGCGAGATAATCGGCCGGCGTCATGGTCGAGAGCACGTCCCAGGCGGTGACGAGCTGGGACTGGATGCGCGAGACGCGCGCCAGCGACTTGAAGGCGGGCTGGAGCTCGTCGGCGCGGATCGCCGCGATGGCCCCGTCGAGTTCGTGCGTGGCCAGCTTCAGCCAGAGCTCCTGGACCTGGTGGATGGTGATGAAGAGCAATTCGTCGGGCGCGTCGCTCAACGGCTTCTGCGCCGCCAGCAGCAGGTCGAGGCCGAGATAGGAGCCGTAATCCATCCGCTCCTTGAAGTCGGTCTGCATGCCGGGTTCGATGCGGCTGTGCTGCTCGCTCGTGCCGGTTGCCATCGTTTTGCCCTCGCTCGCGGCGCGCCTTGACGAGGCTAAGGCGCGATATATTTTAAGCTTAAAGTATTTTGCGGGGCGGGCAAGGCATGACGACGGCGAGCGACCAGGCGACGAAGCTTTCCGCGCAAAACGCTGGGGCGCCCCTCGACCTTGCGGCGGCGTTTTCCCGTTTCCGCATGAACTGGCCGGAGCAACTGCATTTCGCTGCGCACAGCCATCATTTCTGGCCGGATGTCACGCGCGAGGCGCAACTCCGCTGCTGGGACGATGCCGCCCGTCTCATCGACGGCAAATGGGAGGAGGTGCTCGGCCCGGTCTGGCAGAAGGTAGCCGAGGGCGTCGCTCGGCATCTCAACCTGCCGGGCATCGATGGACTCGTGCCGGCCAACAACACCCATGAATTCGTCAACCGGCTGCTCTCCTGCCTGCCGCGGGACAGGGTGCCGCGCATCCTGACCAGCGATGCCGAATTTCACTCCTTCCGGCGGCAGATAGAAAGACTTGCGGAGGAGGGGCTGATTGCGCTTACCGTCGTCCCGGCCGAGCCCTTCGCCGACCTGACGGAACGCCTGATCGCCGCGGCGAAGGCCAGCAATCCTGACATGGTCTTCGTTAGCCAGGTGCAGTTCAATTCGGGCCATGCGCTGACCGATCTGGACAAACTCGTCGCCGGCGTATCCGCACCGGAGCGCCTCGTCGTCATCGACGGCTATCACGGCTTCCTGGCGCGGCCGACCGATCTCTCTGGCATCGCCGACAAGGCCTTCTACATTGCCGGCGGCTACAAATACGCCATGGCGGGCGAGGGCGCCTGTTTCATGCATTGCCCGCCCGGCTTCGCCATGCGTCCACGCGATACCGGCTGGTATGCCTCGTTCGGGGCGTTGTCGGGGCCGCAAGGCGGCGTCGCCTATGCCGAGGGCGGATGGCGCTTCATGGGCGCGACCTTCGATCCCTCGGGCCTCTACCGCATGGGCGCGGTGTTCGACTGGCTCGACGCGCAAGGGCTCGACGCGGTGGCGATCCATGGGCACGCCCACGCCTTGCAAGGCATCGTCGCGGACGGGCTGGCGCGCCGGCCCTGCGGCGTGCTCGCGCTCGAGAACCTCGTCGTGCCGCTGTCCGAGCCGGCGCGCGGCAATTTCCTGACCTTCCGCCATGCCGACGCCCCGGCCTGGCACGACAAGCTGGCGCAGGAGGGTATCGTCACCGATCTGCGCGGAGACCGCCTGCGCCTCGGCTTCGGGCTCTACCAGAATGCAGCCGACGCGCAGCTTCTGCTGGAGCGGCTGGCGGCGCTGGCCTGATCAGCGCTGCGCGGTATCGACGCTGACGACCACCGACATGCCGGGTGCCAGCTCCGCCGCCAGAGGCTGGCCGGGATCGACGGTGATGCGCACCGGCACGCGCTGGGCGATCTTGATGAAATTGCCGGTGGCGTTCTCCGGCCGGATCACGCTGAATTCGGAGCCGGCCGCCGGCGAAAAGCGCTCGATCCTGCCGGTGAGACGGGCATGGCGCAGGGCATCGACGGTGAAGCTGACCGGCTGGCCGACGCGCATGCCGGAGAGCTGCGTCTCCTTGAAATTGGCGATGACCCAGACCTGGTTCGGCACCAGCGCCATCAATTGCGTGCCGGCCGAGACATATTGGCCGAGCCGGGCCGAGACCTCGCCCAGCCGCCCGTCCTGCGGCGCGATGATGCGGGTGTTGCTGAGGTCGATCTCGGCGAGGTGGACGGCGGCCTCCGCCCCCTCGACCGCCGCGACGAGCGACTGGCGGTTGACCACGGCGGTCTGGATGTCCTGCCGGGCGACGTCGACGGCGGCATTGGTCGCGGTGATGGATGCGCGCGCCTGGTCTAGCGCCTGCTGGCTCTGGTCTGTCGAGGTCTGGCTGACGACGCCGCGCTCGCGCAGCGGCTCGATGCGGCCCCAGTTCGCCTCAGCGGTGCGCAAGGCGGCCTCGGCGCTGGCGACATTGGCGACGGCGGCGCGCAGGCGGGCCTCGGCGGCGGCGCGGGACTGGTCGGAATTGGCGAGCGCGGCGCGCTGGGCGGCGAGGCCGGCGCGGGCCTGTTCCAGCTTCTGCGCATAGATGCGGTCGTCGATGCGCAGCAGCAGGTCGCCCTGCTTCACCGTCGCGAAGTCCTGCACCGGCACTTCGGCGACATAGCCGGCGAGCTGTGGCGCGATCACGGTGACCTGGCCGCGGACATAGGCGTTCTCCGTCACCTCGATCGCGCTCGTGAAGGGCGGCAGCCGCCAGGCGTAGAGGATGATGCCGAGGCCGATAAGGCCGATGGCGAGCGCGACATAGGTCGAGACGGAGCGGAAGATGCGGGTCATGGCTGAGCGTTCAGGGAGCGGGTTGGGCGGTGGGGGCGGCTGCGCGCGAGCGTAGCTGCAGATAGGCGAGGTGCGAGAGCAGGCCGATCAGGGCGAGGCCGGCGATGGCCGAGATCAGCATGAAGGCGTCGTTATAGGCGAGCACGATCGCCTCCTGCGTCGCCCGCTGGGCCAGCAGCGTCACGCCTTCCGCCCGCAGCAGCGCCGGGTCGTTCAGGACATGGCTGTAGATGCTGCCGTACTGACTGATGCGCTCGGCGAAGAGCGGCTGCGACATGACGAAATGCTCGGCCAGCGCGTTGTAGTGGAAGCTGGTCCGCAACGTGATGAAGCTGCCGAACAGGGCCGAGCCGAGCAGGCCGCCGATGCTTTGCGTGAACAGGAAGACGGTGATGAAGCTCAGGATGTAGATCGGGCCGCGCGCGATGGCGCCACCCATGCCCTGTGCCATCGCCGCCGGCAGGAACAGGCCCGAGCCATAGGCGACGAGCGCCTGGCTGAGCCAGATGTCGTGCGGCCGCGTCTGGCTGGTGGCGCCGCTGTCGAGCCAGGCGCCGAGCGCGACGCAGGCGAGCGCCGTGCCGTAGAACCAATTCTCGCGACCGGGCCGCAGCAGCAGCGCACAGGTCACGCCGCCGGCCAGGATCGCGCAGAGGATCACGCCGTAGAGCGGCAGCGTCTGCTCGTTCTGGATGCCGAGCGCCTGGAAGAAATTGGAGGCGCCCACCGTCTGCTCGGCTAGCACGACCCGCAGCAGGAGAATCGCGCCGGCGAAATGCAGCGTCGCCGGGCTGGTCAGCCAGCGGATGTCGATCAGCGGGCTGTCGCGATGCAATTCGATGATCACCGCCAGCGTCAGGCAGATGACGGCGGCGGCGAAGAGCCAGCCCAGCCAGGGCGCCTCGAACCACCAGTAGATCCGCCCCAGGCTGAGCGCGACCGCGATCGAACCGAAACCGATCGCGATCAGGAGGTAGCTGACGATGTCGAACGGGCCGATCCACTTGATCCGCGGCGGCGTGGTCAGCGGCAGGGCGTAGACGAAGCCGAAGGCGACCATGGCGAGGCCCATCTCGAACAGGGTCAGGCCATGGAAGCCGCCGAGATCGAGCAGCCAGGGCGAGATCAGGCGCGTCACGGGAATGCCGAGCGTCGTGTTGGTCAGCGCCAGCGAGAGGCCGACGGTGAGCTTCTTCTCCGGCGGCAGCGGCTCGATCATGTAGAAGAAGGCAAGCGAGGACATCGGCGCCGCCGCCATGCCGCTCATGAAGCGCACGACCACAGCCGATGGCAGGTCATGGACGAAGGCGAGGTTCAGGAAGGCGGCGAGGACGAAGCCCGCAAGGCTGATCTCGGCGAAATTGCGCAGGCCGTACTGCATCCTGATCTTGATCAGGGCGATCGAGAGCGAGACGTTCGGCGCCATATAGGCGGCGATCAGCCAGTTGGTCTCGGCGACGGTGGCGCCGAGCTCGCCCTGGATCTGGTAGATGTTGGTGTTGACGAGGTTGGCGCCGATCTGCTGCGTCATCGCCAGCGTGACCGAAGCCAGCATATAGGCCAGCGCGCGGCCAGGGGGCATCAGCAGGCCCATGCGAGCGGGCTGCGGTGCGGCGGGCACGGTCGAGGCTTCGGGCGTGCTCACGATGCGGCGCTCCGGCCGGCGGCGATGTTGCGCGAGGTGCGGCGCAGCACGTCGAGCGCTGCTTCCAGCTCCTCGGGGGCAATGCCCTGCAGGATACCGGCCCGCAGCTCGGCGAGGAAGTCCAAGACGTCCTGCGCCTGGGCACGGGCGTTTTCGGTCAGGAAGACGCGGCGTGCGCGCCGGTCGCCCTCGACGGCGCGGCGCTCGATCATGCCGTTGCGCTCCAGTCCGTCGAGAAGCCGGACCAATGTCGGCTGCTCGATATCGAGAAGGCCGGCGAGATCGGACTGGATCGGCCCGTCCTCGCGCGCAAGCTCCATCAGCAGACGCGCCCGCGAGAGCGTCAGGCCCATGTCGCGGGCGCGCTCGTCGACGAGCGCCCGCAGCTTGCGATTGACGGCGGCAAGCTCGCCGGTGAACGCAGCCTGAAGCTGGATAAGGTCCATAGCGCCAACATAAATAGCATGCTAATGATTGTCTTACTTATATGTGCTTTGAGTGCATATCAACTGATGAATTGTGTTTCTGGCATGCAATTTTTGCATTGCCATTCGGTGGATTCGCTCGTCATCCCAGACAAGCTGCGCAGCCGCGCAGATCGGGATCCATCGTAGAGCCCCGGAGCCCTCCAATGGATCCCGGCGAGCCCTTGATAACGCTGCGGTTCCGCGGAAGGCCGGTGGATCGGGGTTCCGTCCCTGGCCTCAGACAACAAAAAAACGCGGCCCCGAAGGACCGCGTTCCAATCTCTGTGCCGAGGCTTTCGGCGCCGAGGCGTTCGGCTTACTTGCCGGAAGCCTTCTGGCCCTTGGCGGGCTTGGCATCGACGCGCTCGGCGATGCGGGCCGACTTGCCGCGACGATCGCGCAGGTAATACAGCTTGGCGCGACGCACCTTGCCCTTGCGGATGACCTTGATCGAATCGAGGTTCGGGGAGAACAGCGGGAAGACGCGCTCGACGCCCTCGCCATAGGAAATCTTGCGGACGGTGAAGCTCTGGTTGAGGCCGCCGCCGTTGCGGGCGATCACGACGCCTTCATAGGCCTGAACGCGGCTGCGCTCGCCTTCCTTGACCTTGACGTTGACCTGCACGGTGTCGCCGGGCTGGAAGGCGGGAATGGCCTTGCCTTCGCTCAGCTTGGCAATCTGCTCGGCGTCGAGCTGTTCGATGATGTTCATGGGTCTCTCCATGGCCGTATTCGCGCGGAAGCGCGGGCTTTCGGCTCGCTGTTTTCAGTTGAGTGCGGGGCCATACAGGAGCGCGCGACATTTGTCGAGCGGCAATCCCGGCTTGTTGGCTGCGCCATCCCTATGCATAGCCTGTGCGGAAGCGACACGCCACCGGACGAGATGCCATGACCGATCCCGTTATCAAGACCGCCCTCGTGACCGGGGCCGCGCGCGGCATCGGACTTGCCACCGCCAAGCGCTTCCTGACTGAGGGCTGGCAGGTGGGCCTGCTCGATATCGACGGCGCCGGGCTCCAGCGCGCGGCGGCCGAGATCGCGACGCCCGAGCGGACGCTGGTGCTGACCTGCGACGTGGCGATGCCGGCGCAGCTCGAATCGGCCTTCGCCGGCATGGCCAAGCGCTTCGGGCGGCTCGATGCCCTCGTCAACAATGCCGGCACGGCGGTGTTCAAGCCGCTGCTGGAGACGACCCATGACGAATGGCAGCGGGTGCTCGCGGTCAACCTGACCGGCCCTTTCCTGGCGACGCAGCTCGCGGCGCGGACCATGGCCGACAATGGCGGCGGCGCCGTCGTCAACATCACCTCGATCTCGGGCCTGCGCGCCTCGACGCTGCGGGTCGCCTACGGCACCTCGAAGGCGGCGCTCGCCCATCTCACCAAGCAGCAGGCGGTCGAATTGGCAGGTCTCGGCATCCGGGTGAACGCCGTCGCGCCGGGACCGGTCGAGACGGCGATGGCCAAGGCGGTGCACAGCCCCGAGATCCGGGCGGATTACCGCGATGCCGTGCCGCTCGGGCGCTACGGGCTGGAGGAGGAACTGGCCGAGGCGATCTTCTTCCTCTGCTCCGACCGGGCGACCTACATCACCGGGCAGGTCCTGGCCGTCGATGGCGGTTTCGATGCTGCCGGAATCGGGCTCGCGACGCTGCGCGGCGAGCGGCGGAATCTTTAAGCTCCGCCGTCATTCCGGGGCAGGCAGCAGGCCTGAGCCCGGAACCCAGAACCGATGCCGTTTTGAACTTAAGCGGAGACCTAACCGCGCTTTTCCGGAAACGGTATCGGTTCTGGGTTCCGGGCTCTTCGCTGACGCGAAGCCCCGGAATGACGGTGCGGTTCTGTCTAGGGCAACCGTTCCTGGAAGGTGGTCGCTACCCCATCGCCTCGCGCTTCTTCAGCAGTTCGTTGAGCATGTCCTGCTGCTCGCTGAGGCGGTTGGCGAGGGCCTCCTCCACCGCGGCGCCGGAAGCTCCCGTCGCCTGCTCCATCAGTTCGGAAATATTGCGTCTGAGCAGGGCGATGCGTTCGTCCAGTTCCATTTGCGAAGCGTTCTCAGCCATCGGCCGTTCTCCATGCTCGTCGCCGCCGCATTGGCGGCCCGCCCGTAGAATGTCCGGCGATCCTTCCGGTTCCCGGCTGCTAAAGCAGCGAGGCGCGCGTGGTCGCCGGCCATGCTGTCTGCACGGGCAGCCGGGCGGTGCAGGCCTGATGAAATCATAGGTCGGGACGGCGGGATAGCCGTCCGGATGGTGCACGCGCCGTCATGGCTCGCTGGGGCTTCGCCCGCTCGTCTTCGCCCCGACAAAGCGCTTGCGTCCGCTCCCGATCGGCGCGAACCTCTCCCCCACTGCCTCTCCGACGGCCGCCCGACCTTGTCGGGCCGGAGCGACCGCCGCCCGTCCGGCGTGAGCGCATGCGCTGTTCCCGCCGGGTTTCCACCGCGCCGGAGCCGGGGTCGCCAAACCTTCTCCTCCATCGCGGCCAGTCCCGAAGGAGGAAACCATGCCCGCATCGGCACAGAACGGAGTCTCCGCAACTGGCACCCGAAGCGCGGGGCCGCGATGCATCGCGCTCGTCGGCCCCTTCCAGAGCGGCAAGACGACGCTGCTCGAAAGCATCCTGATGCGATGCGGGGCATTGACCCGCACCGGTACGGTGAAGGGGGGCAACACGGTCGGCGATGCGGCGCCGGAAGCGCGCGCGCACCAGATGAGCACGGAGCCTTCGGTCGCGACCGTCGATTTCCTGGGCGATACCTTCCATTTCATCGACTGCCCCGGCTCGGTCGAGTTCCTGCACGAGATGCGCCATGTGCTGCCGGCGGTGGACGCCGCCGTCGTCGTCTGCGAGGCGGATGACAGGAAGGCCCCGGCGCTGGAGCTCGTGCTGCGCGAGCTGGAGGAAGCCGACATCCCGCGCTTCCTGTTCCTCAACAAGATCGACACGGCCTCGCGCCGGGTGCGCGAGACGCTCGGCATCCTGCAGCGCGCCTCGCGCACGCCGCTGCTGCTGCGCCAGATCCCGATCTGGAAGAACGGCATCGCGGTCGGCTTCATCGACCTCGCGCTGGAACGGGCCTTCATCTACCGCGAGCACGCACCCAGCGAGATCGTGCCGCTGGCGGTCGACGAGGCCGGCCGCGAGAAGGACGCGCGCTTCTCGATGTTGGAGAAGCTCGCCGATTATGACGACGAATTGATGGAGGAACTGCTGGGGGACATGGAACCGCCGCGCGACCGCGTCTTCGACGATCTCGCTCGCGAGTTGCAGCATCGCCATGTCGTGCCGGTGCTGATCGGCGCCGCCGAGCGCGGTAATGGCGTGACGCGCCTGCTCAAGGCGCTCCGGCACGAGGCGCCGGGGCTGGCGGAGACGCGTGGCCGGGCCGGCATCCTGCCGGAAGGACCGCCGCTCGCACAGGTGATGAAGACCTGGCATTCGAGCCAGGGCGGCAAGCTCTCGCTGGCGCGGGTGATGCGCGGGCGGCTGGCGGAGGGCGATGTCGTGACCTCCTCGGGCGGTGTCGAGGCGCGCATCGCCGGCGTCGTCTCGCTGAAAGGATCGGAGCAGAGCCGCAAGCCCGCGGCGCAGGAGGGCGAGGTCGCGGGCTTCGCCAAGCTCGACGGCATCTCCACGGGCGAGGCCTTCATGCTCGGCAAGGCGCGGGCGAGCGTGGTCAGCGCGGTCGCGCCGCCCGAGGCCGTCCATGCCTTCGCCATCGCGGTCAAGGACCGCAAGGACGATGTCAGGCTCGCGGCGGCTTTGCAGCGCCTGACCGAGGAGGACATGGCGTTGGCGGTGACGCAGGTGCCGGAACTCGGCGAGACCCGCCTGTCCGGCCAGGGCGAGATGCATCTGCGCGTCGCGCTGGAGAAGCTCGCGGGCCGCTATGGCGTGACGGTGACCAGCAAGACGCCGCAGGTCGGCTATCGCGAGACGATCCGCGGGCAGGCCGGCGCGCGCGGCCGGCATCGCAAGCAGAGCGGCGGCCATGGCCAATACGGCGACGTGGTGATCGAGGTCGCGCCGCTGCCGCGCGGGGAGGGCATCCAGTTCGTCGACAAGATCACCGGCGGCGTCGTGCCGCGCCAGTATATCGGCTCGGTCGAGGCCGGCATGCGCGATTTCTGCGAGAAGGGGCCGCTCGGCTTCCCGATCGTCGATGTCGCGGTGACGCTGACCGACGGCACCTATCACACGGTCGATTCCTCCGACATGGCCTTCCGGCAGGCGGCGCGGCTCGCCATGAACGAGGCGATGCCGCAGGCGAAGCCGGTCCTGCTCGAACCGATCCTGTCGGTCGATGTCGTCATTCCCTCGGAGGCGATGTCGCGGGCATCGGCGCTGATCTCCGCCCGGCGCGGGCAGATTCTCGGCTACGACACCCGCGCCGGCTGGCGCGGCTGGGACCAGATCAAGGCGCTGGTGCCGGAAGCCGAGATGACCGGGCTGATCGTCGAACTGCGCTCGGCCACATCCGGCGTGGGCTCGTTCAGCGCGCGTTTCGACCATCTCGCGGAACTCGCCGGAAAGCCGGCCGAGGCGGTGGTCTCCGCGCAGGCGCTCGCCGTGGCGCAAGGGCGCTGATCTCGACCTCGACCACCCTCCTTCCCGCCGGTAGCCCTCGCAGGGCTCCTGGTTTGGGCTTGATTTCGTGCCGAGCGGACTGTTTAGATGTGAACATTCTACGGCTTATGGCGGCTGGCGCTTGCGCTGCCGGCTGCTGTTCCGCACTGTACGATCATGAAAATGCACCGGAACCCGCTTTCCAAAGCGGCTAACCGGGCACCAGGGAGGGAAACATGACTGCGACTGGCGCCACGCAGGCCAGGAACGCCTCGCGCCCTTGGCTTGCGCATTACCCGCCGGCCGTTCCGCCCGAACTCGACGAGACGAAGATCGGGACGTTGGCGGACCTGATCGCCTCCGCCTGCGCGACCTATCCCAATCGCCCCGCTTTCGAGAGCTTCGGCAAGGCGATCACCTTCGCCGAGACGCGCCGCGCCGCCGAGGCATTTGCCGGCTGGCTCCAGGCCAAGGGGCTGAAGAAGGCCGACCGCGTTGCCCTGATGATGCCGAATATCCTGGCCTATCCGGCGGCCATCTTCGGCGTGCTGCTCGGCGGCTTCACCGTCGTCAATGTCAATCCGCTCTATACGGCGCGCGAGCTGACGCATCAGATCAACGATGCCGGGGCGCGGGTGCTCGTGGTGATTGAGAACTTCGCCCATGTCGTCGAGGAAGCGAAGCCGAACCTGAAGCTCGATTCCATCGTCATCGCCACGGCCGGCGACCTGATGGGCTTCAAGGGCAAAATCGTCAATTTCGTCGCGCGCCGGATCAAGAAGGTGGTGAAGCCGTTCGATCTTCCGGGCTCGATCGGCTTCCAGCAGATCCTGCAGGGCGGGGCCCGGATGGCGCCGGTGACGGTCGTGCCGGAGGACGTCGCCTTCCTGCAATATACCGGCGGCACGACCGGCGTGGCCAAGGGCGCGACGCTGACGCATCGCAACGTCGCCGCCAATGTCCAGCAGGCCGGCTTCTGGCTGGAATGGGTGCTGGAGCCGCCGCTCGGACGCAGCGACTACCAGCATGTCATGGTCACCGCGCTGCCGCTCTACCACATCTTCGCGTTGACCTGCTGCTGCATGTTCATGCTGCGCATCGGCGCCAAGAGCCTGCTGATCGCCAATCCCCGCGACATTCCCGGCTTCATCAAGACGCTGAAGGCGAGCCGCTTCACGCTCTTCTCCGGGGTCAACACGCTCTACAACGCGCTCGCCAACCATCCCGATATCGGCCAGGTCGATTTCTCGGAGATGCGCTTCGCGGTAGCCGGCGGCATGGCGACGCAGGCCGCGGTCGCCAAGCAGTGGAAAGCGGTGACCGGCCGGCCGATCATCGAGGGCTACGGCCTGTCCGAGACCTCGCCGATCGCCACGATCAACCGGCCGGACCTGACCGAGTTCAGCGGCACGATCGGCTATCCGATCCCCTCGACCGAGATCGCGATTCGCGATGCCGAGGGCAACGACATGCCGCTCGGCGAGGCCGGCGAGATCTGCATCCGCGGGCCGCAGGTGATGGCCGGCTACTGGAACCGCCCGGACGAGACCGCCAAGGCCATGACATCGGACGGCTATTTCCGCAGCGGCGATGTCGGCGTCATGCTGCCGGACGGGCAGGTCAAGGTCGTCGACCGGATGAAGGACATGGTCCTGGTCTCCGGCTTCAACGTCTATCCGAACGAGGTGGAGGACGTGCTGGCCTCGCATCCCGGCGTGCTGGAATCGGCGGTGATCGGCCTGCCGGACGAGCATTCCGGCGAGGCGGTCACCGCCTTCGTCGTGCGCAAGGACCCGACGCTGACGGCGGATGCGCTGCGGGCCTACTGCAAGGAGAACCTGACGGGCTACAAGGTGCCCAAGCAAATCTTCTTCCGCGAGAGCCTGCCGAAGACCAATGTCGGCAAGGTGCTGCGCCGGGCGCTGCGCGAGGAGGTCGTCGCCAAGCGCTGAGGCCGGGTAACGGTCGACAGGCGGGCGGGCATCGTGTCATCTCTTGTCGGCTTTCGCTGGGACGGGTGACCGCCCCGCGCCGCCGGAGATCATCGCTGCTTGCCCCATCGACTCGTCGAACTGCCGCTGCTGCGGCGCCTCAAGCCCGGCCTCCATGTCCATGAGGAGGAGGCGCTGAATGCCGAGCCGGCGCTCGCGCTGCTCGACGAGCCGATCACGCCGGTCGATTCCTTCTTCATCCGCAATAATGGCCATCTGCCGGAGATCGACGACGACAGCGATTGGACGCTGACCATCGATGGCGAGGTCGAGCGCCCGGAGGTGTGGACCGTCGAAGGCCTGCGCCAGCGTTTCGAGACCGTCACGGTCACCGCCGTCCTGGAATGCGCCGGCAATGGCCGCTCGCGCTTTTCGCCGGCGACGGACGGCCTGCAATGGCGGCTCGGCGCCGTCGGCTGCGCGCGCTGGACCGGGGTCAGGCTGGCGGATGTGCTGGAGCATGCCGGCCCGAGGCCGGGCGCGATCTATACCGCGCATTACGCGCCGGACCGTCAGATCGGCAAGCCGGAGAAAGCGGCGCTCTCGCGCGGCTTGCCGATGGCCAAGGCGGTGGCGCCGGAAACCTTGATCGCCTTCGCCATGAATGGCGAGCCCTTGCCGCGCCTGCATGGCGGGCCCTTGCGTATAGTCGCGCCGGGCTATCCCGGCTCGGCCTGGCAGAAATGGCTCGACCGGATCAGCCTGCGCGATATCGAGCATGACGGCGAGAAGATGCGCGGGACGGATTATCGGATGCCGATCCGGCCGGTTCGTCCCGGCGAGCCGCTCGATCCGTCGAATTTCGTTGTCATCACCGACATGCCGGTGAAATCGTTGATCACGGCACCGCTCGACGGCTTCGTGGTGCAGCAGGGCGAGCGATTGAAGGTCGCGGGCTTTGCCTGGAGCGGCGCCGTTCCACTGGAATCGGTCGCAGTTTCCGGGGATGGCGGCGAGAGCTGGAGCGAAGTCGCATTGCAGGCCGGCGAGGGGCGCTTCGCCTGGCAGCGCTTCGAGACGGAGATCGTCGTCGGACAGCCCGGTCCGTTCGTCGTCATGGCACGGGCGCGCGATGCCGAGGGCGGCACCCAACCGTTGGAGCCGGTCTGGAACACGCGCGGATACTGCAACAATCAGGTCCAGCGCGTGCGTGGCTCGGTCGTCGCGTGACGCTTTGAACCTTTTGGCGGGCTGCCGCGTCTAAGGAATGGGTCTGCCATTCCGGGCATGGCTCTGCCGCCTCGGTCACTCCTCCTCCCATCGGCGACCGAGGCGGCTATTCTTTCCAGGAAACGCGTTCAGGCCGCGAGAAGCGCCTTGCCGTCGGCGGCGTGGCCGGTGACCGGCACGATCTCGCCCGGCGCGACGTCTCTCGCGAAGCGAACCAGCGTGAAATCCTCGGCGCGGCCGGTATTGCCGCGTTCGGTCAGGACGCTGAGCGGGCGACCGATGCGTTCTGTGAGATGGCGGGCCTGCGCGGCGCTTGCCGCTGCACGCAGCCGCGCGGCACGCTCCGAGACGATCTCTCCCGAGAGCTGTGGCATCCGGGCGGCCGGCGTGCCGGGGCGTGCCGAATAGGGGAAAACGTGGACGAAGCTCAGCCCGCATTCGGCGACGAGGTCGAGCGAGCGGGTAAACATCGCCTCGTCCTCGGTCGGGAAGCCGGCAATGAGATCGGCGCCGAAGACGATGTCGGGGCGCAAGGCGCGGATTTCCGCGCAGAAGCGGATGGCATCGTCGCGGCTGTGGCGGCGCTTCATGCGCTTGAGGATAAGGTCGTCGCCGGCCTGCAGCGACAGATGCAGATGCGGCATCAGGCGCGCTTCGGTCGCGAGCAGGTCGCGCAAGGTGTCGTCGACCTCGACCGCATCGATCGAGGAGAGGCGCAGGCGCGGCAGGTCTGGCAAGGCGCGCAGGATCGCTCCGGCGAGCGCGCCCAGCGTCGGCTCGCCGGGCAGATCGCGGCCATAGCTGGTGAGGTCGACGCCGGTCAGCACGATCTCGCGGGCGCCGGCTTCGAGCAGTGTACGGCATTGCGCGACGACATCGGCGATGGCGAGCGAGCGCGAATTGCCGCGCCCGAAGGGGATGACGCAGAAGGTGCAGCGATGATCGCAGCCGTTCTGGACCTGGACGAAGCCGCGCGTATGGCCGGCGAAGCGGCCGGTGACCGGCGCGCGCATGGCGGTGCGGACCATGATGTCGCCGACATCGAGCTTGTCGGTGGTCGTCGTGTCGGGATGGCCGAGGCTGTTGGAGCGTGCGAGCGCAGCCCAGTTCTCAGGCCGCAGCTTCTCGTCATTGCCGAGGACGCGGTCGACCTCGGGCATCTCGGCGAAACGGGCGGGCTCGATC